>JBOGZC010000119.1:0-8798 GCA_050697075.1 Solirubrobacterales bacterium | reverse complement strand
TCCCAGGACAGGCTCTCGTTGTCTCGGAGCCGCAGGAGCACCCGCCGGAGAGGGGCGGCCGGAAGACGCGCGTGCGTCATCGGCGGCTCCTTCCAGTCGAGGGTGTGGAGCGGATGCGCGCGGATTGCGCGCGGTCGGAAGGAGGGCACGGCGAAGCACCGGTCAAGCGGCCGGCGATCGTGTTGCTATGCGCCCGGCTCGGGCGGTTTCACCTCCTCATCGTCGTCGGGGGACGTGCCCCTCCGACCGGAGGCGGCCCTGCTGGCTCCGCTTCGTCGGCGTCGGTACGGCTTGCGGACGCCGACCCGTCTCCAGGTCCTCGGCTTCGCGCGCTCGACGCTCTGGCGGGCTTCCTGCTCCCCCGCTATGGCGAGATCCGCCGCTTCGTCCAGGCCCTCACCGCTCGCGTCTCCGGCGCTCGGGCGGTCTCCCTGCGATCCCGAGCGCGCCTCCTCTGAGGTGCCCGGGTGCGGTTACGCCTCGTGCCGTCCGCTCGTGGCTCGGTCCCGGTCTCGGCTGCTCCCTCGCCTTGGCGGCAGATCCATCGCCAACCATCGGCTCGCTTGCGATGCCTCGGTCCGAAGACCGGTTGGCGGCCCGCCGGCCCGTCCGCTTGCGACGGCGCGGTCCCTGCGGGTCACCTTCCACCCGTACAAAGGCGAGGCACCCGCATGAAGCGTGGCTAGGAGCGGCGAGGAGAAATCGGAGAGCCCACATGGAGGCGGTGACACCCGTCTACAGGCGGCGTTGTGGGTTGCCGATGCGGAATTCGCGATGATCACAGCCAGCAGAAACCAACGCGCCGCAGGTGGATCCGCCGGTCAACGGTTCAAGGGGCTCGCGAAGTCCTGGCGGCGCCGAGTGCTGCGACCGGTCTTCTGGGGCGCCTGCGGCCTCGTCGTCGCCCTCTCAGTGGCGGGCGCGATCGTTGCCGGGCAGGCCAAGTTCTGGCTGGGGATTCTCGCTGGAGCCACGATGTCTCTGTACATGGCGCTTCGGGACTCTCCGCCTTGGCACGTCGAGAAGTGGCGCATCGGACAAGAGGGAGAACGCCGAACGGCACGGGCGCTTAGGAATCTCGCCGCTCCCGAATGGAGGATCTGGCACGACCTGCCGGGGAAGAGCGGGACGAACGTCGATCACGTCGTCCTCGGACCTGCCGGGCTGTTCCTCCTCGATTCGAAGAACTACTCGGGGGAAGCCTCGATTGAAGGCCAGGAACTCAGGGTGCGCTGGTTGGAAGACCGCGAGGACGGTTGGACCTGTCGGGGCCTTGTACCGCGGATGCGCGCGGCCAGCGCCGAACTCAGCGAGCGAATCGAGTCCGCTACCGGCGTGCGCGTCTGGGTTCAACCGGTCGTGGTGCTTTGGATGCCCTTCCCTCAGGGTGCGACGGAGGTGTCGGGCGTCTGCTTTATTGACGGGCAGAGTGTCGCTAACTGGCTCCTGGGCCGGAGGCCATTGACTCGAGCCCTGGATTCGAGAGTAGTCAGTACGTTCCTCCAGGACCTCTCCAGGGCGACGGCCGCTGAGGCGCTCACGTAGCGCATTTCACAATTGGACTCTGCAAACCTTGGTTCTGCTGAAGGATTGGCCGGTTCACGTCCGGATCCGCGTAGGACCGTCTCCAAGCCTGACGTATGACTGGGAAGATCGGTCGGTCACCTGGCAATCGAGAGGCCGGTGCCCCGATCTATTCTGGCTAGGTGAGCTTTGATTTCCCTGGCCTCGGTCGCGCGACGGGAAGTGTCGCGGAACGCTTCCTGCTGTTCGTCGAGCAACTCGAGCAGGCCATCCTCCTCCTGGAGAGTGGCCGCGTCGCCCGCCAGCGGATGGCCTTGGTTGCCCTCGACAACCTGGCCGAGGGCCTGATCTTCCACCACCTGCAGAAGATCTTTCTCGCCAGTGACGAGCCTACCTGGGTCAAGCACCGCGAGTTCCCAGCAAAGGAGCGGCGCGAGGCTCATCGCTCGTTCAACAAGCGGGTCGAGCTCGCTGCCGAGAAGCTCGAGAGCGTTATGCCCGTCTACTTCCCCGAGCGCATCCTCGACGCCCACGACACGGTCGTCTTCCGAGTTGGCCATCACTACCGCAACCCGATCTATCACCAGGATCGGCACAACCCCACGCTGGTCCACCCGGTGGGACGGTTGTACGCCCAGGCGGTGGGTCGAGCGTTCGTGCGCTCGCATCGCTCGGGCTGGGCCGAGCGCTCTTCACCCGCGTTCATGCAGGAGATCGCTCAGCTGGGATGGCAAGGTCGCAGCGACAACTACTTCGATGCGCGAGCAGCCGCCGACGCCATCATCGCGCGAATCTGCGATCCGCTAACAGTCGAGGGCTCTGTTCTGCGAACTGAGCTCGCAGACGATATCGCCTACCGCTGCGACATCATCGATGAGGACATCAACATGCTCCGCCGAGACGCTTTCATCGAGCTCGAGGATTTTCTCGTCCAGGTCCAGGACTGGGCCGCCAATCGGGGCGACGAGGAGATGCTCCGGCTTCAGGAGGAGCACCGCAACCTCGAGGAGCACGCCAAGACAGCCGGGACGTTCGATGAGACCACCCTCAAGGCCATGCGCGATCTGGAGCATCAGCAGTGGGTGCATCTCTTCGGACCGGAACGGGAAGTCAAGGCCAAGGTGGACCTCCAATCTCACGTCTCGATCCGCAGCAAAGGTGAGCGGTTGCGCAGCTCGCGGACTCCGGAAGCACACCTCCTCGAGCAGTACAGGCAGCTGGATGATGATCTCCAGATCCTGGAATCCGCGGTCGACGTCATGCTGTTCGAGACCGACCGGCGAGCGTGGGCCGAGGAGGATCGCGCTCGAGGCAATTAGTCAGGAGAACCTGACGTCCGAGCGCCCCTCCCTTGAGGCCGAGTACGACCTCCACGGGCCCCGTTCAAGGTTGGCGGCTCCGGCGCGATCGAGTCCGAGTGCGGCGACGCGCTCGCGGAGGCAATCGCGCCAAAGAGCGCCGGGAGCCAGGTGAGGTACTGACCAGCATCATCGAACTCATCGACTGAACCCGCTGAGAGTTCCGCTGCCCCGACGCTTCAGTGGTTCAGTTGGGTCGCCATGCGGTCGGCGGCCTGGACCGCTGCCAGGTGGCGTTCCTCCGCCCGTTGCTCCCTGGTCTGCGAGTCATGACCATCTGCTATGGAACGCACGTAGATGGCCGTTGCCGCCAACGACTGCGATAGCGCCTTCGCGAGATCCGAAGCCGCGTTCCGCGTCGACTCGTATGGGTGACCGGCGACGACCGCGCCCAGCTCGCCGCGCGTTCCCTCAGCCTCCTCGATCTTTCGCTGCACCCATGCCGGCGTCTCGGTCGCCGAAAAGCCGACTACCAGGCGCAAGGGGTTCGTGTCCTCGAGCACCGACCTGGCACCGGCGAGCCCCCGGGCGGCTGTCTCTTCCCACTTGCGAGCATGGGCCTCGGTGTCGGCCCGGCGTCGTAGGGCCTCCCGCACGAGGAGTCCGATCAAGCCGGCGACCGCCGTGATCAGGACAGCGATGATTGCGACGGGCATCAGATGTCCGGGTGTACCAGCACGAGATCGGCGAAGCCGGCGCGGTGGATCTGCTGGTAGTCAGTCAGGTTGTTCGTCACCAACGGCAGCTCGAAGACGATCGCCGTCGCGGCAATCCACAGGTCGTGTTCCTCCCTGTTGCCGCCCAGTTGTCCCATGCAGGCCTTCGCGAGGTCCGCGTAGAGCATCGCGACCCGCGTGTCAGGCGCCAGTTGCAGATAGACGCCAAGCGCGACCTCGAGGTCCTTGCATTTCTTGTCGCCCCAGTCGCGCTTCCGGGCGCCAAGCCATAGTTCCGCCACCGTGATGAACGACGCCGCAACGGTCCGGTGTTCGATGAACGGCACGAAGGCCTCCCATGGCCCGCGCTGAGTGTGGACGTACGAGAAGACGTCCGTATCGACGAGGACCGGGCCGCGGCGAACGTCCTCAGGCTTCAAGACCCAGCGCCTCGAGGAACCCGTCGGTCTCGTCGTCGTCGAGGTCGAGTTTGAGCGAGGACGGGTCCTCGATGGGTTGGATCCCTTGCTCGGTCACAAGCGTCATGACGTCGGCGCTGCGCCGGAAACTCTCACTGATCTGCTCGAGTTCCATCTGCCGGCCGCGGAAGACCTGGCGCACTTCAACTCGTCGCGCGGTCTGCGTCTCCGGGTCGAGCGTCACGTGGGCGTCGAGCTCGGCCCGCTCGCGGAGAGCCTCCTTCACCCGCTCCGCGAGTTCCTCTGGAAACTCGAAGTCGACGGCTTGGTTGGTCGGATCGCGCAGACGTGCGGTGTTCGCCTCGAAGTCGGCCTCGAAGACCACGCCGCTGATTACCTCGTCTGCCTCCTCGACCGCCGACGACGACAGGTAGCCGCGGAGTCGATCGCGATTCGAGGCATCGATGCGAGTGACCCGCTGGTTCGGCGTGTCCGGATCCTCGATGAACGCGATGGCGTCATGGCGCACGCCGACGCCCACGTTCTTGGACATCTGCAGGAGCGCCCGAGCGATCGCCGGGTCGGGCTTGCGGGAGCGGACCGCCTTTGTCACTTCGCTGAGTGCTCGGTACCCCAGCGACTGACCATGGTCGATCTGGACGCCGGTGTCGGTGGTCAACGCCTCGGTCGTCTCGTCGAGGTCAGACGCCTCCTCCTCGAGCGATGGGGGGCGCACCAGGACGCCAACACTGGCCTCCATGAGTCGGACGAGTCGGATCCGCGCGGCGTTTTCCACGAGCTTGCCGCGACGGCCCGTGGTCAGGCGCTTGCCCACGACCTTCGCGGCGCCGGCCGCTGCCGCATCCTGGATCCCGATCATGAGGTTGGCCACGTCGCTCAGTGGGACCTCGCCAAGATGGGCGTGCGGTCCTTCGAGCTTGACCTCGAGAACGACTCCGCTCTCGTCGTCAGTCATAGGGGAAGCTCCTTCGTCCTTCGGCCACTCTTCCACGCGCCTACGACATGGGAGGTAAGCCTACCGTTCCGGGGGGCCCGGTTCCGCTTTGCGAGGTCGGGCCTCGACTTCCTCAATCGCGTGGAGGCCAGCCACGCCCACGTGGTCGACGCAGAGGTTCAGCTGTACGGGGAACCGCAGGCGCACACGACGATCTTGGAGGCGCCGCCCGCGCTGGCGGGCCACTTCACTCGCCCGAGCCTGGAGGGCCCTCTATCAGGCCCTTCCGCACAGCGAAGTCGACGATGTCCTCAACGTCAGGCCACTTGTGCGGACGAACTCGGTCGAGGTTCTCCAAGGAATCGCCCAGCTTCGCCGCGATGTACTCCGCAAGTTTGTCCTGAAGCCGACCATCATCGCTTACCTCGGCGTGTCCTCGCTGGGTCATCCCAACGCCCCTAGCCATCTGCTCGTCCTCCAGGTTCCGTAGGACGTCCGTGAGCTGAGCTATCACCGGTTCCAGCTGAGAGGCAAGGCGCTTGGCGGCCTCGTAGTCGATGTCGGTGATCATCATGCGATGCACCACTGCGTTGCGGAAGTCATACAGTCGGTGAAGCTCGAGTGCCATGGCCTCATCGATCACCCCGATCGCCTGGGCTCGCTCGAAGATCTTCCGCTCACCGATATTGTTCGTGATCACGCGGCCGTCTATCACGTTGTCTTGTCGGTCCAGCTGCCCCTTCAGCACGAGCCCCATCCGGAGGCTGGCATCGATCTGAGAGAAGGACAAAAGGATGTACTCGATGAATGCTGCGGAGGCCCAAGCCCGATCACGCAAGAGGGTCACAACGCCGAACGAGAAGAGGAAACTCTCGAACCGCTTGGCAGTCAGCTCGGAGCTGCTCATTGGGGAAGCATAGGTGTCGCGGTTAGGCGCGGTCCTCCTGACCGAGATCGTGGAGATTCTCCGGTCGCCACCCCTGCTCGCCGCTCGTAAGTTCGTCGACCGATTCGAGGAGCAGGCCCGACCAGCAACCGATGACTACCCGGCGTTCGTCCCGCATTCGGAGTGGCGTGGGAGGCAGCTAGGGAACTTCGGGTTAGGAGTACTGGACTGATCCGCAACGAAGCGTTGAAGCTCCTACACCAGTTCCCGACCGGTCCATAGTCTTTCGGCACTCCGACACCTCGTCAGGTGTTCGAAGAAGACGGATCGGACTCCGGGCCCCAGACTTCCTCCTCGATCTGTTCGAGCGCTTGACGCGCGGCCTTCTGCTGGGCGGCCTTCTTCGAGGTGCCCCTGCCCGTGCCATGAACGCGCCCGTCGATGGCGACCTGCGCCAAGAACTCCTTGCGGTGGTCCGCGCCGCCGGATTCGTCGATCGTGTACACAGGACGGAGCTTCGGAGACACGCGCGCGAGGAATTCCTGCAATCGGCCTTTGTAGTCGTCGCTGAGCCGGCCCTCGGCGTACTCACGAAGCCGCTCGCCGAACCAACGGCTGACCATCGCGCGGACGGTCTCGGCCCCTTGGTCAAGATGGATGGCTCCCAGCACGGCCTCAAAGGAACCGGCCAGGATGCTCGTCTTGTCTGGGCCACCGTGATCCTTCTCGCCCTTGCCCAATAGCAGGTACGCGCCCAGACGTAGTTCATCCCGAGCGACCGTGGCGAGGTTCTCGTTGTTGACGACCGCCGCCCGAATTTTGGACAGCCTGTCTTCCGCGAGGGTCGGAAACTCGTGGTACGTCAACTCGGCAATCGCCTGCCCCAGGATCGCATCGCCCAGGAACTCAAGTCGCTCGTAGGAATCCTTGGCGAGCCTCTCCTGGACGGCGGAGTCGTGCGTAGTCGCATCCCGTAACAACTGCTGGTCGTGAAAGCTAACCCCGAGCCCTTCTTCGAGTCCTTCGAGTGTTCTCATCTCCTTCATGGGAGTTCTCCTCCTTCTCCCCCAAGGTAGGCTCGCACAGCTCGCGTGCATTGCGCTGGACCCATCCGCTCCGCGGGCGCGTCCACGACTTCGACCGCATCGTCGGAGGCTACCGCTACCCTGCTGCCGTGGACGACGGGCTGCGGGTGATCGTGGGAGATGAGACGGGCGGCCCCCGCTCGGTTCTGTGGCGGGTGTGGACGGCGCGCCGAACGAGCGACGTGTACCTGGGCGCGCGGCCGATCGCGGGCGAGGTCCGCGTGTCCCTCCACGAGTCGGGCAGGTGGCGGTACGCCTTCACTGCGAAGCACCAGTTCGGCCCCAAGCCGCTGATCGGCCCTGACGAGGACCGGGCCAAGTTCAAGTGGGACCGGCCACCCGAGGTGTTCCCCGGCTTTACACGCGCGTTCGTGATCTGCGTCCCGTCCACCGAACTGATGCAGCCCGCCGGTCCGGACACGTTGAAGAAGCCCGCCACCTGGCTTCCCGTGCCGCCCACCGATCACCAGGTCGAGATCGATCTCTGGCTGGCCCGCCCGCCGACGAACCCTGCGACTTGGCCGGGGATGCGCTCGATGGGCACGGAGTGCCTGTATCGGAAGACGCTCCCAAGCGGCGAGGATCTCATCGTGACCGCCTACGTCGCTGTGACCGACGAGGAGCGCCGCCCGAACATGGACCGCGATAAGGCCACCATGCTGAAGGCCCTCCGGGCTGCGATCGCGGCCGGAGCCGACGCCTCGGGGGACAACGTCCGGGGCGTGCTGTTCAGCGTCCCGGGACCGGAGGCAGCGCCCGACTTGCAGGGGGTTCGTGCGTTCACCGATGTCTCCTTCCCTCGCGACCTTCTCGAAGTCGCATAGCGCTCGCACGATCGGGGATCCCGGTCGCCCGGGCGCCGCCCTGACGGCGGCGCGGATCGCCGCCCTTCGGAACCGGCCGGTCGACCTCGCTGGTACGAACCGCGTCGGGCATCTCGGAGCGGAGCCCTGCTTCGTCCCGCATTCGTCCCGCGAACGACCGGGAGACGTCAAGAAACGACAGGATCAGCTGGAGCATCGAATCCGCAGGTCAGGCAGCGGATTCCAGCATCGTCGCAGGTGGCGAAACCGGCCCCGAGAACACTCTCAAGGTGGAGACACGGGTTCGAACCCGTCGGACTACAAGCGGATTCGCAGGAACTGTCGAGGAGGCGCACCTCCTCATCGGAGAGCTCAGCCATCGGACGCCTCCTCGGAGCCTTCGCTCGCGGTGCCGGGGAGGCGGAGCCTCTTGAGCAGAAGCGCGTTCACCGCCACGAGGAGGCTCGAGCCCGACATCGACAGCGCCGCGATCTCTGGCCGGAGCACGAGACCGAACGCCGGCTCGAAGACGCCCGCAGCGATCGGGATCGCCACCGCGTTGTAGCCGATCGCCCACCCCAGGTTCTGGCGCATCTTCTGGAGCGTTCCGCGTCCGATCGCCAAGGCGGTCGGCACGTCGAGCGGATCCGAGCGCATCAGCACCACGTCGGCGGTCTCGATCGCCACGTCGGTGCCAGCCCCGATGGCCATCCCGAGATCGGCCTGCGCCAGCGCCGGCGCGTCGTTCACGCCGTCGCCGACCATCGCGACCTTCTTCCCTGCCCGCTGGAGCTCGGCGATCTTGTTCGCCTTGTCGCCGGGGAGCACCTCAGCGATCACGGTCTGCACCCCGAGCTGCTCGGCGATCCGGTGTGCCGTGGCCTCGTTGTCTCCGGTCAGCATGACGACCTCGACGCCGGCCTCCCGAAGGGCCGAGACGGCGGCCGCCGACGTCTGGCGAACGGCATCGGCAATGCCGATCAGCGCGACCGCCCGGCCGTCCACGGCCGCGATCACCGCGGTCTGGCCCCCGGAGGCCATCTGCTCTCGCCTGGCTTCGAGCGGACCCAGATCGATCCCCTCTCGCTCCATGAGCCGAGCGTTGCCCACGG
>JBOGZC010000118.1:0-8873 GCA_050697075.1 Solirubrobacterales bacterium | reverse complement strand
GGTCGGACCGGCTCGACGTGCTTACGTCGTGCCGTCGGTTCCGGCCGAAGGTCTCTCCCGCCCTGGGTGGGGCCACGTCGCCGGGTCCTGGATCGGACCGTCCTGACGACGGCGTGCGAGGGGATACTCCCCTTCGGTAGTTCTCTCCGATGATACCGGCGGGTGCCGCTAGGGGTGCGGTCGCGGTCCGGTCTCGCCGGGACGGATGTCACGCGGCCAGCGCTTCAGCTCGAAGAAGTCGGGGCGCTCGGCCAACCAGCGCGTGTGCTCCCAGAGGCGCTCGGCGTCATCTCCCTCCGGGGCGAGCGCCATGATCGGCCCGTAGAGCACCTTCGCGTCACCGATCTCAAGCGCCGGCACACCGAACACGCTGCGGTGCCGTGCATCCTCGAACTCGCGCCTGATCTCGTCGGTGAGGTCGGTCATGGCGATGGCGCGGTCGACGATGTCCGGCATGCCGGCGTCGGCCGCCGCCGCTCTCACGACCTCGGGATCGGGCGCCTCATCGGCGACTTGCAACCGTTGCCCGATCGCGTCGTAGAGCCGTTCGAACGCGAGGTTGCCGCCCTCGCGGCGCGCGAGCGCCAGCGCGACCAAAGCTTCACCGTCGCGCTGGCAGGCCTCCCAGAACGGCGTGTCAGGCGGCAGCGCGTTCAGCTCCAGGCTGAAGAGTCGCCAGTCGAGCTCGACGTGACCTGCGTCTGCGAGGTGCCGGAGCCAGACCGCTCCCTGCCAAGCCCACGGGCAACCGGGATCGATCCAGAGCCCTACCTTGATCACGTTGACCCGATCGGGGTCGCGGGCCCTGTCACAGATGCATCGTATCGTCGCGCGCCCGACCGAGAAGTTGGCACTCTTGCGCCCTGTCAGCCCCTTTGGGTAGAACTAGCGCTGCTGACCGGCGCTCCTTCCCCGTCGCTGATAGAGAGGGGAAGACGATGTCCGTCACCGCAGCCACCCGGGAGAAGCGCCATCACCCAGAAACTGCCGAGCCAGTCGGGTTTCGAGTGCTGGCTTGGGGGTTGTTCTTCAGCGTCGTTGTATTGCTTGTGGCCGGCGTGGCATCGATGCCTGCAGGGCTGACTGCTTCACCAGCAGAGTTGATTGGTTGGGTGGTGCTCGTGTCCGCGAGCAGTCTTGTGCCCCTAACGTCGGGGCGCATGCCCGCGCTGGTGATTGATATGCCGATTCTCTTGGGCGCCGGATTTGTCTTTGGGCCAACATTTGCTGGATTGGTGGGCTTGCTCGGCTGTGTTGACATTCGAGAGATTAGGCGCGAGGTGTCAATCAACAGGGCGATCATCAACAGATCCCAGATAGCGATCAGTGTGATGGCTGCGGCAGCAACGTTCCGCCTTCTCCAAGGCCACCTCGGGATCTGGCCGTGGGCGGCGGTTGCGGGCTTGATAGCTGTTCTGGTCGACTCGGTCGTGAACTACACCCTGGTTGCTCTTGGAACTTCGCTCCTGGACGGACGGAGGATGGTTTCCGTCTTTCGTGAGATGAGACTTGGCTCCATGTGGATGTTCGCTTCTGTCTACCTATGTTTCGGATTCTTGGGATTGCTGCTCGCGGAGATGTATGTCCGCGTAGGGTTCGCAGGCGTCGTCGGCTTTGTTGCTCCGGTTGTGCTCGGCCGACAAGCGTTTGTTCATTGGAGGCACCTTGACGATGCGCGTTCCTCACTCCAGACGAAGAACGAGGCGCTTCGCAGCGTCGATCAACGTATTGCTGATGAGCGAAGTGACGAGCGAGCACGAATTGCTGCAGCCCTTCACGATGACGTTCTACAGTGTCTATACAACGTCACCATTCACACGCACATTATCCGCGAGGACTTGCGAGCCGGGCGTCTGCTTGACTTGGATGACGATGTACCCGCACTCCTTAGCGCCAGTGAGCAGGCGGTCGAAGAGCTTCGAGACGTTATCCGTGATCTCCGGCGATCTACCATCGGACATGCGGGACTGGTGGATACCCTGACGCTACTCGTCGATCATCTTGCCAGCGAATCTGGAGTGCACTTCGTTTCGGATCTTGACTGCACTTTGCATGCCGAGCCCAGTCTTGAACTCCTCATCTATCAAGTCGCCAGAGAGGCCCTGACCAACACAATGAAACACTCGGGAGCTAGGACGATCTGGGTTTCGCTCTCCTATGACAGCGGGGCGATAGAGCTGAGCGTGGAGGATGATGGATCCGGATTCGATCCAAGCGGTTTCCGGGACAGCCGTCATTTCGGTGTTGATCTGATGCGCGAACGAGCTGGCTTGGCGAACGGTACTTTAGAGCTTCGGTCACAACCTGGAATGGGCACCAGCGTGGTTCTTCGCGTTCCCAATTAGTCGGCCCGTCAAATCGAAAAGCCCGGCGACCTCCGCCGGGCTCCTCGGACGATACTGTGTCGCCAGGTCACTACAGACGGTAGTGCGCCCCTCCGGCAAGCATGATAGCGAGCAGAGAGCCGAGGGCGATGGCGATGCGCTTGGCCAGACGCATTGCTTCTCCTTCCTCTCGCGGGCCGACGGCCCGTAATTGTTATCCCAAAGCCGTCCCACAAGTCGGGGACGCCGCGAGTACTATCGGCCGTCCCCTGGTGAGGGGACAAGAGGGCCGTCCCACCTACATCCAATGCTGTAGATGGGTGAGAAGAAGCGGTACCTGGGGTTGCTTCTACAGTCCCGCTGGAGAGACGAAGATGTTAGGGCGACCCAACGGAGGCACCATGAGTGAGACGACCACACACACGCCCCGACAGATGTCATTCAAAGAATTGAATCGGGCCTCCTTCTTCGGGATCGTGGTCGTTTTGCTCACGCTGGGTTGGCTGGTCTACTTGCTGGCAGGGATGTCCGGCCGGTTCCCGACGGCTCGAGCCATCCCGTGGGCGATCCTGATCGGGGTTGTGGAGCTCTTGCCCGTCGCCACTTGGGGGGGCGTGCAGGTTAGCGTCGGTTACCCCTTGATAATGGCGGTAGCCTTTCTCTTCCCGCCGCCCGTGGCGGGACTTGTGGGCCTCGTCAGCGCTTCGGACCCGAGGGAATTCCGGGGCGAGGTATCTCTCCTTCGAGCCCTCTTCAATCGCTGTCAGGTCACGTTTGCCGTTCTGGCGGCAAGCTCAGTGTTCCACGGGATTTCGCACGTTGGGCCCCTCACGCCACTGGTGAGGATTCTTCCGGCGGCCATGCTGGCCATCGTTGTCGACTATGTGATCAACCTTGGGCTCGTAACGATCGGCGTGCACCTTGTCTATGGCTTTCCCTTGATCCGGGTCGCGAAAGAGCTTCTCGGCAAGGGCCAGGAGTTTGTCGTGAGCTATGTGGGGCTCGGGGCTCTAGGCGCAGCACTTGCCAAACTTTATGAAATCCCCACTGTTGGGCTGGGGGCCATCGTAATGGTGTTGGCACCTCTGATTTTCGCAAGACAGATGTTCCTGAGGAGTCAGGCTCTCGAGGTGGCTCACAAGGAGCTCCAGGAGCGTGAGCAGATCATGCGTTCCCTCTCGAACGCGATGGCTGAGGAGCGAGCCGATGAGCGGCAGAAGATCGCGGCGTACCTGCACGACGACCTGGCACAGGTGCTCTTCCGTCTCTCGATCCAGGTGGATGTCGCGCGCAAGCTCCTGGACAAGGGCGAGATCCCCGAGACCGCCAACCAGCTCGAGAAGATCCGCGAGTCCAAGCAGGACACGTCCGACCGGATCCGTGCGCTGATCCGTGACCTGCACCGCTCGCCACTCGGCGCCAAGGGGCTGGCCGAGGCACTCGAGTCCTTCACCGATGAGGTCGGGCGCGACTCGGGCGTCCGGTTCCACCACGACGTGGAGGACGTTCCGATGCCGGCGCCGATCGCGTTGCTGATCTACCACATCGCTCGCGAAGGCCTGATGAATGCGCTCAAGCACGCCCACGCCACCGACATGTGGGTCACGGTCAGCGGCGATGACGACTTCCTCACGCTCCAGCTTCGCGACAACGGCGATGGCTTCGACACGAGTGCGCCCGGGCCTGAGGGTCACTTCGGCATGGCCATGATGCGCGATCGCGCCCAGGTCGGTGGCGGGAGCTTCGAGGCCATCAGCGCCCCATCGGATGGGACGACCATCACCGTGAAGTTCCCGACCTCGCTGCTCGTAGAGGAGCCGGCGCCGGAGCCCGCCGGTAGCGCGCCGGCAGACGGTACTCCTCCGGCGAGTGCAGGCCCCGGTATCGCTGCAGCCGTCGAGCCGGCGGCCGACGGTTCTCGGGGAACCGTCCCCGTGTGACCGTGAAGCACCACCACGCCATCCCGGTGTAGAGCAGCACGTCGCCGATCGACAGCACCACGCCGAACGGCTGCGGCACCGGGATCACGTCGGCGAGCGGCCGCAACACGTCGGCATCGGTCATGAGGTGATGCTTCGCCCCGTCCTCGATCACGATCGCGCCATCTGCGCCGGCCGTGCGGACGGCCGCGCTGCTCACGGGCATCCCTCCGTTCAGCCCGACGACCGCCAGGTTCAGCGTGAGACCGAGAGCCATCAGCGGGGCACCGGGCACCCGCCGGTTCACGGCGACGACGGCGAGCAGCAGGACGTAGCTCGCCACCAGCATCGTGACGGCGAGCGCCTCTCGGTCGGCGCTCCCACGCGGGGCGGGGATGAGCTGGAGCGCGAGGGCGATCGGCGCGAGCGCCCACCAATGGATCCGGAAGCGTTCCAGGAAACGGAGCGAGCCACCGGCGAAGACACCGGCGATCACGGCGAGCCCGAGGATGACCAAGACGATCGGCATGGGGAAGGTGGTTGCTCCGGGAGCGGTATCCTCGCGCCCGCGGCCCGAGAAGTCCAGTCCGGTGGCCTCGCCTGCAGATGACGGGCAAGCGACCGATCCGGGGAACGCTCCGGAGGTGCTCCGCTCGCCGACCGCGGTGGTCTTCGGTGGCCGGCGCATCGCGTAGGCGAGCGCACGAGTCGATACCGCAGGCGTCGATAGAGTGATCGACATGGCGCGCGCCGACGATCTTGGCTACTTCGGACCCGGGAGCGTGAGCTGGCAGGTCCATCGCGAGGTGACCGTGCTCTTCGGTGGCGCCCGAGCGGTCCTGATGCAAGCCGCGCACCCGCTCGTGATCGCGGGCGCCCGCGAGACCGGCTTCTACGAGCGGAATCCTTGGAAACGCTTGCAGCGCACGCTGATGCTTACGTACGCGATCACGTTCGGCACGAAGGCCGAGGCCCACGCCGCCGCCGATCGCATCAACGAGGTCCACGCGCGGATCAATGGTGTGGACGAGGTCACCGGCAGGCCGTACGACGCGCTCGACCCCGAGCTCCTGCTCTGGGTGCACGCGTGTCTCGTCGATTCCGCGTTGCTGTTCGAGGAGCTCACGGTCGGCAAGCTGGACGCCGCCGGCCGGCAGCGGTTCCACGAGGAGCAGATGCTCGCGGCGGAGCTGGTGAAGATCCCGCGCCAGATCATCCCGCCGACGGTATCCGCGCTCCGCGCGTACATGGATGACGTGATCGCCCGTGGCGATCTGCTCGTGACGGACTCCGCCCGGAAGGTGGCGGAGCTCTTCTACGAGCCACCCGCGGAGGCGGAATGGCGGCCGGTACTGAAGGGTGTATCGCGCCTCGCGTTCGCCACGCTGCCTCCGACGCTGCGCGATGCGTTCGGGATCCGGCTCGGGGCGAGCAAGCGCGCGGCCATGTGGGCGACGTTCGCCGCGACCCGTGTGGTTCGCCCGCTGCTCCCGTCGAAGGTCCGATTCATCGCTCCTTATCAGTGTGATGTCTCGCGACATCGTGCCGACGTGTCGCGGGACATCGTGCCACGCTCAACTCGATCTGCCGTGTGCTTGGTAGTCGCGGCTGGGGTCCAAGGTCAGCTCCCGGAGGAGCTCCCCGTCCTCGGTGATCACCCGAACGTGCAGATCGTCGACGAGGATCAGGACCCTCGTGCCGATGAGCTTCCGTCCGAGCCCGATGTGGTGCAGTCGTGAGTTGCGACGGAGCGTCACCACCCCGGTGATGTCGATCTTGTCCCGACGCAGACGGAAACGCCCTGGTACCGCCAGGCTCTGAAGCGACGGGGTGGCCTTGGGCCGAGCACCGAACGCCTCTGCGGGGGTCCTGCGCCCGATTGCGCGGTGCGGTCTCACCGTGTTGTAGTAATCAGCGAACCGGTCGAGCTTCACCTGCAGCGCTTCGATCGTCTCAGCCGGCCCTTGGCGATCGAGGAACTTCTTGAGGCTCTGGTGGAATCGCTCGACCTTGCCGCAGGTCTGCGGGTGATACGGCCTCGAGTGCACCGAGCGGATCCCGAGCCTTGCGCACTCGAGCTCGATCGCGCAGCGCCCGCCCCTGGGGGCCGCGGTGAACACCGCCCCGTTGTCGGTGAGCAACGACGCCGGCAAGCCATGAGCCGCAGCGGCTCGGTGGAAGCTCACGACGACGTCGGCGGCTTTGAAGATCATCCGTGCGTCCGAGCCCACCAACAGCCTCGAGTGGTCGTCGATCACGTTCAAGATCTCGACCTCGGTGTCGTCGGCTAGGTGCCAGTGGGTGATGTCTGCCTGCCACCGTTCGTTCGGCATCTCGGCTTCGAACCGCACGTAGGAGCTCCGCGGTCGTTTCTGGGGCTGGGGGGTGACGAAGCCCCGGCGTGACAAGATCCGCCAGATCGTCGCGACCGAGGGCACCGCTGCCTCGCCGTGGCGGCGCGCCAGGTGGACCGCGATCGTATGAGCTCCGGCATCCACCCCGAGATCCGACAGCTCCTTGCGAAGCGCGACGATCTCATCTTCGAGCTCCACTGGGGTCCGGGCAGGACTCGCACGAGGCCTCCGAGAGCGAGGTTCGAGGCCAGTCTCACCTTCGGCATCGAAGCGGCGGACCAGCTCATAGACCCATCGGGGTGAGACCCCGTACTCGCGGGACACCTCGGCCTTCGTCCGTCCCTCGATCCTGACCGCCGTGACCACGAGCCTCGCAAGCGACATCGCCCGCCTCCCTCAGATGAGGTCGGTACGATGCCGCGAGACAGGGCGGAACTGTGTCGTGAAACCAGACAATCGCTCCTTATCAGGAGTGGCGCCTGCGCCAGCCAGAGATGACTCGGATCGTCAACCCGGGTTGACATCCCCTCGCGTTGTCAACTAAGGTTGCGCAGCGATGATCGACACGAAGCAGCAGACCGGTGACCCGAGGGACGGGCTCGCATCCGTGGTCGCGCTCCGCAACTTCGCCGATCGCCTCGAGGCAACGGAGGTTGAGCGAGCGATCCGCGCAGGCTGGACATGGAGTCGAGTGGCCGAGGCTCTTGGCGTCACGCGGCAAGCCGTCCACAAGAAGTACGCGAAGCGCATCTTGGCGGCGGGTATCGAGACGGGGAGGAGACGGCATGTTTGAGCGATTCGATGCGACATCCAGCATGGTGGTCGTTCAGGCACGGGAGGAGGCTCGTCTGCTCGGGGCGAGGCGACTCGAGGCCGAGCATCTTTTGCTCGCGCTCTCGCGACAGGCCGCGTCGGACGCGGCCCGGCTCCTGGCCGACGTGGGGCTGGACCACGACGGTGTCCGGGATGCCCTTGAGGCCGAACTCAAGCGGAGCCTCCAAGCATCAGGCGTCAACCTCAGCGTGGCCGGGCTCGCCGACAGGTCCTTGCCCGCGCTGAGCCAGCCTCGCTGGGGCGCTTCATCCAAGGCTGCGATCGTGCGAGCCCTGACGACCGCGAAGGGCCGCGGGGATCGCAACATCCGCCCGACGCACATCCTGCTGGGCGTGCTCCTTGCCGACGAAGGAACCGTCCCACGAGCCCTTGCCTCGGCCGGCGTGGACGGAGCGGCGCTGGTCGCGAGTGCCGAGGCCGCGCTCGGCGAGCGAACGTAGGAGACGACCCCGATCGATCAGCGGGAGTCAGCGAAAGGCTTCCGGGCGAAACACCCAAACACCATCCGCACGACCTAGGGATCTCCCTCCGCCCCTTGTGCGTCGGACGCGTCCGCGGCGCCGGTCTCCCGCATTTCGGAGACAACGACGACGATGGCTCCGGTGACCACGCATGCGACGCTCGACAGGAGGAACCAATAGCCCCAGCTAAGGTTGCTGACCGTGCCGACATCGATCAGGAGGCCGACCATCGTGAGGGACCACACCGTGACGGCGCCGAGGAGAGCGCCCCGAGCCGATCGGTGAGAGCCTCCGCGCACGCGAGGATCGAGATCGTGCCCACGGTCGCCACGCCGGCGAAGAGGAACAGACCGCCGCTCAGCCTGTGACTGAGCGGGGCTCCCAACCCGTCCACGATCTGGTTGTAGAGGGTGAAGATCCGCCCGTGGACAAAGGGGATCCGGTAGAGGGGCAGGAAACAGCCCACGACGAACCCCACAGAACCGGACAGCACCACGAGGTATCCGAGCGGGAGGCGTCCTCGATCCTGGCGGGGTGCGTCCATCGTTCCATCCTGTCTCCGCGCAAGGAAGAAGTCGAGAACGGCGCTCATCCGAAGGCGACCCCTCCTCCCAAGCGTCCGCGCGTTGCTCGGGTAGAGCAGGGTGAGGCATGATCGGCGATGAGGACCAGCCGAAGGGGCTTTCCGCCGCCGGACCTGCACAGCCACGTGGCAAGGAGGGCGACATGAGCGAGAAGATCGAGCCGCAGCGGTTCCACGAGGTCGGTTGGCGGGTGGTGCGGGACGACGCGGCGGCGCACTTCCGCACCGGCTCGTTCGCGGCCGGCGTCGCCCTGGTCGACGCGATCGGCAAACTCGCCGACGCCGCGAACCATCACCCCGGCGTCGACCTCCGCTTCTACGGCGTGACGGTGCGCCTAAGGACGCACAGCGAGGGCGGGTTGACCGAGCGCGACGTTGCGCTGGCCCGGCAGATCTCG
>JBOGZC010000117.1:0-9094 GCA_050697075.1 Solirubrobacterales bacterium | reverse complement strand
TGAACCTCTTTGACGGCGCGCTTGCCGGAGCGAACGGCGCCGTCCATGTAGCCGTTCCAGAACGTGGAGGTCTCGGTGCCGGCCCAGTGGATCTTGCCCGCCGGCTTGCGGATTGCAGGGCCGTACCCGAGGAGCGTCCCCGGGCCGGCGATCGCCACCGGGCAGCCGCGGGTCCAGGTCTCCTGCGACCAGTTGGTCTCGAAGTACTGCTGCGGGTGGCCCGCCTGGGAGCCGAAGTACTTCTTGAAGTTAGCCAGCACCGCAGCCTTGCGGTTCGCCGGCGACATCCGCATGAACTTGCGCGCCTCATCGCCGCCGATGAACGTGAAGACGACTCCCCTCGACCCGTCGGGGGGCGAGTCGTCGAAGGTGACGTTGCCGGGGCCCTCGAAGGAGACGGTCTGGCCGTTCAGTCCGGCGTCGCGCCAGAACGGCTTTGCGTAGACGGCGGTCGCCTTGATCAGCGTCCCCTGGGGCAGGCGCTGGGTGAGCTGGTCGCGGGCCGACGGCAGGCGGGGCGAGTACTCGATCCGCCCGGCCAGCGTGGGGGGGATCGCGACGATTGCTCGCTTTGCCCGCACGTCGAAGCGGTTGGTGTGGACGATCACGTGGCCGTCCTTTTGGGCGATGCTCTGGACCGGGGTGCTCAGCACGACCCGGGTGCCCAGCCGCCCCGCCATCAATAGCGGGATCCTCTGTGTCCCGCCGTGAAAGCGCCACATCTGGGCGCCGTCGCGGGTGTTGAAGTTGCGCTCGAAGGTGCCCTGGTGGGTCTCGTCGCCGGAGGCGGCGGTGTAGAAGAGCGTGAAGAGCAACGACAGCTCGCGCGGCTCGGCGCCGAAGATCGCCCGGGTCGCCACGGCGACCAGCTTTTGGAAGTCGGGGTTGGCGCTCTGGTCGGCGATCCAGGTGGCGAGCGTCTGGTTGTCCCAGTCCTGGGCGCTCGATGCCTTCCACGGGGCGTTGACCGGTACCTGGGTCGCCATCTGATCGAGCTTCAGGATGGTCGGGATGAGGTCGGGGAGGATGGTCGGGTCCGGCGGCGCCGTCCCGAGGGGGCCCGTGTCGGAGTAGGTGCTTCGCTGCCCCATCGCGTTGACGTAGACGTTGTCCCCGTTTTCGAAGGTCGGGAACTTCTTGACGTTGAACTGCTTCGCGAGCTCGAGGATGTGGTTCTGCGTGGGCCCGACGAAGGTGGCGCCGCGCTCGGAGATCTCACCGCCGCCGATCGGGCGGTTGAGCGCGCGGCCGCCGACCCGGTCGCGGGCCTCGAGCACGATCACGGAGTGGCCCGCCTGGTGGAGCCGCAGGGCGGCGGTGAGGCCGGCGAAGCCGGCGCCCACCACGACCACGTCGGCCGTGCGCAGCGGCCCGGCTGCGAACGCACCGGGAACCCGGTTCAGCATCGCCCCCAGCCCTGCCGCGGCCGTCGTGCCGATCAGTCGGCGGCGAGAAATCGCTTGGTCGCTCATCCCGTTCCCTCCAACGGGAAGCCTCTCATACCGGAGGGATCGGGGGCGCCAGTGCCGGGGCCACCAGGAGGCGTTGAACCGGCGCATGGCCCGTCGCGCGCTGGTACACATCCCGGCCGGATGGGTGCAAGGAGGCGTGTGGCGCTTGGTGTGGTCGCGGGTTTGCTCGCGGCTGTCGTGGCGTCCGCGCCCGCTTCGGCGGCGCCGTGGCAGCCGGGGCCGGAGCGCTATGGCGTCGGCGAGCATCAGAACGTCCCCGTGACGATGTCCGACGGCACCGTGCTTCGTGCCGACGTCTACTTCCCGACCGACAAGACAAGCGGCGCGGCCGCCGCCGGCTCGTTCCCGGTGATCCTCACCCAGACTCCGTACGGCAAGAGCTCGGGCTCGGCGGCGAGCTTTCCCGGCGGCGAGCAGCTCGCGGGGCTGAGCGGGACTAACCCTTATCTCGTCAAGCGCGGCTACATCGACGTGATCGCCGACGTCCGGGGCACGGGTGCGTCGGAGGGCTCGTGGAGCCTCTTCGATCCGGCGCAGGGGCGGGACGGCGCCCAGCTCGTCCGCTGGGCGGCGAAGCGTCCGCACTCGAGCGGCAAGGTCGGGACGCTCGGCGCGTCCTACCTGGGCATCAACCAGCTCTTCACCGCCGCCAACCTGAAGCCCGGCTCGCCCCTGAAGGCGATGTTCCCGATCATCGCCGCCAACGACGTCTACCGCGACACCGCGTTCGACGGGGGCCTGCTGGACACCGAGTTCGGCGGCATCTTCCTGGGGCTGACCGCGGGGTTGAACCTCGCCAACCCGATCCTGGAGAGCTTCATCCAGAACCCGTCGGACCCCAGCGTCCTCAACGTGCTCGCCCAGCACATCGGCGGGCTGCTCGCGTTCCACGCCTCGCTGCTGGCCAACGTCGAGACCGACGGGAACCAGGCTTACGACGAGTCCTTCTGGCGGTCACGCCGCCCGCAGTCGATCCTCGGCCAGATCGTCCGCAACCGCATCCCTGCCTTCCTCGTCGGCGGTTGGTTCGACCTCTTCCAGCGCGGCGAGCCGCTCAACTACTCGGACCTCCAGAACCTGGCCGCGGGGCGCGGGGTCGGGCTGCCGATGAAGCCGGGCCAGCAGGCGAGCGGCCGCTACCAGCTGATGATGGGCCCCTGGTACCACGTGACCGCGGGCGAGGGGATCGACATGAACCGGCTCGAGCTCGCCTGGTTCGACCGCTGGCTGAAGGACAAGCCGACCGGCATCGACCAGACCAAGACGCCGCTCCACCTCTACCAGCTCGGAACCGGCAAGTGGCTCGACGCCTCACGCTATCCGATCGAGGGGGCGACCCCGAAGGCCTACTACGTGCGTCCCGGCAAGGCGCTCGCGCCCTCGGCCCCGCCCGCGAGCGGGGGCTCCGACCAGGTCGTCTGGACCGGGCTCTCGAGCCCCTGCGGCCTGTCCACCGAGCAGTGGGGCGCCGGATTGCTGCAGCTCGTCCTCGAGCAGGCGGGCGGCTCTGATCCGTGTGCCGGCGAGGACTCGACCACTCAGGCCGGCCCGGGCGCGGTCACCTACACGACGGCGCCCTTCGCCAAGCCGCAGGTGCTGGCGGGGCCGATCGACGCCACGCTTTACGCGACCTCGAACCGGCCCGATGCCGAGTTCGTCGTCAACGTCGAGGACGTGGCGCCGAACGGCAGCTCGAGGCCGCTGACGTCAGGCGCGTTCCTGGGCTCGTTCCGACAGCTCGATCAGGCCCGCACCTGGTGGGCGGGCAACGGCAAGCCGCTCCTTCCCTACCACCCGTACACGAGGGCGTCCAAGCAGGCCGTGCCGACCGGGAAGGTGACCCGCTACGACATCGAGGTGCGCCCGACCTTCGCCCAGCTCGCGGCGGGGCACCGCTTGCGGGTGACGATCTCGACCTCGGACGTCCCGCACATCGTCCCCTCGCCGTCGCAGATCGAGAACCTCGCCGGCGGCGTCTACGGCATCCAGCACAACTCGGCGGCGGCTTCCTTCCTCGAGCTGCCGCTCGGGCGCGCCAGCGCATTCACCAAGACCTGCGGGATCTGCCGGTAGTCAGGCGCTCGGAGGATCGGTCGGCGGTTGGGTCAGCGTCCCCCCGCGGCTTCGCCTGATCAGATAGACGATCAGCGCGGCGAAGACCACCGAGATGATGATCCCGCCGCCGTTTCGGTCGCCCGAGATCAACCACCAGACGATTCCGCCGAGGAACGAACCGGCGATCCCGATCAGGATCGTCATCCCGATCGACATCGGGTCTCGGCCTGGGATCGCGAGACGGCCGAGCGCACCGACCACCAGGCCGCTCAGCGCGAGCACGAGCAGATACACGATCACGTCCATGCGGCCCGCAGGGTAACCGGTCGGCTCGCGAAGACGTGTCCGCCCATGGCGCCACCGTCGCGCCATCGGCTAGAGCGCCGCGATTGCCTCCGCGATCGGTGTCTCGCCGGAGAGCAGGTCGAACTCCTTCCCGACCGTGCCCGGGTCGTCGAGGCAGGCGAGCAGCGTCCCGGCGACGTCGTCGCGCGGGATCTCGCCGCCGCGCTCCAGGCGCGGCGCCGCCTCGACCAGGCCGGTGCCCGGGTCGTCCGTGAGCCGGCCCGGGCGGACGATCGTGTAGTCGAGACCGCTGGCGGCCAGCTCCGTGTCAGCATCGAGCTTGGCCTCGTAGTAGGGGGTCATCTCCGGACCGCGGGCGGCGGGATCGTGGACGCCCATCGCGCTCACTATGAGGTAGCGCTCGATGCCGTTCATCTGACAGGCGGCGATCAGCTTCACCGCGGCGCCGTAGTCAACGGTGCGCTTTCGAGCCGGGCCGCTGCCGGGACCTGCGCCGGCGCTGAACACCACTGCGTCGACGCCGGCGATGCTGCGCGCGATCGCGTCCGTGTCCAGGTTCTCGAGATCCGCGCCGACCGCCATCGCGCCCACCGCTTCCAGGTCGGGGGCATGGTCCGCGTTGCGGATCAGCCCGCGGGCTCGATCACCCCGTTCGGCGAGCAGGCGCAGCAGGCGCAACCCGATCTTCCCGTGACCTCCAGCGACGGCGACGTCCATGGAGGATGGTTATCACTTCGACGAGGTCGGCAGGTCGGGCCGCCACGGGACCGCGCGGTCTCGAGCGCGGGCGTAGGCACGCCTCAGGAACCGTCGATGGCGGCCGGGACGGTGCTCGCGCTCGGCTCTGATGAAGGAGCCCCACAGAGCCATCGCGCGGTCGGCCTGCTCGGAGGACGCGCGGCGACAGCTCGACAGGAAGCACGGCTCCTCCCATCCCGGAGGGGCGTTGCACCCCTGCCCTGGCGGACAGCACGATTTCATCTCCACTCTCCTCCGGCCTCCGCAGCCGACACTCTCGGCGGCGCGCGGCAGGCCCGTTGCTACAGCGTTCCCTTACCCCGATCGGCCCCGTTCACTCCCGCTCATCGTCCGATCGCTGACAGCCATCGGCTGAGTGGGTCCAGCCACATAGGATGCAGGCAGGGGATCGATCGAACGAAGGAGGAGAGAGATGGCGGACGCGGTGATGCACGTGCTTCCCGAAGGCATCGGACAGGAGCAGTACGACGCGGTCAACGAGAAGCTGGATGCTCAGGGGGCGCCGCCCTCCGGCCTGAAGGTTCACGCCGCCGGGCAGGGCGAGGACGGGCGGTGGCGGATCATCGAGGTCTGGGAGTCCCGCTCTCAGTTCGACGAGTTCAACGAGCAGCGCCTCACCCCGGCGATCGCCGAGGTTTCAGGAATGCCCGCCGACCAGGTTCCTGCGGGCGAGCACATCTGGTTCCCGGTGCACACGCTCCGGCCCGAGTAAGGCTGGCTAGAACCTGGACCGATGGCGCGTGGCGTAGGACTGCGAGCTCTCCCAGCCCATCCCCTTAGCCCAGCCGGGCCCGGCGCCACGTGTATCGGCGGTGTCGAAGCGCAGCCCGGCGATCTTCATCCACGCGTGGCCGGAATTCGCGTAGACGGAGATCCACTTCCCGTGCCCGCGCTTGCCCCAGCGCATCAGGCTGGGCGGCGGCATCGCCTGGTTGATCAGGTGGCCTCCGTGGAGCGCATAGCTGACCGCGCTCGAGCAGTCGTAGCAGGGGGACTTCCAGCTCGAGTAGCCGCCGCCGTTGCAGTAGCCGTGTCCCTTCGCGATCTTGTTGGCGGCGGCGATCACCCGCTTCACGCGCCACGGCGCCTTCTCCGGCGCGATCGCCAACCCGTGGCGGAGCTTTGCCTTCGAGCCCGTGACCGTCGGCTCGGGGCCGCCGGTTCCACCGGTCCCGCCGGTTCCCGCCATGGCCGTGGCGCTCAGGAGCGCCAAAACGGTCAGGCAGCACGCAAGAAGAACGCCCGCCAAGCGCAGACGTGGCATGTGAACGGGGTTTGACGACATCGCTCGGTTTCCTCTCGGCCTGCGGGGTTAGCTGTCGGGCTCGCGCGGTGGAGTCGCGCTTGGTCCGGCGGCCTGCGGGCCTTGGACCGTTCGCCCCGGGGAACTAGTTGGTTCCCCCGCTCCACCCGGAAGGTCCGGGCGGACTCGGCACTCTTGAGCGCGGCAGCGTACCAAGGAGCGCCGACAGGCATGCCGATTCCCACAAAACCCCGCCAAATTCCCACAAATCGGGGATGGCGCTCGCCGCCGCGCTTGCATAGGATCCCGAAACCGTGGGTGTCGGGTTCAAGGGAGGAGCCAGGCTTGCGCTGGCGACGCTTGCCGCCGGCCTGATCGCCGGCTGCGGCGGAGGCGAGGACAGCCTCTCCGAGGCTGAGGCGACGGCGAAGATCAACGCCCTGTGCCGGGAGTCCGCGGATCGCAGCGAGGGAATCACCCTGGACCCGCCCGGCCAGAGCACGGAGCAGTTCGTGGCCGCGTACCAGTCCAAGCTGCGGGAGTACGAGCGCCTGCAGTCCGACCTCGACCAGCTCGAGCTCGGGGGCGACAGCCAGTCGGCAGCGGACTATGTCGCGGCCCACGGCGACGCGGTGGAGGCCACAAAGGGGGCGGTCAACGCGATCGTCAACAGCGAGCCGGGCGAGGTGACCACGGCGCAGGACGCGCTCGAGGAACAGTCGCGCGCCAGCGACGCGGCGGTGGAGGCGGCGGATCAGGCCGGCCTCGAGGACTGCGGCCCGCACAACAGCGAGGTCGCGGCCGCGACCTCGCCGGTCGGGACGGGAACGAAGCCGCGGGTCGCCGCGGGCGGGAACTCGGTCATTCCCGGCAGCTCATTCGTCGGCACGTGGGAGGGGACGGCGACCCAGATCGGGCCGGACAAACACCAGACCTTCAGCTATCCCGTCTACATGAGGATCGACCCCAGGCCGAAGGGCGACGGCGGAAACGGCGGGGTCCGCTACGACTCCTACAACTGCCTGGGGCGGGTCAGGATCTTCGAGGCGGGGTCGAGCCCCGACGGCATCGGCTACCGCTACAAGCTCAGGGAGAAGATCCTCGCCGGCCGCGGCGATTGCGGGTCGGGGGCCACGATCACGGCCGTCACCGAGGGCGACGAGCTCGACTGGCGCTGGAAGGACGGGCCCTCAGAGGCGACCGCGGTCCTGCGCCTCCGCGAGGCGCCGAAGCGCCAGCCCGTATCCGAGGACGTGATCCGCGAGCTGCAGGGACACGAGTACATCGGGGACGTCACCCAATGGGGCCCGACGGGGCAGAAGGGCACCTACCAGGCCTACTACGGCCTCTACCCGCCGGGCAAGTCGCCCAGCCCGGGGGTCGATGGCTGGACGCTCTATCCGGACTCGGACCCGGACTGCACCGGAACGCTGACCATCGAGTCGGTCGAGGGCGACCGCGCGACCGTGCGCGAGCACATCCAGGCGGGCCACTGCTTCGACAACGGGCTGATCGAGGCGCGCACCGTCGGCAACAAGCTGCTCTACCGGTGGTACCGGCGAAGCGAAAGCGGCGGCGACGAGCGAAACGACGTGATCGCGCTCGGGACGCTCTCGGAGTCCGGCCCCTCTCTGGGCCCGCCTCCCGGCTGAGCCCGATCCTGCCACGCTCGCCTGCAGGTCGACTAGCCTCCTGGCCATGCAGGATCTCGGACCGCCCGGCTCGTACCTGACGCTGGCCGAGGGCGTGGAGGTCTACTCGAGCGACGGGCACGGCATCGGGAAGGTGGAGCACGTCCTGGCGGATCCCGACGCGGACCTCTTCGACGGCTTCGTGATCGACACGAGCGTCCTGCCGGGGGGCCACCGGTTCGTTGACGCCACCCAGGTGGACGAGATCTACGAGCGGGGCGTGGTGCTCACGGTGGACGGGGCCGCCGCCGAGGCGCTGCCGAAGCCGAGCGCCAACCCCGGCGAGGTCGAGATCGGACCCGGCGATCTGGTGCCGGACGAGCTCCACGACAAGCTGCGCCGGGCCTGGGATCGGATCTCGGGGAAGGGCTGAGTGCTCTGGCCTGAGTCAGGCGGCGCGGCCGGCCGCCTGAAGCGCGGCGCCGTAGAGAATGTCGTGCTCTGAGACCTCGATCTCGTGAAGGCCGAAGGCGCGCATCACCTGGATCAGGATCACCACGCCGGCGACGATCGTCGGTGCCCGGCCGGGGTGGAGGCCGGTGACCTCCAGGCGTTCCTCCAGCGTCTTCGAGGCGAGCATCGAGCACATCCGCTGAATCGAGTCGAGCGAGAGCTCGAAGCCGTGAACACGATCGGGGTCGTAGGGGTCGAGCTTCTGCTCGATCGCCGCTAGGGAGGTGGGGGTGCCGGCGACGGCGATCCCCTCCTGGACGGTGAAGATGTCGGTCTTGGAGAGCGCGGCGAAGATCAGGTCGCGGACGTCATCGGCGAGCGCCTCGAGGTCCTCTGCCGCCGGCGGGTCCGTGGTCAGGTAGCGCTCCGTGTGGCGCACCGTCCCCGCCTGGAGTGAAGCGTAGAAGCCAACATCCGGTCCGGAGCCGAAGACGAGCTCCGTGGAACCGCCCCCGATGTCGACGACCAGCGTGCCGTCCACGGGCGAGCGGTCGGCGCTCGCGCCCAGGTAGGTGAGGTGGGCCTCCTCGGCGCCGTCGAGGATTCGCGCCTGGAGCGCGAAGCGCTCGCGGAGCTCGGCCAGGAAGGCGCCCGAGTTCTCGGCGTCGCGAACCGCGCTGGTGGCGATCGCGGTCACCACGTCGGGCGAGAGAGGCTCGTAGACGGCGATGTAGTCGCCCACGGTGTTGCAGACGTCCTCGATCGCGTCGGCGGCGAGCTGGCCCGAGGTGTCGACGCCCCGACCCAGGCGGGTCACCGTGGAGCGCCGCTCGAGCTCCGAGACCCGGCCGTCGTCGACGTCTGCCACCAGCAGGCGGGTGGAGTTGGTTCCGATATCGACGACCGCGACGCGCATCCCCTGTGACTGGAATCTAGATGGGTGGCGAGCGCGACGGGATCGGGCGCCCGGTCTGCGACGCTTCTGTCATGAGTCAGTACCACCCGGCGGGCGGACCGGGGGAGGAGGCCGCGGAGACGAACGGCCTCGCGATCGCCTCCCTCTTCCTCGGGATCATCTGGCTGTTCGGGATCGGCTCGGTGCTGGCGATCGTGCTCGGCTATCTCGGGATGAGGGAGATCAGCGCCTCGAACGGGCGCCAGGGCGGGCGGGGGGG
>JBOGZC010000116.1:0-9272 GCA_050697075.1 Solirubrobacterales bacterium | reverse complement strand
GCCTCACCCCAGCCGAGTACCTCGCCTCGATCGGCATCGATGTGTAACGGACGTACTGGACGAGTACACCTTCTTGACAATCGGCTCATACCTTCCTATTCTAATCACTATGTCACGCCGCAAGACCGATACGCTGCTTTCCATCGAGATTGATCTCTTGTCGCTGGCCACCGTGTTCGAGCGTTCCAGCACGAGCGGCTTCTATGGCTACCAGGTTGCAAAAGCCGCCTCGCAAGACGGCAACATCCTCCTGGTGGGACACGGAACGGTCTATAAGGCGCTGGCACGCCTCGAGGGCATGGGTCTCCTCGAAAGCAGCTGGGAGGATCCTGCAGCTGCAGAAGCGGCGGGCCGGCCCCGTCGCCGCCTCTACCGGATCACCGCCGCTGGGGCTCTGGCGCGATCTTCCAACGGGAGGGATGTGATGGCCCCCGTGGCTAAGGGACGCGACGCGGCGCCGGTGGCCATCTGAGATGGACGTTCGTGGCGGACTGCTTGTCCTCCTCTTGTGGGCATGCTTTGAGAGCTTCGGGATCCCGGTCATGCGTGGCGTCATCAAGTTGTGGGTCTGGACCTATACCTCGTTGCTGCCGGGCCGGATCCGCGCACGCCGCCGAGCCGAGCTGCGCTCCGATCTCTGGGAGCAGGAAGAGGACGACCGCAAACAGGGCTTTAGCCGGCACGCCGCTGCATTGCGACTGCTGGTTCGGGCACTGGTTGGTCTTCCGGCTGACATCGCGTGGGCCCTTCCGATTGCCATGGCACGTGGCCGGAAGTCGCTAGAGCGAGCCGTTGCCGTCGCTTACATGCTTCTGCTCGTCCTGACGATCGCCCTTCTTGGGCGGTTCGCCCTGTTGGGAAGGTCTGGAGCTGCTGGGAAGGCAGGCGAGGATCCGGCGATCCCGTTCGCCCTTCTCATCGGGATGCTCCTGCTGTACCTCGTCCACTTCGACGGCCGGGTTCGGGCATCCCAGGCAGCCGCTGGTCCTGACTGACGGCTGACCCACGCGGGCCATTAGGTCCGTCAACCGGACATGGCATGGGGTGTCGACGACACCCCAGGGCTATCCGAACAGCTCCGCCTGCTCGGCCGCCTGCTTGGCGACGATCCGCTCTGCCTCCTGGTAGGTCGAAAGCACAAACGGCGGGAGCAGCGGCTTCTTGCCCTCCTCGAGCAGTTGGCGGATGGAAAGGATCTGGAGGCGCGGGTAGTCACGGTGCCAGAGCTCGGATTGGAAGAGGCCGGCGGTGTCGGCCTCGAGGTGCATCTCGCGCGTGGGCTCCTCGAGAGTGATGAACAGGCCGATCGCGGCGCCTTCGCGTTCGATGGTGCCCTTGAGGTCGCGGACCATGCCCGAGCTCACGTGGCCGCTCTTGACGCTCACCAGCACTGTCCGTAGCTCGCGGTTGAGATCGGTGAAGGTGATCAGGCCGTCGATGCCCCGATCGGCGCCCTTCTTCTCGGCGCCGCCGAGCGGCTTGGCGTCGACAAGGTTGAGGGCCCACCACTGGAACTGGTAGCGGCCGTCGGGCGCCTGGGCGAGCTGGCGAGCGCCCTCGACCTCGGTCGGTTGGCCGATGACCTCGACCGCCTCGAGGGCGAAGCTGTCCTTGAGCCGGGCCCGCATGACTGCGATGGAGAGGTAGGTGATGTCGATGCCGATCCAGCGGCGGTCGAGCGCCTGAGCCGCGACGAGCGCCGTGCCGCACCCACAGAATGGATCGAGGACGATGTCACCCGGATCCGACGAGGCGGCGATGATCCGTTCTAGGAGCGCGATCGGCTTCTGGGTCGGGTAGCCGAGGCGTTCCTTGGCTTGCGAGTTGATCGGTGCGACATCCGTCCAGTTGGTGCCGAGGGGCGCTCCCGCCGACTCGTCGAGGTAGCGGATCTCGCGCGGCACGGAGCCGGGTTTCGGTTGGATGACGCGGCCCGCTGCGATCTTGCGTCGCATGTTCTCTTCGCTGTAGCGCCAGTACTTGGTGATTCCGAAGATCTCGTAGCGTGGGTTGCCCTTGGCGGCGCCTCCGGGTCCGGTGATGTCCCAGAGCCCATACCGTCGTCCCGAGGCCTGCTCGACGTAGGGGTAGTGGACCCGGACGTAATCGTCGTCATGCTTGAGGTGCTGTGGGTTCCAGCTATGCGCCTCAGCCTTCGCATAGAAGAGCAGCGAGTCGTTGGTGCGCCCGAAGTGACGGGCTCCCTGGCGCGCGTCGCTATGGGCGCTGGTGCGCTGCCACACGATCTCGTTGACGAAGTTGGCCGGTCCGAAGATCGCATCCAGGACGAGCTTCAGGTAGTGGCTCGCGGTCGGGTCGCAGTGGAGATAGAGCGACCCGGTCGGCTTGAGGACCCGGTGGAGCTCGACAAGCCGAACGGCCATCTCGATGACGTAGGCCATCATCTGGTTCTCGCCGATGCCGGCCCGCAGCGCCGCGATGATCGTGCTCACCTTGGCCGAGACCCGACCTTCGTGGCGAGCCGTATTGGTCAGATACGCATAGGTCGCCTCGGCGCTCGGGCCCCAGTGCCACGTGTCCCCGAAGGCCAGCAGCTGGGCGTCGCTCTTACGGCCCGACTCGTCCTTGAAGATGACGTTGTAGTCGCGGTTCGAGTTGAAGGGCGGATCGAGGTAGACCAGGTCGACGGTGGCGTCATCGATGTAGCGCCGCAGGATGTCGAGGTTATCCCCGTAGTAGAGGACGTCGGTCTTCACTCGGGCGAGCGTACCAGGCGCCATCGCGCCGAACCGGCCCTTTATCTGCCGCCAGCGGCCCAGGCTCGGAAGGCGAGCGCTCGGTTCACGAGGCCCTTGGCCAGGTCCAAGTCGTCTTCGGTCGGCGCTAGCAGGGCGCCCCCATGCGCGGCCGTGTTGCGGACTCGACGCAACCGCCAAAAGGCGTCGATCTCGCCCGCCGAGTATGGGACGCCGTCCGCTTCTAAGGACGCCACGAACTTGTCGCGCAGCGACATCTCGTTAATGGCGCTCAGGACCTCATTGAGGCGCTTGCGCTGTCGGTCGGTTAAATCAATCGTGTCCGTAGCGGTACGGATCTGCTTCATGCGCACGGGAGGGATCGTGCGCGGCGCTCTAGCCCGCGCCGCATAGAACTCGATGGCCTCGAACAGCGCTGCAACGGCGGGGATCGGCTCGGTAGCACGGACCGCGCGGCGCCACGCCCGAACGGCTTCGCCAAATGCTCGATCGTCGTCCGCCGGCGGCAGAACAAGGCGTCGCTCAGCCGCGGCAAGGCGTATCGGGGCATTGTCCAGCGAACGCAGCCACGTCCGTTCCGTTCTCTCCCCGTGGACAAGGGTGATTCGAACCGCGGTGGGGTCGGTGAGCAACGCAGCGCGCGTAAAGGGCAACGCCCGGCCGTCGGGCCCGGTCGCGAGCGAGTACTGCGCCTCAAGGGCGATGCGGTCGATAGCGGCCTCGATGACCGGCACTGCATCTCGCTCCGCAGGCAGAAGGAGTGTCCCACTTTCGCGAACCACCGCCCAGACCCCGACAGCGAGGAACGCCGCCTTCGCCTCTGATTCGGGCAGTGACCGCGCCATCGCCTCGATGGACCGCCGATCCGCAGTCAACCGCACGCCGCTGAGTTCGATGTCGTCCACTAGTTCCAAGCGCTCCACTCGCATCGCGGTGACGATGACGTCAGGAATCGGCTTCAAACCGGCTACGTGGAGCTGATCGACAGAGAATCCGGCCACTTGCGCGATGGACCAAACCACCTCGGTGTCGCTCATTCGGGCGATCGATAGGTGGCCAATGAGCGACTCCTCGAGCGCGAGCCCGTTGCGCATCTCCAGGGAGATGCTGCCAACTTCCAGCGATGCTTTTGCGACCGCGCCTCGGTAAATTACCTTCCCTTCCGCCTCGATCCGCGCTTCGGCCCGATATTCGGCGGGCTGACCCGCCACAGCGACGACCTCGATTGAGGCCTTAGCCCGAGAGTCACTGTTCAAGGCGACCGTGGTCTCGACCGAGCCAACTGCAGGAACGGACCGGGTGCCGAGGCGAACCGTCAGGCCGGAATCCCGACTTTCGGTCGGCTCCTCGATCGACGCGGGATCAAGCGGGGGTGCAGCCTCAGGTCGCGGCGGCCTCATCGCCCTGACCGGCCGCTTGCCCTTCCGACGCCGCGCACGCTTCGCCATCGCCAGCCACCTCGGGGCCGATGCTACCGTGGGAAGCAGGCCCGACCACACGATTGACACAAGAATGGCGAATTCGCATGGCTGGGGAGGGACGAATGAAGAGGGCCAAAGCAGGCACTGAAGAATCAGGTCGTGCCAATTGGTCCCACCGCCGGGGCCACGAAGCGGCTCACAGGCGGCGCCGCTCGCCGGTCACGCGCGGGGTTACATGCTGACCGGAGAGTTCGCCGGGCAGTGGTGGCTCCCCGATCAGCCGGAGCGGCGGTTTGGAGGAGTCCTGAAGCTCGTCCCGGGCGAGGAGCCGACCCTCCACGTGATGGCATCGATCTCCACCCTGCAGGAGCGGTTCGCATCTGACCCGATCGAGCACCCGGTCATTCTCGGCACCATCGCGACCGGGAAAGCAGTGACACTCTTACGAGCATTTGAGTCGGGCGGGCAGGTGAACTTCATGGCCCCGGACTCGGGGGACACGGTGATCCGGGCCGCCCGGGCGTTGGTGGGCGACCACTTCGAGGCCGCGGAGCAAGCGAGATTCCGAGCGATTACGGTCCGCCTGTCATCCCTCAGCGGTTGGCTTCCACCGCCACTGATCAAGAGAGACATCGATCACGACCACGGGAGGCTGGCACGTGCGGTGCTCACCTTTGTGCCGGAGCCTGACATCGAGGTCCGACTGCCCTTCGGTCGGCTGAGCCTCGGGTTCGATTACAGACTGGCCGGCAACCAGAGGGACAACGCCGAGATCACGCAGGGAACCTGGGTCACGGCTCGAGCGAATCGCCGGAACGCCCTCGATTGGTGGCTGAAGCGGCTGGTCAAGCCGCTGCGCTACCTGCTGGCGCTCGCGACGGAGCGGCCGATCGAACTGACCGAGATGTACCTCCAACCTACTGCGAACGGCACTGAGAACCAGGTCGAACTGGTCTGGGCTAGCGATCGGCTACCTGACATGCCCTCTAGCGCCCTCGATGCTCATCAGATGCTCTTCTGGTACGCGGACCTCGCGGATCGCCTCGATTCGGCGCTCGCCTCGTGGTTCGCGGCCGTGGAGGTCCTCGAAGACGTCTTCGATCAGTACTTCGCGACGTTCAACACCACGCGCTCCTACGTCGAAACGCGGTTCCTGATGACGGTCGGGGCTGCGGAGGCCTACCACCGCGAGCGCATCGGCGGCACCGATGCATCCGTGGGAGTCCATCGCGAAAGGGTCTCGCAGGCACGTAAGGGCGTCGCGCCCGAACACCGTGAGTGGCTCGACTCTAGATTGGGGAATGAACCTGCGCTCTTACAACGCATCGTGGATCTGTGCGTCGACGTTCCACAGGTCGCCGGGCTTGTGGTCGGCGAGGACCTGACTGCGTTCGCGCGGGCCATCCGGGACGCCCGCAACTTCCGCACGCACATGGATCGCCGCCGCCTTGCGCCCGGTGGTCGCCTAAACCTCGTTCGACTCTCAGCACAGCTCGGCGTGATCCTCGAAGCAGTGATGCTTCGCCGGGAGCTGGGATTCGAGCCGCCAGACATCGCGTCTCGCATGGAGCGCGCGAGCAGGTTGCTGCGTTTGGCGCGCGCTGCTGAGCGCAAGGTCGTTGGCTGAGTATAGGCCACCGTCGGTCCCTCCACTCGTGACTCGAGGACGGGCAGGAACCTCTCCGCGGGCTAGTCCGTCTGCCGGCGACCCAGCACGATCAGGTCATAGTGTCGGGCTCGGAGCGGGTGATGGATGTCGGCTCCAGGCTCAAAGCTGGACCGAGGAAGCCCCGGAAAACACCCTTCCTCGTCTCGATCTCCTTGCGCTACTCAAACGCGACCTTCGCCGCTCGCGTCGCACTTCCCGCGCATGCCACTGACTCGCCCACGGGTAACCTCCGCCGGGTCCTGGCTTGGCATCCACTGGAAGCAGCCCTGCCTCGTGGCGGTGACATCGCCGCCACGAGCCATCTCGCCAACCTAGAAGCTTCGACAGCATGATTAACGCGACGTCCGGCGGCGCCAACCAGTACACATTGTCGCGAGCCCTAATCCTGGGTCATGTACCGGTGAGCTTGTGGATAAGTGGGATTGACTCGGTGTGTACCGTGAGCGGTGACCTCGCGTCTGGTGGAGCCTGCCACCTAGGCACCCTTGCTGGCCACGATCTCGTGCACGGGGGGTGGTCATGGGCCAGGGGCGGCGCCTCGGCATACGTGCGGCCGTTGGCATCGGCGTTCCCACCACTTGGCTCCTGCTCCAGCTGCTGAGCGGCCTCCCGGCCGCCATCGCCATCGATCCCCTCACGGACCAGCCGTCACCGGCGCCGACGGCAACGATCGAGCCCGGGAATCCAGGGTCGGCCGTCGATCCAGTGCCCACACCGGTTATCGATGGCCTGCCTCCGGCGGCGGTCGAGATCGTCGCCGACCGTACCGCTACTTCGCAGACCTTCGACAACGGCGATGGGACGCGCAGCGCGGTCGTATCCAGCAAGCCGATCTTCTACCAGCCAGTAGGGTCGACGGACTGGCAGCCCATCGACCTGGCATTCGCCGCGAAAGGCGGTGGCTCTTCGGCGCTGGGCGACACCAACACGCCGGTGCCGGTTACGGTGTCGACCAAGAGTGACCCAGCGGGCGTCCTGTCGCTGGCCATCGGCGGCACGACGATCGCGTTGCGGCCCGTGAATCCCGACGCAGGGAAAGGGACGGACCTGCCGCCGGTCGCGGCCGTCGGCGGCATTGGGCCGGCCGATGTCGCCGACGTCTTCCCCGGCGTCGACCTGCGGGTCTTCCCGACGGCCGCCGGCGCGAACACGTTCCTCGTCCTCGGTGCACCACGACCCGAGACGGCTTGGACGTTCGCCATCGACGCACCGGGCCTGACGCTCAGCCTCGAAGCGGACGGCGCCATCGTCTACCGCAACGCCGATGGTCAGCCGGTGGCCCGGATGCCGGCCCCCTACGCGGTCGACTCGACGCCCGACGAGTTCCTCGGCAGCGGCCGCACGACGATGAACGTCAGCTACTCGCTCGGCAAGACCGCCGATGGCACGCCGACGGTGACGGTGTCGCTCGATGATCCCGACTGGCTGGCCAAGGCCGTCTACCCGGTCTACGTCGACCCCCCGACGTACATCTACAACGCCGGCACCAACACCTACGGCGACAGCTCGGTCAGTCAGGCGTGGCCGACGGCCAACTACGCCAACTACAACCGCCCCGACTCGCCCTACTACTACGAGATGTGGCTGGGCATGGATCCCACGAACTCGACGAACGTCAACTACGACTTCGTGCGCTTTGACCTCAGCTCGATCGGCGACGTGACGATCGACTCGGCCATCATCGAGGTCGACCCATACCACCAGTACTACAACGCGCCCACATCGACGACGACGTGGATGCGCCAGGTGACGGCATCGTGGACCGAGAGCGGGGTGACCTGGAACAACAAGCCGGCGGTCGCTTCGGGCTATGTCGACACCGCTGCCTGCGTCGAGGCCGTCGAGTGCGCGTTCACGGCAGACACCCTCGTTCAGGGCTGGGTCTCGGGCACCATCGCGAACTACGGCGTCCGCTTCGACGAGAACGGCAACGGGGGGACCTACTGGAAGCGCCTCCTCGCCTCGGAGCAGGGCGGCACCTCGGTGCCCAAGGTCGTCGTCAACTTCCATGTGCCGACCGCGACGATCGTTTCGCCGACCTCCTGGACGAACAGCCGCAATGTGAGCTGGACCTACGCCGACGCGAGCTCGGACGCACAGACCGACTGGTCGGCCGACGTGGCGTCCGACGCCGCCTTCACCTCGATCCTCGCCAACGGCTCCTGGAGCGGTACCGGGACGGCGACCTCGAGCGCGATCCCGGCCGCAGTCGCCCTGACAGGGGGCACGACCTACTACTGGCGGGTCAAGGTCAAGGATGGGACGAGCTGGTCGGTCTATGACAGCTCGTCGTTCGGGTGGGACACCACGGCGCCCACGAACGTCACGTTCACGGCCCCCTCGGCGCAGGTCGAGCAAACCTCGACCTCGTATACGTTCGCCTGGACCGCCGGCACCGATGGACAGTCGGGCGTGGCCGGCTACCAGCGGGTCTTCCAGACCGCCGCGATTGCCTCAGCCGATGTCTGCTCCACGAGTTGGAGCAATGTCACCGACCACCTCGTTGGCGCCGCGACCTCGATTACCGAGAGCGGGGTCCTGACCGCTGGCTCCTGCTGGCGCGAGGCAGTGCGCACCAACGACAACGCCGGCAACTACGCCGCCTGGGTCTATGCGGCTGCGGTCCTCGTCGACACGAGCGCACCGGCCGCGCCCGCGGTCACCGCCACTGGCACGGGCGTCCACCAAGGTGCCGCCAACGGCATCGTCTATTTCAAGGGCGGCTCGGCTACCACCCTGACTCTCGCGGCCGACGGCACCGATAACGAGTCCGGCATCGCCAGCTCGACCTTCGGGGCGCTCTCGGCCACGACGGGCTGGAGCCCGACAACCGCCTCGACCGTTTCGGGCGACCCCGCCTCGAAGGCGTACAGCCTGACGAGTGCCGCGGTATCGACCTCGCTCAGCGTATCGAGCACCAATAAGGCTGGAACAGCCGGGAGTGGCAGCGCGATCACGATCACGGCGGACGCGACGCTCCCGACGATCAGCTTCACTGCGCCCGCCGCCGGCGGACCGGCCTTCATCAGTAGCACCGCCTACACGGTCACGTTTTCCGCCACCGACGGCGGCGCGGGCTTTGCCGGTGCCAACGGCTGGACCCTGCAGCGCCAGAAGGCCACCGCAACCGGAGGCACCTGCGGGAGCTTCGCCGACGACGGGAGCGCGGTCACCGGCACGACCAGCGCTAGCGGCCAGACGAGCGGCCAGACCCTGACCACCGACAAGTGCTACCGCTGGACGCTTGATGCCACCGACGCGGTCGGCAACAGCCCCGCCGCGATCACCTCGGGTTCGCTCCTGGTCGACACCACATCACCGACGGTCAGCCTCGATCTCCAGGCCGCCAGCGACAGCGGGGCATCCTCGAGCGACAACCTGACCAGCGCCAGCAGCCTGACCTTCGATGTCACCTTCAGTGAGTCGGTCACGGGCGTGGCGTCGGGCGACATCAGCCGCAGTGGC
>JBOGZC010000115.1:0-9295 GCA_050697075.1 Solirubrobacterales bacterium | reverse complement strand
GGGCTTATGACGGACGCGCGCCAGCTCGTCACGGAGGGCCGGCGCCACCGCCCGGGCGAGGCTGCGCGGGCTCGCGGCGCGGGCGGCCGCCAGTCCGTCGGTGAAGGGGCACTGGCTGACGACCGCGGCGACGGCGCCGTCGCGGGCGGCCGCCTCGATCACGTGGCCGCCGCCAAACGAGCTGCCCCACAGCGCGACCCGCTCGCCGTCGATCCCATCGAGGCTCCGTCCGTAGGCGAGGGCTGCCGCCCAATCGCCCAGCTGGCGCTCGATGTCGAGCAACTGGCGGGGCTCGCCGTCGCTGTCGCCGAAGTGCCTGTATGTGAAGGCGAGGGCGGCGACGCCAGCGTCGGCGAACCGCCGTGCGTAGGGCTCGAGCCCCATCTCCCGGGTCGCGCCGAGGCCGTGGCCCAAGATGATCAGCGGCGGGCGCGCGGCGTTCGGCATGAACAACCACGCCCGGCATTGCTCACCGGCCGAGAGAAAGGAAACGTCGAGTCGCGCGTGTGTGTCAGAGATCACGGTGTTAGCCTAAACAACATTGTTATGGTCGTCAACGACATTGTTATGGCCAAACACGATGAGGAGAGCGACATGGCCCAGAAGCACAATCCCGGAATCGAGGTCGAGCGGCGTGGACGCGTGCTCCTCGGGCGGCTTCACGGCGGGCCGCGCGGCGAGTTCGGCCCACAGGTCGCCGCCGACCTCGCGGCCCTGGTCATCCGCGCCGAGACCGACGAGGGCGTCGGGGCGGTCGTGATCACCGGGACCCACCCCGAGCGGTTCGTTGGGCACGCCGAGCTGTCGTGGCTTCAGGAAGGTGGCGCTGCGAGCCCGACCGTCGGACCACGCGGCGGCTCGGCCATCGTCCACACGGCGAGCGCCACGCGCCGGGTGCCCGGTGTCCGGGCGCTCGCCGATCGCACCCCGCTCGGTGGCGCAATGGAGCTCGTCGAGTTGCATGAGACATTCCTGAGGATGAACCGCTGCGGCGCGGTGTTCGTCGCGGCGCTCAACGGCTCGGCGCTTGGCATCGGCTCAGAGCTCGCGCTGGCGTGCGACTACCGGCTGATGGCGGCCGGCGACCACTTCATCGGCCAGCCGGAGATCCTGCTCGGCTTCCCGCCCGGTGGTGGCGGGACCCAGCGACTCGCGCGCCTGGTCGGAACCCATGAGGCGCTCAAGCTGATGCTCGAGGGCGCCGCGCTGAGCCCGGAGACCGCCGCGGAGATCGGCTACATCGACGAGATCATCCCGCCGTCCGAGTTGCTCGACCGTGCGCTCGCGCTCACCGACCGGCTCGGTCAGCGGCTGAAGCCCGCCGTCGCGGCGGTCAAGCGCGCCGCATACATCGGCGGATCTCTTGGACTGGAGGCAGGACTCCACATCGAGAACGCCGAGTTCTTCTCGACCATCACCAGCCCCGGCGCACGGGCGGCGATGATCGCCTACATCGAGCGGACCGAGGCGACCGGCGACCTGCCCCTCTACGACCCCCAGGTGTACGAGCAGACGCTGGAGGCGGGCAGCTTTGGGCCGGCAAGGTCCGGCCGAGGAGAGCGGTCTTGAAGGCATTCGTCGTCGAGCAGTACGGCGAGGACGGACTCCGCGCCGCCGACGTACCCGAGCCCGAGGTCGGCGACGGTGACGTGCTGGTCAAGGTGAGCGCCGCCAGCATCAACCCGCTGGACAAGATGGTCCGCAATGGCGAGTTCAAGCGGCTCCTGAGGCACCAGACCCCGTTCGTGCTCGGCCACGACGTCGCCGGCGTCGTGACCAGGGTCGGCTCCGCCGTACGCGACTTCCAGGTCGGCGATGAGGTCTACGCCCGCCCCCGCGACCTGCGGATCGGGACCTTCGCGGAGTACATCGCGATCGACCAGGACGACGTCGCACCCAAGCCAGATTCGCTCACCCTGCACGAGGCGGCCGCGGTGCCGCTGGTGTCACTGGCTGCCTGGCAGGCCCTCGTCGACCGCGCCCAGGTGAAGCCCGGCCAGAAGGTCCTGGTCCACGCCGGCTCCGGCGGCCTGGGGTCGACCGTCATCCAGCTCGCCAAGCACCTCGGCGCCACGGTGGCGACGACCGCGAGCGGCGAGAACGCGGAGCTGGTGCGCAGCTTCGGCGCGGACGTCGTCGTCGACTACAAGAAGGAGGACTTCGCCGAGGTCCTCTCCGGCTACGACGTCGTGCTGGACTCGCTCGGTGGCGAGAACCTCGAGAAGTCCCTCACGGTCCTCAAGCCGGGCGGACAGGCGATCGGCGTTGCCGGCCCGGCCGACCCCGGGTTCGCGAAGCAGCTCGGGGCGCCGAAGTTCATCGGCGTCGTCATGGGGCTGCTGAGCCGAAAGGTCCGCAAGCAGGCCCGGAAGCTGGGCGTGAGCTACTCGTTCCTGTTCATGCAGGCCAATGGCGCCCAGCTGCGCGAGCTGGCCGGCCTCTACGACGCCGCCCAGCTGCGCCCGGTCATCGACAAGACGTTCCCGTTCGACCAGACCCTCGAGGCGCTGGCGTATGTCGAGCAGGGCCGCGCCAACGGCAAGGTCGTCATCACGCTCGACTGACAGCTCTGAACACAGCCGCCTCGCAAGCGGCCCCCGGTCACCGTCGCCTCGGATGACCCGGCGCAGCTCCCGCCCGCCCCACGCCACACGCCGCCTCCGGCAACCAGCCCGTGCCGTGGCGCCGCCCGGCCACGCCAAGGCCATGGCCACGGGCCGGGCGGCGAGGCAAGGCCTCCCGTGGGCCCTCTCTATCTCCTACGGCGCCTAGCCGGTGTCACGGCTATTCCGACTCTGGAGGGGCTTATCCCCCCTCCCTCTCAGAGGTTCACGGCGACGTACTTCGTCTCCAGGTACTCGTGGATTCCCTCGTTGCCGCCCTCGCGGCCGATGCCGGACTGCTTGACCCCCCCGAACGGGGCGCCCGCGTTGGAGACCATGCCCTGGTTGAGCCCGATCATCCCGGTCTCGAGGCCCTCGCAGACGCGCAGGGCGCGCTTCAGGTCGCGGGTGAAGACGTAGGCGACGAGCCCGTACTCGGTGTCGTTGGCGGCGGCGATCGCCCGCTCCTCGGACTCGAAGGAGGCGATCGGCGCGACCGGCCCGAAGATCTCCTCCTTCAGAAGCCTCGCGTCGGGTGGCACGTTCCCGAGCACGGTGGGCTCGAAGAAGTAGCCGGCACCGTCCAAGCGGGAGCCGCCGACGACTGCGCTCGCGCCCTTGGCCACGGCGTCGTCGACCAACTCGGAGACCTTGGAGCGCTGGTCCTCGTCGATCAGGGGGCCGACGTCGACGCCCTCCTGGGTGCCGCGGCCGACCTTCAGGGATCCCATGCGCTGGGCGAGCCTGTCCGCGAAGTCGCCGGCCACCGACTCGGCGACGTGGAAGCGGTTGGCCGAGGTGCAGGCCTCGCCGATGTTGCGCATCTTGGCGATCATCGCCCCCTCCACCGCCGCGTCGAGGTCGGCGTCATCGAAGATCAGGAACGGCGCGTTGCCCCCGAGCTCCATGGACACGTTCAGCACCTGATCGGCCGCCTGCGCGATCAGCTTCCGCCCGACCTCGGTCGAGCCGGTAAAGCTCAGCTTGCGAAGCCGGGGGTCGCCGATGATCGGCCCCGCGACGGCGCTCGACGAGGAGCTCGTGATCACGTTGAGGACTCCGGGCGGGAGGCCGCACTCCTCCAGGACCTGGGCGAGGGCGAGCATGGACAGCGGCGTCAGTTGCGCCGGCTTGATCACCATCGTGCAGCCCGCCGCGATCGCGGGGCCAAGCTTCCGGGTCCCCATCGCGGTGGGGAAGTTCCACGGCGTGATGAAGAAGCTCGGGCCGACAGGCTGGCGCATCACGAGCACGCGGCTGGCGGCGTTGCCCGCCACCTTGTAGTTGCCGTCGATCCGCAGCGCCTCTCCCGAGAACCATCGGAAAAACTCGGCTGAGTAGGCGATCTCGGCCTTCGACTCGGCCACCGCCTTGCCCATCTCGAGGGTCATCAGCAGGGCGAGATCGTCGGCGCGCTCGTTGAGCATCTCGAACGCTCGCCAGAGGATCTCCGCGCGCTCGTTCGGAGGCGTTGCCGCCCACTCCGCCTGCTTGGCGACCGCCGCGTCCAGCGCCGCCCTGGCGTCGTCCGGGGTCGCGTCGGCGACCTCGCAAAGGGACTCGCCCGTGGCGGGATCCAGGACGGCCAGGATCTGCCCGCCGCTCGCGTCCCGCCACTCGCCGCCGATGTAAAGGCGCTTCTCGACGCCGTCGACGACCGCCTGCTCCCGCGTCGCGATGCTCATCTCGGACCTCCAGTCAAGGCTTGGGCGCGTGTGTAGGATCGACCACTCCAGCCTAGAGGGCGGGGCAGGGAACTCACGCCCGTGGTCGAAGCGCGATTACAGGCGGTCCGCTGGTCGCGGGCGCTCAGGGACATGTCGATCGGCACAGCGAGACGAAGCGTGACCGGACTGGCGGCCGGGATCCTGGTGGTCGCCAGCTTCGCCTGGGTGGACAGCGCCGGCGCCGCGACCTGGGTGATCAAGGGGCGGGGGTTTGGCCACGGGGTCGGGATGAGCCAGTACGGGGCCTATGGGCTGGCGCGGCACGGGCGCGGCTATCGGGCGATCCTCGAGCATTACTACCGGCACACGCGGGTCGGCAAGGCCTCCGGCCACCCGATCCGGGTGCTGCTGGATTCCGGGGCTCGCTCGGTGGGCTTCAAGCAGGCGCACAAGGCGTGCGGCAAGCGGCTGCGCCGCCATCACCGCTACCGATTCAAGCGCTCGGGATCGGGCGTCACCCTACGCAGCTCCGGCGGGCGCCAACTCGCCCGCTGCGGGCGCGCAGCGACCGCTGTGGGCAAGGGCACGATCCGGATCCGCGGCAAGGGCTCCTACCGCGGGAAGCTCCGGGTGAAGGCCTCGGGCGGTGGCCTGTTGGTCACCAACGTCGTCGGCGTCGACGCCTATGCAATGGGCGTGGTCGCGAACGAGATGCCCTCATCGTGGTCCCAGGCCGCCCTCCGCGCCCAGGCGGTGGCGGCGCGCTCCTACGCGCTCGCGGTCGGCGGCGGGGGCTCCTTCGACGTCTACGACGACACCCGCAGCCAGGTCTACGGCGGCAAGGGCTCGGAGACCCGGTCCACCAACAGGGCGTGCAAGCACACGAAGCACCAGGTCGTGCGCTACGGCAAGCACGTCGCCACCACCTACTACTTCTCGAGCTCGGGAGGCAAGACCGAGGCGCTCCAGTTCGGGTTCCCCGGGGCGAGCCCGGTTCCGTACCTGAAGAGCGTCAAGGACCCTTACGATCGCATCTCTCCCGACCACTCCTGGAAGGTGCGCTACTCCCAGGGCGAGATGGAGTCCCGGCTGTCGGGGCTGTTTGCGGGCAGGCTCCGCAAGATCAAGGTGCTCAAGCGGGGAGACTCGCCGCGGATCGTCCGCGCGCGGGTCGTCGGTTCACGCCGCGGCTCGAAGACGACGGGCCCCGACCTCCAGGCCCGGCTGGGGTTGAAGAGCACCTGGGCCCGCTTCCACAGGAAGTGATCGTGCGGTTCCCTCAGCCGTCGGGGTAGGGCTGGATCGGGATGCCGTGGTCCGTCTGGCGCATCCCGATCTCGTAGGCCGCCACGCCCGCGAGCTCGAGGCGCCTCGGCTCCCGGCCGGACTGCTCGATCTCCAGCCAGAGGTCCGAGATCGAGCAGTTGAGCGTGTTGTGTTCGGGTCCCTTCGGGTCCGCGTATACCCAGCCGACGAAGTTGCGCGGCTCCGAGGAGACGCGGCCGCGCAGCTTCACGTCCTTGCCCGAGATCGCAAAGCGGCAGCTGGTCGGCTCCTCGTCGAGCTTGGTTGAAAGGATGCGGTCGAAGCCCCCGAGGCGATGCTCGATGCCGTCGATCAGAAGCATCCCGTTCGCGATCCACGGCGTGGTCAAGGGCCCGATCTTGATCCGGCCGGCGGCGATGTCGACGTAGCTGGTCTCGTCGCCGCCGAGGCCGGCGCCCTGGATCCAGACCCAGCGCTCCGCGTGCTGGGCGCCCCAGTTGTGGCCGATCATGCCCGGCCAGCCCGACACCTCGATCCGCTCGCCCGCGACCTCTACGGTCCCGTTGAATCGCGCTCGCGGATACGGGCTCAGGAACTTGGTTCGCGGAAGCGGAGCGTCATAGAGGCGCTCGTACGGGAGATGGTGAAACGGTCCGCCCGGGTCGTCGAAGGTGAGCTCCCAGCTCGCGGCGAGCTCGGGGGTCTCCAGCTGCCCCGCAGCGCGCCCCGGCTCGAGCACGGCGCCGTCGATGCGGATGTAGGTGCCGGGGCCGGCGGAGAGCTCGGCTGGGTCGAAGCTCGCCTTGGTGGCCCGCGGGCCGGGCGCATCGGCGTCGAACAGGGTGAACCAGATCGCGGCGCTGGGCTCCTCGCCGGGACGCTTGTGGACCGTGTGCCTGATCCACACGCCACGGCCGCCCGACGGTTGCGTGGCCTTGATGTAGAAGCTCTCGTAATGGCCGGCGCCGCGCTCGACGCCGGCAAAGCGCGCCTTGGTTCGCACGAGGGGAATCTATCCGCAGCGCCCTAGCTCCACCGATCCCACGCGCTCAGGTGCCTGGTGACCGAGGGCATCGCACGCCCTCCCTCGTACCACCCGGGCTTCGTCCACATCTCGAAGTGCAGATGGCACCCGGAGGCGTCGCCCGTTTCGCCCACCGTGCCGATGGGCTCGCCGGTGCGGACGATCTGGCCGCGCTTCGGAAGGCCGTGCGGCCGCAGGTGCATATAGACGTAGTCGTGGCCGGTGCCCTTGCCGTCCACCACCACGTAATACCCAGCACCGCTCGCCTGGTAGCCGCGGTACTGAATCCGGCCGCCCCGGGCCGCGACGATCCTCTTGCCGCACTTGGCGAGGATGTCCTGGCCCTGGTGGACGTGGCCCGACCGTGGTGCGCCATATCCGTCGCCGTAGGTGTGTCGAGCACGAAGCGGGAACTTGTAGGGGAAGAGGCCGAATGAGCGGTTGCCTCCACTGAGCCGGCCCCGCTTTGCCTTGGCGCCGTGGCGGGTCAGAACCCTGAACACGTAGGTCCCCGGGGGAGCCGGGCGCCCCCGCTTCCCCGTGCCCGCCCAGCGGATGGCGTGCACCTTCCCCGGCTCGATCCCGCGGCGGGTCCATGTGCGGACCACGCGCCAGTTCTTTCGCCGCACCGCCTGGATCTTCAGGTTCCGGGCGTCCTGGCCCGCGATCGAGTAGTGGAAGGTCGCCTTGCGCTTGCCATAGAAGAAGGCCTTTCTCGGGGCAGTGGCCTCGGACTTCAGCTTCAGGGCCGACGAGCCGGAGCCGCTGCGGCTCGAGGCGCCGCCGCTCGCCGAGCTCCCGCCATTCGCGGCGGCGCTCGCCTCGGAGCTGGGCGCCGCCGCGGCGTCCTCGGCGGCGACAAGCGCCCCGATCGCGCACAGGGCGGTGGCGCTCGAAGCGAGCACGGCTACCGGACGCCTGGCGCGCCCACGCAGGTGGCGGATCGTGGTCCGGTTCACTTGAGCCTCCTCTTTCTCGGGCCGGCGGGGTTAGCTGGCGGGCTCGCGCTGAAAGAGCTGCGCTACGGAAGGCATCCGATTCGCCCCTGGGGCATGGGCCCCGTTGGGTCCCCCGCTTCCCGGCGCAGGGCACCGGGGATTAGGCTTCCTAAGGCTTACTTACACAACGATCGCGGAAAGTTAACAGCTCCACCGGCTTCGTTCGCGGTCGCCGCGGCCGCTCAGTGGCGGATCGTGATCACGTCGCCGTCGCGCACCTCGTAGTCGCGACCCTCAGTCCGCATCAACCCACGCTCGCGTGCCTCCGGGTAGCCACCTGCATCCACGAGCTCCCGCCACCCGATCACCTCCGCCCGAACGAACCCGGCCTGGATGTCCCCGTGGACCTTGCCGGCGGCGTCCCAGGCAGTCAGCCCCCGCTCGAGCGCCCGCGCCCGCGCCTCGCTGCCCCGATGCGCGGTGAAGAAGGTGACGAGATCGAGGAGGTCGTAGGCGGCGCGCACCAGGCGAGCGAGCCCGGACTCCGTCAGCCCCAGGTCCGCCCGCATCTGGTCCGCCTCATCGCTCGGGAGCTCCGCCAGCTCGGCCTCGATCCGGGCGCTGATCGCGATGCAGCTCGCCTGGCTCCCCGCGTGCTGGATCAGCTCGGCGGGAGGCTCCTCGATGCCCTCGTCCACGTTCGCCACGTAGAGGACGGGCTTTGAGCTGAGCGCCTGGAGGCGCGCCGGAGCATCGGCGGCAAGCGACGGCGCGGGAAGCTCTCGAACGGGCCGGCCGGCCGCCAGCCCCTCCACCACCTGCTCCAGCCAGTCGCGCTCCGCCGCCGCCTCCTTGGCCCCCGAGCCAGCCTCCTTTCGCACCCGTTCCAGACGACCTTCGGCCTGCTCGAGGTCCGCGAGCAGGAGCTCGGCCTCCACCGCCTGGGCGTCGGTCACCGGGTTGGCGCTGCCCTCGGGGTGGGGAACCCGCTCGTCGCCGTGAGCGCGCACGACGTGGCAGATGGCGTCGGTTTCCCTGATCGCCGCCAGGAAGCGGTTGCCGAGCCCCTCGCCGCCGGCGGCACCCCGCACGAGCCCCGCGATGTCGTGGAACTCGATCGTCTCCGACAGCGCCGGGCTGGCCCCAACCGCCTCGGCCACCTGGCCGAGGCGCTCGTCCGGCACCTCGACCAGGGCTACGTTGGGGTCGACCGTGGTGAACGGGTAGGGGGCGGTCTCCGCGCCCATTCGCGTGAGGGCGTTGAACAGCGTCGTCTTGCCGGCGTTCGGCAAGCCGACGATGCCGATCTTCACCGGAGGCGGCTCGCCGCGGGATGCCCGTCCCCCGCGGGGGCGCTCTCGTCGGGCCGTGACGAGGACCGGGCCGCGTCGGCGACCAGGTCGATGAGGCGATCCTCGACGTCCCTCGGCCGCACCCCGGGCCACAGCGCACCGATCGCGAGCCCGAAGGCAGCGCCGCCCAGCACGTCGGACGGGTAGTGCATGCCGAGGTACGGGCGGGTCACGCAGATCGCACCGGCGAGCGCATAGAGCGGCAGCCGAGCGCCGGGCGACACCCGGCCCATCGCGGTCGCGGCCGCGAACGACGAGGTTGCGTGGGCCGACGGAAACGACAGCTCGCTCGGTGCACCGGCGAGCGGGGGCAGGCGCCGCAGCCGGGGCCGGCGCCGGCGGACCGCCAGCTTGACGAGATAGTTGACGCCGATCGACGCCGGGGCCGACGCTGCGGCGCGCAGCCAGCGCCCGCGGCGGGGGCCGTCGCGCGCCGCCGCCCCCA
>JBOGZC010000114.1:0-9306 GCA_050697075.1 Solirubrobacterales bacterium | reverse complement strand
CCCCGGCCCCGGCCGGGGCCTTCCGCGTTTTCGGGGACTCATCTAGCGTGGCGGCATGCTGCTCGGTGTCGACGTCGGCGGAACCTTCACGGACGCGGTGGTGTTCGACGGGCGTACCCTGCACACCGCCAAGGCGCCGACCACGACGGACGACCAGTCGCGCGGGGTGCTGGCCGCGATCGACGCGGCACTGGAGCGTGCCGGCGCGAGTCGCGACCGGATCGAGGCCTTCGCCCATGGGATGACGGTGGGAACGAACGCGCTGCTCGAGGAGCGAGGCGCTCGCACCGCGCTGGTCGCGACCGACGGGTTCACGGATCTGCTCGACATCGCTCGGCAGAACCGTCCCGACCTGTATCGGCTGTGCGCCCCGAAACCGGCGCCACTGGTCGACGAGGGACTTCGCTTCGGCGCCAGGGAGCGCACCGGCCCCGAGGGGGTGGTCGAGCCGCTCAGCGACGCTGAGCTCGACCGGCTCGCGCGCTCCGTGGCCGAGAGTGGCGCCGAGTCGGTGGCTGTATGCCTCCTGTTCTCATACCTCGACCCCGCGCACGAGCGCGCAATCGCCGCCCGACTGAGGGACGAGCTCCCCGGCGTCCACGTGTCGCCGTCATCCGAGGTGCTGCCGCAGTTTCGAGAGTACGAGCGCTGCTCGACGACGGTCATCGACGCCTATCTCTCCCCGCTTCTCGGGGACTACCTGGGACGCCTCGGCTCGGTGGCAGCCGAGCGCGGGCTGCCGGAGCCCCTCGTGATGAAGTCCTCGGGCGGGGTCGCGCCCGCCGGCGAGGCCGCCCGGGCGGGAGCGTGGAGCGTCCTTTCCGGCCCGGCCGGCGGCGCCGTCGGCGCCGGCCTCCTGGCGTCCCTGTCGGGCGACGGCAACGCGGTTGGGCTCGACATGGGGGGAACGTCCTGCGACGTCTGCGTCGTCGAGGGGGGTCACGTGCGACGCACCGACTCCCGCGAGATCGGCGGTCGCGTGATCCAGCTGCCGATGGTCGACGTGCACACGGTCGGCGCCGGCGGAGGCTCGATCGGCTGGCGGGACGCCGGCGGCGCCCTTCGAGTGGGGCCTCAGTCGGCGGGCGCGGATCCAGGCCCGGCCTGCTACCGCAGGGGCGGCACAGAGCCGACGGTGACCGACGCGAACCTCCTGCTCGGCTACCTCGACGCCCACTCGACCCTGGCCGGCGGCGTGGAGCTCGATGCGGAGGCCGCACGCGAAGCCGTTGGCCGTCTGGGCTCCGAGCTCGGACTGGGCGAGCTCGAGACGGCGGAGGGGATCATCCGAGTGGCCAACCAGGAGATGGTGCGTGCGCTGCGCGTTGTCACCGTGGAGCGGGGCATCGACCCGCGCCGGTACGCGCTGATGCCGTTCGGCGGCGCCGGGCCCATGCACGCGGCCGCCCTGGCGGATGAGCTCGGGATGGACCGGATCCTCTGCCCACGGGCGAGTGGCGTCCTCTCGGCGCTCGGCCTGCTCGCGTCCGAGCGCCGGCGCGACACAGCGCGAACCGTCCTCCTGAGCGGCGAGGAGCTGATGGGCGACAGGGTCGCCGACGAGGTCTCCGAGCTCAGGGATTCCATCGGCGCCGGCATGGAGGAGGCCACGGTCGAGGCGACGTATGAGCTCCGGTACCGCGGTCAGGCGTTCGAGCTCGCGATCGCGGGCCCGGTCCGGCCGGACCCTGCCGAGCTGGCGGAGCGGTTCGCGGCCGAGCACGAGCGCCGCTACGGCTATCGCGATCCCGACGCTGCGATCGAGCTCGTCCACATCCGCCTGGCCCTGGTGATCCCGGGCCCCGCGCCCGAGCCTCGTGCCGCCCCCGTCGGGCGGCTCGCAGAAGCGTCAAGACGGGCGCGATTCGGTGGCGAGTGGGTCGTGGCGCGGGCGCTCCGCGGCGAGCCGCCCGCAGGCGTCACGACGGAGGGACCCTGCGTGCTCGAGCTCCCCGAGGCGACCCTCGTGCTGCCGCCGGGCTGGCGCGCGACGGTCGACGACCACGGAACGATCGTGGCGTTGCGCGACCGATGAGCCTCGACCCGGTCACCCTCCAGGTCCTCATCGGCGCGCTGCGCTCCGCGTGCGAGGAGATGGGCGCGGTCCTCGTGCGCGCGGCGCACTCGGCGAACATCAAGGAGCGCCGCGACTGCTCGACGGCGCTCTTCGACGCCGCCGGCGAGCTGGTCATGCAGGCCGAGCACATCCCGGTCCATCTCGGATCCATGCCCGATGCGGTGGCGGCAGTGCTCGACTTACAGCAGGAGCCCGGCGCGCTCTGGGTGCTCAACGACCCGTACCGGGGCGGGACGCACCTGCCGGACATCACGTTGATCTCGCCGATCTTCAGCGGCCAAGCGCTGCTGGGCTTCGCCGCCAGCCGAGCCCACCACGCCGACGTGGGAGGCCCGACACCGGCCGGCATGCCGGTTGGCTCCACCAGGCTCGAGGAGGAGGGCGTCGTGATCCCGCCGACCCGGGTAAGCGACGAAGACTTGGCGCGACTGGCCGCCGAGATGCGCAACCCGCGCCAACGACTCGCGGATCTCCGCGCGCAGCGCGCCGCCAACCTGACCGGCGAGCGTCGCCTGCTCGGGCTCGCCGCGCGGGATGGCGCTGACGTGCTCCGCGCCGGGATGTCGGAGATCCTCGACTACGCGGAGCGCCGCACCCGGGTTCGGCTCGCGGAGCTTCCCGACGGCAGCCACGAGGCCGAGGACGTGCTGGAGGACGATGCCCGCAAGGACTCAAGAGAGGTTCGCCTCAGGGTGATCGCCCGAATCGATGGGGACCGTCTAATCCTCGACTTCACGGGCACCGACCCACAGGTGGAGGGCAACCTGAATTGCCCGCTCCCGGTGACCAAGTCGGCAGCGTTCTTTGCGGTTCGCGTGCTCACGGACCCGGATGCCCCGCCCTCGGCGGGGGCCTTTCGCCCCATCGAGGTGCTCGCGCCCGAGGGGTGCGTGCTCAACGCCAGGCCGCCGGCCGCCGTCGCCGCCGGCAACGTCGAGACGTCGAGCCGGGTCGCCGACCTCGTGATCGAGGCGTTGTCGAAGGCCACAGCCGCGCCCGCTCAGGGCCAGGGGACGATGAACAACCTCACGCTGGCGAGCGTCGGCGGCGCTCCCGGCGATCCGCCGCGGACGTCAGGGGGCTGGACCTACTACGAGACCCTCGGCGGCGGCCAAGGCGCGTGCCCCGACGCGGAAGGGCCGAGCGCCGTGCACGTGGCGATGTCGAACACCCTGAACACGCCGGTCGAGGCGCTGGAGACCGAGTTTCCGCTTCGCGTCCGGGAGCTGTCCATTCGCCGGGGAAGCGGCGGCGCAGGGCTCCACCGGGGCGGCGATGGCATCGTCCGGGAGCTCGAAGCGCGGGCGCCGATGGACTTCACCCTGATCACCGAGCGCCGCCGCCACTCGCCGCGCGGGCGCGATGGGGGCGCCGACGGAGAGCCGGGGCTCAACCTGTTGAACGGCGAGCCGCTTCCCTCAAAGGCGGCAGGCGAGCTGCGCCCCGGTGACCGGCTGCGCATCGAAACGCCCGGAGGCGGCGGGTACGGACGCCCGTAGGGCGCCTGTGCATCTATGCGGTGCACAACCGGGCTCAGCCCTCGCGCCAGGCCGCGAACGCGGCCATGAGCTTTTGCTTCGCATCGGGCGAGAGCGACTCGGGCGGCAGGTGGCCAAGCGCGGCGATCGTCTCGCGCATCTGATCGAGGTAGGCGTGGCAGCCGTCGCACCCATCCAGGTGGTGCTCGAGGCGGGCGACATCCGCCGCCGGCAGAGCCCCGTCGAGGTAGTCGGTGACCAGCTCGACCAGCTCCTGGCAGCTCATCTCGGGGATCCGGGGCTCGGTCATCGGGAAGGTCCCTCTGCTTCGAAGTGACGCTCCAGCGCGGCGCGCACCTTGGACCGCGCCCGGTGCAGGAGCACTCTCTGGTTGGTCTCGGTCAGGCCCAGGGCGTTTCGCGCCTCGGCGGCGGAAAGGCCGCTGATATCGCGCATCGCGATCACCTCGCGCTGGCGCGGCGGAAGCGCGGCGATCGTCTCGAGCAGAACTCGCCGGGCCTCGTCGGAGCTGAGACGCTCCTCGGGGGACTCCCACTCGACCGGGGGCCGCGCCCAGGCGCCGGGCAGGCGATCACGAGCGGACTGGAACCGGTCGGGGTCGACCGCGGGCTCGTCCCGCCCCTCGGCGCGGCGCCGGGCGAGGAACGAGAACGGAACCGCGCGCCGCTCCCGCTGCCCCTGGGTGCGGGCCTTGTTGAGCAGGATGCTCGCCAGCCACGTGCGGAGCGAGGAGCGGCCCTCGAACCGGTCGATCCCGTTCAGTGCGGCGAGCCACGTGTCCTGCACCACCTCCTCGGCGATCGCCCTGCTCGGCACGTGCATCATCGCCAGCCGCATCAGGAATGGACCGTGCTCGTCCACCAGCATCCGAAAGACGTCCTCGTCGCCGCGCCGAAGCGCCACGACGAGCTCATCATCCGCCGGCCGTGTCGTTCGGTCGGCGTCGCCCCCCGGCGAAGCCTGCTGGCGCGCCATCGCGCCATTCTGTCACCGGCGTGGCTTCGCAAATAGGCTGGAGACATGCCGAACGCCATCGAGCTTGACGACGTCACGCTCGTCTACGAGGAGCGTGACTCGGGCTCCGAGCGCAGCGACCGCGCGGTGGTCTTCGTGCACGGCCTCGGAGGCTCGTCGTACTCGTGGTGGGCTCAGCTCGCGGCCTGCGAAGCTCGCGGCCATCGGGCGATCGCCTACGACCAGCGCGGCGCCGGGCGAAGCACGAAGCCGGAGGGCCCCTATTCGGTCGAGCTCTGGGCGGAGGACCTCGAGCGGGTGCTGGATCGCCTCGGCGTCGATGGCGCGATCCTGATCGGCCATTCGGTGGGCTCCATGGTGGTCGAGCACGCCGCGGTCCGCCTGGGCGATCGCGTGCTTGGCCTTGCGACGCTGGGCGGGGCGCTTCAGTGGCGCCCGGAGGCGGGGCCCGTGTTCGAGCGGCGCGTCGAACTGGCTCGCGAGGGCCGGATGGACGAGATCGCCCACACCGTCGCGCAGACGGGCCTCAGCGAGCGCTGCCGGGAGTCCAATCCGGCGCTGCTTGGCCTCTTTCTGGAGCTGATCGCCTCGAATGACCCGGACGCGTACGCGGACTGCTCGGCGGCCACCGCCGCAGCACGAATGATCGAGCCGGGCCGCGTCGCCTGTCCGGCGCTCGCCGCCTGCGGCGAGCTCGACCCCGTGACGCCGCCCGCGTTCGCCGAGGCGATCGCCGCCGAGATGCCCGCTGGACGGACGGCCGTGGTGGAGGGCGCCGCCCACTGGTGCCAGCTCGAAGCCCCTGCCGACGTGAACGGGCTCCTGCTGCGATTTCTTGACGAAATCGCGACATAACGCACAAACTTGGCTAATTCGCGTGGCTCCTCTAGAATTCCCCCGCTCTGAGCCGGTACGGAGCGCCTAACACGGCACTGCCGGCGCCAAGTTCGACTGACACGATCCGACTGAACGACGCGATGCCTATTGCCTTCAAAGAGTGGGCTGTAACGGTGCGCGCCCTCGCTGAGGGCGAGCAGCTCGTCACGCTCCGCAAGGGCGGGATCCGCGAGGAAAACAAGCATTTCGAGGTCGAGCACGACCGATTCTTCCTCTACCCGACCTTCGACCACCAGCAGAACGACCTCGTGCGCGACTCCCATCATCCGGAGCTGCGGCGCGCCCTCGAGGAGGGCGTGTGGCCGGACGAGGAGCCGCCGCCGCGCGCGCTGCTTCAGGACGGCGGCATCGCCCAGCCCGATCGGGTGCGCATCCGTTCGTGGGCCGAGGTGGCCGACCACTTCGAGACCAGCGATCCGCGGATCGTCGACAGCCTTTCGCCGTTCCACATCTGGAGCCCCGACTACGCCCACAAGCGGCTGCGATGGAAGCGGCACCACCCGCTTCACGTGCTGCTCCTGCGGGTCCATCGGATCCCGCGCCCGGTCACCGTGCGAGTCCGCGACGAGTACCACGGTTGCCGCTCGTGGGTAGAGATCGACCGCGAGCTGCCCTTCGAGGGAACGCCGGTGATGGCGGACGAGGAGTTCGAGCGGGCCACCGCCGAGATCCGCTCGATCTGCGCCGAGACCGAAGGCGCCGCGGTCCCCGCCTGAAGCTGAATAACTCCGCCGGGATGCTCCGCTTCGCGTCCGCTCCCGGCGGGTTTGGGCCTGTTGCCGGACGGCAGGTCGTACTCGTGTGAACAACGATCTTTTCTCAATCGTCCGGGAGGCGCGGCGGGCCCTGGTCCTCGGCATCGGGGGAGGCGGAGACGTCGTCGGAGCGCTGGCGGTGGCGCGGCTGTGCGAGGCGCTCGGCACGCCGACGGTCCTCGGCGGCGTTTCGTGGGAGCGGGCCGTCATCGATCCCCGTCCTGGACCGCGGCCCATGGCCGAGATCTGCCACGCCCAGCCGCTCGGGGAGGCGGCGGTGCTCGCGGGGCCCGCGACCTCCACGCCCGAGGGAATCCCGTTCTCGGAGGCGCGGATGGCCGAGTACCTGGGCACGGGCACCGTGCTCATCGACCTGAGCGCGGGCGCCGTGGGTGCCGCGGCGGGCATCGTCGCGGCCGCGGAGGCCCTCGACTGCGACCTGCTGGTCGGCGTCGACGTGGGCGGCGACGTGCTCGCCCACGGAGATGAGCCGGGCCTGGCGAGCCCGCTCTGCGACGCGGTCATGGTCGCGGCGGCGCTCCACGCGTCCGAGCGGCTCAAGTCCGTGCTGGCCGTGGTCGGCCCGGGTTGCGACGGCGAGCTGAGCACGGCCGAGGTCCTCGAGCGAACAGCCGCCCTGGGGCGGGCCGGCGCCTGGCTCGGCACCTGGGGCGTCACACCGGAGATCGCCGACGAGCTCGCGGCGGCGGCGGAGCGCGTGCCGACCGAGGCGAGCCTCCAGGTGGCCCGGTGCGCGCGGGGTGAGTTCGGCGAGACCTACATCAGAGGAGGGCGGCGACGGGTGGAGCTCGGGCCCGTCGGCGCCCTCATCCTCCTCTTTGACCCAGCCGTGGCCGCGAGGCTCGGCGAGCTGCCGCTGGCCAGCGCCGTTGCGGACACCCGCGGCGTCGAGGACGGTCGCGCCGCGCTGGCGGACCTCGGCGTCCACACCGAGCTCGACTACGAGCGTGCTCGGGCGCGGGAAGGCTCCTAGCGGCGCCGGGGGAACCGGCGCATACGCCTCGCGAAGCGGCTACATTCGCCGCGCCGTGAGGAGACTGGAGGAGGCTCTCCTCGACATCGGCCGCCGCCGCGCACCGCGCGGCGGCTTGCGTTTGGCGTCCAACATCCCGCATCCACCGGAAGTTCGGCACACCCTCGGTCGGCCGGCAGCCGAGGGGTGATCTAACCTCGTTGAGGGATGGCGTGGATCGAGACAGAGTCGCTCAGCTTCGTCGCCCGCCATGAAGCCGAGGACACCGACTGCGCCCAGCGAACGCTCGACGCGTTGGAGGACCTTCGCCTGCGCCTCGAAGAGCGGTTCGATGAGGCGCCGGGCGAGATCACGGTCATCGTGCATCCGACGCCGGGCTGGCTGGCGGCGGCTCACCCGTTCCTTCCAGCCGCGCGGCTCGCGGCAGCCCCCGCCGGGCGGCGGTACCTGGCGGGTTGGGCGATGGCCAGCGAGCTCCACGTGCTCAACGACTACTACCTGGACCGGCGAGCGGCCGGCGAGGACTCGACCGCGGCCCTGCGGGGAACCGCGGAGCGGCTTTACGTCCAGGTCGTGGTCGGCGCCAACAACGACCGGCTTCCGCCGCCGTGGGGCCCACGTCGCTTCGTCCGCTACCTGCGGTGGACTTGGTTGATCGAGGGCGCAGCCCAGTACTACTCGGGCCAGGTGCCGCTGTTCCGCGCCGCGGTGAGCACCCGCCTGCGTGAGCGCAAGCCCCCAGCCTTCCCGCCATCGGCCCGGGACGCGATCATCCTCGGGGGGACGATCTTCGATCTGCTCGAGCGCGAACGCGGCCCGGACGCCTGCGACGTGCTCGTCTCGCGCCTGCGCCGCGACGGCCCACGAGCGGCGCTGGAGCTGGCCTTCGGCGCCCGCGGCCGCGAGATCGAGCGTGATTGGCGCGCATATCTGCGCAGGCTGAGCGAGCGCCGGCTCGACGACGAGCTGGGCGGCCTGGAGCTCCCAACGGAGCTCTCGGCCTAGCCTCGGCTCAGCCGTCTCGCAGGGAGATCATCCCGCCGGTCGTCCCGAGGTAGAGCGACCGGTTGGGTCCGATCGCCAGGCCGGCGTAGTTGTTGTTGTAGGGCAGGCCCGAGCCGGCGTAGCGCCGCCATACGGTCCTGCCCGTATAGAAGCTCAGCGCGGTCCAGTAGTAGCCCTGCGAACCGCTCGGGTCGGGCGGGCGTGTGTATGTGTATATGAGCCCGGCCTTCGTGGAGAGCTTCGGGACCACCGTGGGAGCGCGGGCGTCGTGGTTCTCCCACACCTTCGTGCATCCCCGCCCGTTCCGCCAGACGTCCACTCGCGCGAAGCCCGGCTCGGTCACGGCACCGCCGTTCGGGCCGAAGGGGTCTTGGTAGCCGTAGTTGTTCTCCACGATCAGCGCGCGGCCAGCAGTGAGCAGCGAGTTCTCCGTCGCGCTGCCTCCCTTCTTGAACACCGGCACCGTGCACACCCTCCGCGGTTGTCCGGCCGGCAGGTGCGGACGCGTCCGGTACACCACGACGTCCATCGGGTCCGCGTTGTCCGTGATCGCCACGTAGTGGCCGCTCATGACCGTGGGCGTCGTGCCGGAGCCGGCGTCAACCTGGCTCGGCTTGACGATCCCCGAGTTCGGATAACCCGCCTTCCAGACGATTCTTGGCGCACCGTTCTTGGCGGCTTCGAACCGGTACATCCGCTTGTCGGAGACGATGTAGACGCCGTTTTCCCCCACGGCGAAGGAGTTCTCGATCTCCTCCCCGGTGCGCATCACGTGAATCCGGCCGGTGCGCCGGTCGATCGTGCCGACCTTGCCGCTCTTCTTCGACACGAACCAGATGCGCCCCGAGAAGTCGGGCAGCGCCGACGTGATCCGCTCGGTCGACTCATCCAGCACCCCGGTGAGGTCGAAGTCCCGCTTCTTCACCAGGGAGGTTCCGTCCGGGGACTCGGCGATGACGAAGATGTGGTCGGTCTTGGTGGGCACCCAGAGCCGGTCCTGTCCGTCGAGAAAGAAGTAGCCACCCCCGGTGAAGTTCTGGTAGGCCTTCGTCCCGGGCGGATCGGGTGCAGTCGGCAGCGTGTAGGTGGCGATCGTCGCCAGGG
>JBOGZC010000113.1:0-9463 GCA_050697075.1 Solirubrobacterales bacterium | reverse complement strand
ACGACCGGTCAACGCCGACCTCGCGGCGTTGGCCCGGCTCGCCGCGCAGTTCGACACCGTCGCCGCTGCACTCGAGGCAGCAGGCGAGCAGGTTCCCGCCCTGACCCTTGCGGCGGTCAACCACTGCCTCCGTGCCGCACGGGCCGCAGTCGACGCCGCCCAGCAGCAACGGCGGCGTCTGAGCCGCCTACTGACACTCACTCAGCGGGTCTACAACGAGACCGTCACCGCCCAGATCGAGACGGTGGCCGAGTCGGTGCGATTGCTCCTGGCTGCCGAGACTTGGGAGCCCGCCAATCTGGAGTCCGCCGAGGCGCTCGATGACCTGTCGCGGATCGTTGAGATCGACCCGGGCGCCATAGGCGTCGACATGGCCGATCTTGCCAAGATGCAGACACGCGCTATGGTCAGCCTGCCCGTGGCCCTCGTCATGTCTGCGGTAACCGGGCAGCTCCGCTTCAGCGATGAGGTGCCCCCGACGCTGACCTCCGCGGACCAAACGAGCACCATCCCACTGCAATCCACCTCACTGGCTGATACCGATGCCGGCGACGCTGCCCACACGCGACTCGGACCGTCCCAGGACGGACCCGCGCCGGGGCCGACACCGAGCGCGGTCGCCAGCCCCGACGCGGACGCAGACCTCGACAACACCGCCCCCGGCGAGCCGAGCGGCGCTGAGCGAATCGTCGCCAACCGCGCGAAGATCGGCGCGCTCATCAGCGACCAGCGCTACGGGACGGCCGCTGTCGTCGCCGACCGTTTCGGCCTCGACGACTCGTTGTGTCGCATCCTTAACGTCGCAGCCCTCGCCGATGCCGCCCGCAGCGAGACCGGGCCGTGCGCGAGCGGCCTGCTCGAACTGCTCAATGAGTTCAGCAGCGACGACATAACCGAAGACGGCGTCACTCGCCTGCTCGCTGTGCCCGCCCTGCTGCGTGCCGCCATCGTTACGGGTCAGCCGGCTGCCGGAGCCCTCCTGACAGACGTCAGCAGCGGCCTGGAAAGCAACTTAGGTGCTGTCGCCACGGAGATCGGCCGATGCGCCGTTTCGAACATTTTTGCCGGCGGAGCCCTACGTCGCCTGCTGTCTGACGTACCCGCATTCGAGCGGCGCGTCATCGAGGCACAGGACAGCGCGCGGAAGTTCAACCGCGGCCGCCGCCTGCGTTTCGCCCGCGCCACAGACATCGCCAAGCACTGGCTCGCCGATGACGGACTTCTCGGCACGATGCTCGAAGCAGCGGCGAACAACGATGTCGTGGCGGCGACCGAGACCGCCGCCACGATGGTCCGGCTCTCAGATCCGAGGGAGGCCAACCGAGAGCTCGACACGATCGACCGGATGCTAAGAGGACGCGGCGCCAAACCCCTCGACGGCGCGGGCCGGCGCGACCTCATTAACCTGATCAGCGAGGCCCGGCGCCCCATCAGTGCCTGGGTCGAGGCCGTCCTTGCCGTTGCCGAGCACCAGAGGGGCAGTGGCAAAAGCTGGGCTGCGCAGGAGCTGGCCGTCATGCGGACCGCTGTCCTCTCCCGCGCCGACGCTGTGCTGGATGCTCTCAAGGAGAGCGCCAGCGACCCGCTGTGTACCGCAGCCGCACACAGCGCAGCCAGCTCGCTGGCGGTCACGTTCGCATTGCTCGACGGCGCTGCCAGCCTGTCCATTAAGGAACCGCCAGCCGCACTGGCCCGGACCGGCGAGCTCCTCAAGGTCGAGGGAGCGACCGTCGAACCGGGTCTTGGCAACGTGACCGTGCCTGAGCAGGTCGGAATCGACACGATCCTTGCAGCGATCGAGCATCCCTGGGACGAGGCCGTCCGCACCCAGATCCGTGGGGAGAACTACCGCACTGCCCGGTACATTCTCGACCTAGCCGCGAGCGGCCACTTGCCGGGCCGCAGCAACGACGCTCACTTGACTGTCGCCGCTGTAGAACGGCTGCGACGCGAGCTCGACAGCGCCGAGAAGATCAGCCGCGACGAGCTGACTACAACCGCCGCACGGCTCAGTGCGGAGCTGCGTCGGGCACGTCTGCAGAACGAGGTCTCAGAAGAGCAAGATGGCGAGCTCACCAGCCTGCTTGCGGACGCGAGCCCAAACGGCTCCAATCAGACGCGCGGCGACCTCGCCACCGTCCGTAAGCAGCTTGCCGCAGTCGCCGAGATTCTCCCCGACTACCGAGAGGAGGCCGGGCACCGCCTTACCGCACGCTTGAATCGGCTCGAACGTAGCGGCGACGTCGAACACATCAGGCGTCTCATCAAAGCCGGCGACTTGTCGACCGCCGAGGAACTGATCTACTACGGCGAGATTGGGCTGCCGATGCCGACGCTGCAGAGCCCGCGCACCGACCTCGCCGCCTTCTTCCCCACCGTCCCGCTCGCCATCCCCGATGGCATCGCCGACGACGTTATAGACGCCGTCCGTGGCGGCCAGATGTACGCGGGCACACCTGCTTTGGACTTCTCTGCGCTGTCTAGCGATGCGCGAGAAGATGCCGCCGCCGCTCTGCGGGCGTGGCGGCGGCTACGAACCACACCGCCCGACGGCAGGGCCAGCATCCGGCGCGGAGAAGAGCTTCTCCCCGTGCTGCGACTGATTGGGGTCGAAACCCGCGGCGCCGCCAAGGACCTCGACGTGCAGAAGACCAAAGACCGGCGCTTTCTTGAGATCGGATCGGTCACGATCAACGGCAAGGCGATGGTGCCTGCATTCGGCAGCAAGCTGGGTGGGCGCCTGCGCACTCTGCTCGTCTGGGGTGAGCCGACCGAGGAGCTGCTCCTGTCCTACGCCGACCACGACAAGTCCGGCGAGAGCCTGCTTGTGCTCTACTTCGGCACCCTGGGACCCAACGCCCGCCGCAAGATCGCCCGACGTGCCCTGCAGACCGCCGCCCCCGTCGTCGTCCTTGATGACGCCGCCATGGCCTACTTGGCTGCGCATGGCGAGCGTCAGTTCGACGCAACGATGGCCGTCACACTGCCGTTCAGCAAAGTCAACCCGTATGTGCGCGTCAAACGCGGCCCCGTCGCGCCCGAGATGTTTTACGGGCGGACGGCTGAGCGGAACAGCGTCCTCGACGTCGACGGCACACAATTGATCTTCGGCGGTCGTGGGTTGGGGAAGTCCGCCCTCCTGCGCTCTTCAGCGGAGCAATTCGAGACCGAGGTCGATCGTGTCGCCCTGTATCTGGACCTGAACACGATTGGCATCGGCCCGACCGCGCTTACTCCGGACGCGCTCTGGGACACGCTGCTGCGTGAACTCATCAAGCGCGACGTCATCGCGGCGCAGGCAACGGGCCGCTCGCGCCGCCGTACCGTGGAGAGCCATGAGGCTGTCCGGGCTGGCATCCTGTCATGGTTGGAAGCGGACAGCCGTCGACGTTTGCTTGTCCTGCTCGACGAGAGCGATCGATTCTTCGAAGCCGACGCTCCCAGCTTCTTACAGACCAACCGCCTTAAGGAGATCGGGCAATCCAGTGAGGGCCGTGCGAAGGTCGTGTTCGCAGGTCTGCACACCGTGCAACGATTCGCCAAAGCCAACAACAACGGCCCATTCAGTCATCTCGGACGACCGACAGTCATCGGCCCGCTGTCCCCGCAGTTCGCTTACGACCTCGTCGTCAAGCCGATGGAAGCACTCGGCTACGTCTTCGACCAGGACAATGACCTCGTCAATCGCATCCTCGGATACTGCTCTTATCAGCCGTTCCTGCTGCAGATGTTCGCCAACCGGCTCATCGAGGTCATCCTCGACCGCCGCCGCATAGGCATCGACGAGAGCGCGCCCCCTTACCGTGTGACGCGCGTCGATGTAGAGAGCGTCGAGTCCGACCCAGGCCTTCGGACCGACATCACCTCGGCGTTCCGCGAGACGCTAAACCTTGATGCACGCTATAATGTCATCGCGAATGTCTTGGCGCACAACGCACACGAGAACGGCATGGACGATCGCCTCACCGACGTCGCGCTCCGCAATGAGTGTGCCCACTGGTGGCACGGCGGCTTTAGCCAGCTGTCCGTCGAACATTTTCGCGCCTATCTGTACGAAATGGTAGGGCTCGGCGTACTCGCACCCAACACCGGCGCTGGCTGGCATCTGCGCTCCCCGAACGTGCTACGGATGATCGGGCCGCCGGACGACGTTGACGCCGAGCTCCTCTCGGCTGCGAGCGCGTCCGTGCCCGAGTCGTTCATTGCGCTTGAGACCAGGCGGCCCATGTCGACTGGGCGCCGCAGCCCGCTAACGGCTGCCCAGATCGATGACCTGCTGGGCGATCACACGACGCAGACCCGGCTCGTCCTCGGCAGTGAAGCGACTGGTGTAGCCGACGTGTTCGGCGCCGTTACCGAGATCGCGGAGTCGCTCGGCAACCGATACCAGCTCGCGACGCCGCCCAGAATCGGTGCGTTCAGGGACGAGCTTGTCGCCGGCAAGCCGGGTGAGCGCCGCATTGTAATGTCGCGGCTGTTCAATGTGGCCCTGGATACGTGCGCAACCAGCCTCGACCATGCGCTGAACGACCGTCCTGGTAGGTCCGGCGTCACCCGGTCGGCCATCCTGATCGCCGGACCGGACACCATCGGCTGGTGGCGGACCGTTCTGAGCAGCTCACGACCGCGAGGCCTCGACGTCACAACGCTCGCGCGCTACGACGCACGGACGTTGAAGGTGTGGTCGCTGACTGCGGACAAGTTCACGACGGAGGACAAGCGGAGCGAGCTCCTGCGCGTCACCGGCGGCTGGCCGACCCTTGTCGAAGAGGTCGCCTCGCGCGCCGATTCGCTCGGGGATGAGCACTTTGCCCTCCACGCGGTCCAGACCTGGCTGGCCACGTCAACAGGTGCAGCTACGTTCTGCGACATGACTGGCCTGGTAGTCGACCCGGATGTGGAGAGGGTCTTCAGCGACCTCATCGGCCTGCTCGACCAGGGCGGCACCCGAGAGGACGTCGTCGACGCGGTGGCGCTGGCAGCAACGCACGTCGACGCGGACGCCATGGTCGAAGTTCTGCTCACCCTCGGTGTGCTCGCGCCCGGGTCCGATGGCAAGTACCGATGCGACCCCGTTGTCGTCTTGTGCTGGCCTCATCGAAATTCGTCCTTGAGGGCTTAGGTCGGTCGCAACACCGGACTTTGTCGGGAGTTGGCATGGCCCAGATTCGCTGCCCTCGGAAACCACCCGTCCGCCGCTATCTTCAGCTCGTTGCACATGCAGTCGGTCGCCACCCGAGCAGAAGTCGTGTGTCTTCTCCTCGACATCCCGGTCCCGGCTGAGGTAAGGCAACTCACCGACCCAGTCACCGACTCCGACAGTACGGACAATGATCGAAGCGCTGGCCACGACAACAGCCCAGACGAACCCGGAAAACAACAGCAAGACCCGGCATCCAAACTTACGCAACGAGCCGCTCGTCTTCGCACCCTCAGTAACCAACTGCTAGGGACCCACGCCTCAGACCGAATGGTCAACGAAATCGCCCTCCGAATGACCGCGCAGGCGGTGACCATCGTCGCGCACCTCCTCGACGCCGAGGCCGCGGCCTTCAACGCCGACACCGCCGGCCGCGCAAGCCAATCACGTCGCGGCCACCAAGCGAGCCGAAGCGCTCACCACACAGATACAAGAAGCGGGACTCGACAACGACCCGCTTCTGAGCACCGTGAGCGTACTCCTTAGTGCGACGCCCGACGGATGTCGACGGTCGCCCCGAACTTAGACTTGATCGTGATGGCAGACGCCGCGCTACCGCTGCCCCTGCGATTCATCCGCTCAACCAGGCGGCACCGTGGCGGCCATCCTTGGTCACCTTCAGAAGAACCCGATTCCTTCTCCGACACGGTCGCCGTCGCCTTAATCTCCGTCGACGACAAACTCTTGACCGGACCGGCAATCGTCGACCCGAACCTCACTCACGAACTGACCCTTCAAGTCCAGACCGATCCTTGGCCTGATTGGGCCACCAGACTCGACGCCGAACTTGTGAGCGCGCTCGACACCACTGAACTCGAGCGACCCGCATTCACCTGGCAGCGACAAGAGCACACCGACCCCAACACCTACTCCAAGACCGGGTCACTACTAGTGCGCTACAGCGTCCCGACCGGACAGCCCGCTCCCCCCGTCCTGGTCAACCTGACCTGGCGCGGAATCGACAAAGACGGACAGCCGCGCAGCCAACCCCTCGCAGTTGTCGGTCACCGCGAGATCCGCGTACGACCGTTCGATCACGCCCTCGACGCCACTACTCAATATGAGGTGCTCGACGAGCATCTCCTCCACATCTACGAGCAACTCGCCGCAACGGGCGACCCGGACTCCCTCCTGCAAGCCTTCGCCCGACTGCTTAACGCGATCTCCCGCGAAGGCCCCGCGATGACCTGGAACAAGCAGTACCGGCGAGGGACCTACATCAAAGAAGGTAAGTTCCACGACGATCTCCACCAAGCGCTCATGGCTGATCCCACACTCGAAGGCCGCGTCGAGCGCGGCACCCCATTAGCGCTCGGTTTCCTTGACGTTCGACACGACGGAGTCACCACAGAGCTGAAGGTCGAACGTAAGATTCCTGTCACACGCGAATCCGCGCCGAAGTACATCGGCCAACCCACCCCATACGCAGCAGCCAACGGAGTCCGCGTCTCCATCCTGGTCATCCTCGACATGAGCCCCAAAACCCTGCCCATCGGTACTCTCGAAAACTACCTGTTCATGCTGCAACCTCAGCATCATGGACTCACCAATCCCGAAGCACCTAGCGTCGTCGTCACTCTCGTCGTCAACGGAAACCTTCCCGTGCCCAGCAGTTGGTCGCGCAAGAAGACACCAACACGAGATGAAGCAACTCTCCCCGACACCCCATGACCCCTGCGGCATCGAGTTTCGAGCGCCTGCGGCAACGCGCGAACGCCGAAGCACCGGTTCATGGGCCCGCCGGCTGAGAGACTAGGCGCGCTCTTATGCTGCTCGACGCATGTTGGTAGAGGTGGCGAGGTCGCTGAATGATCAGGGCTCAGAATTTGCCGGCAGCAGCAGTGGGAGCATGCTGCGCCATAGCGCGCGGTTCTGCCGATGAGAAAGCCTTCAGATCACCGTGGAGGCGATTCCACTACTGGCTGCGGGCACCACAAGCAGCGAAGCGCCCGTAGCGCACGAGCTGTGCGGAAGAAGCGCTTCAGTTCAGGCGCTTCAGCATCGGCTGCGCGGTAGTCCGCACGTCTGGGAGCCGAGACCTTAAGGTTATGGCAAGCTCTACGACGATCAGTCTTTGAACTTTCGACTGCATGCAGGTGGTTTAAATTGCCACGGAGTCTTCTGCCGCGACAGGCATCGGACTTAATCTGGGGTCGAGCCCTGAGCTGGTCACGCTTGAGGAGCCTGCCTCGCCACTGTCCTCTCGATGGTCGGCAGTGCTTCCGTCATGCGGTGAAATACCTGCGCGCCGTCAGGAACTTGATCTTCTACCCGTCTGAGGTAGTTGCACGTCTTTTTCTCTCCAACTACCACGTCTGCGTAGCCTGCCGCTGAGCACAGGTGGAGTACGTCGTTGAGATCGTTGCGATGCCACGTGTCGTCCGCATTCACCAGACGCAAGTGCAGTACCTCACGGATGCGGCCGAGCGTCGGGAGTGCGTGGAAGGCGCCCTCAGCGTCCTCCTGCAACCAGTCGCCGAACTGCTCCGTGGTCAATCCTCCTTGAAGGGCGGCCCGTGCAATGTCTTCTTGCATGTCAGTGATGAACCGGGACCGCGTCAGGTCCCGGGCGTACGACTTGGCCCTTGGATTCGATCGCATGTGTCCTGCCAACTCGTGGAAAGAGTCGGCCCACTTCGCCGCCATCTCGAGGCCTGGAACCGAGACTTCCGGGACCGTCTCTAGCAGCACATCAGTGAGCGCAGCCGCCCACACTATTCGGTCGACGAGGCCCTGCAGTCCGTCAGGAAGATCCTGCACTCGGGCTTCGCGCCTCGGCTGCATGCGATCGCTCCACAAGGCTTCCGGGGTCAGCGTGAACACGTCGTCCGCGAGGTCCGGACCTTCGCTGGGGCTGTCGGTAAACAAGCGAGTGAGTTCGAAAGTCCGGATCCACAAGGGGCTGCGCATCTGCCAACCGCGGGAGAGTTCGACCATCGTGCGCGCCACGTCGGTGCGTTGTCGTCCGCCCTTCTTGGTGGTCTCCACGACATGCGCAGCAGATAGGGGCAGGATGACGTCGCCGTTCCGCGCGAGATCGATGAGGAGCCGACAGGCACCTTCCTTCTCGCCAGTGACGCTGGAAGAACCACTCAGAGCGCGTGCTAGGTCGATCCAGTGATTCTGATCTAGATAAACCACCGGACGGTCGACGCTCGTGTACACCGTGCCGATCTGGGAGGTGAAGACAATGCCATCGGCCATTGACATATGCAGAGTCGAACTGCTCACGTCGAACACTGTCCGGGTGATGGCAGTGGGGCCGACATGTGGACGAACGCTGCCGCGCAGGATACGTCCGTCCGTGCTCACGATCTCGGCCTCACCCGTCGCGGTCGTCATGGAGAGCGTGGCTATGCCAGACAAGGGATGCCCGGGATCGATCGGGATGCGTGATGCGGCCATGCCAGGAATCCAAGCACGCGTCACCGACACGTGAGCGGCACTTTCAGCCCTGGGACGGAAATTGAGGCTCAGCCGTGAAGCCACCTCGTCGTATCCGGCCCGCCCGCTTCCAACGCCCCTGGGGCCGTCGCATGTGCCGGTGCCATGCGCCGTGACCATCGCAGCGCGTGGGATTGCTCGGCGACCGGCAGGATGAGTTAGTGGATAAAGTACTCTCCGCCAGAGACATTTGACGCCCCGGACCGACTGTACTGTCGGGGGAGGGGCTGACGGGTCTTGCATGCTTTGTGGATCTTGTCCATTGGACTGTCCATTAACTGCGGTCGTCTGGATAGTGTTGGTGCCTCTGCCAGGGAACCAGAGCAGACAAAATCCCATGTAGTTCCTCCCTGAATGGGTGAACTTCGCACTACGGATCAGAAGGTTGGGAGTTCGAGTCTCTCCGGGCGCGCCAAATCCATTGTTTACACCGCCTCTGACCAGCGGCGAAGCAACAGCAGAAGGTCAAATTAGCCTGAGCAAATGGATCTTGCCCATCACACTGTTCATTAACCCGCGTCCACACTTCCCCCGCAGCTGGCAGGAAGCAGGCTCCCGGCGATCGTGCTCCGCGACCGGCTGCGTCAGCAGATCCAGGACAACACGACGTCCTCGAACGTCACGCTCGGCTAACCCTGGGGTCACGATGGACGATCAAGTTCTGGCCTGACGTCCGCAGCTCGGTCGACGACATGGTCGGACTGACGCCCCTTACCGCGGCACGGCCGACGCCAACATCGTCTGCGCCACGGATTCGTGTGTCCCGGCGCTGTGGCAGGTTTCTCCATCGGCTCGATCTTCCTTCAAGGCCCTCAACGC
>JBOGZC010000112.1:0-9488 GCA_050697075.1 Solirubrobacterales bacterium | reverse complement strand
CCGATCACGCGCCGGTGATCGTCGACTTGGACGAGGCGCCGGACGGGGACATCGGGCCGGTCGTGCCGCCGCCATCCGCCCCGCTGACCACCCGCGGCGCGGCCAAGCTGCCGCAGTCGCCCTAACGACCGAGGTCAGGACCGCCGACGGTCGCGATCGCGCGAGGGCTGAACGCGCTTCGGCTCTCCCGGCATCTTCGGATAGTCAGGCGGGTACGGCATGTCGCTCCCACCCTCCGCAACGTCCTTCTCGTACATGTCCAGCAGCGGCTGCAGCGAGTGCGCTTCGTCGTCGATCGCCGCGTGACGGTCGCCGACCTCGGCGAAGCGCGCGGGCATGGTCTTGACCGTGAAGTCCTCGGGGGCGACCTCGGGAAGCTCGTCCCAGGTGAGCGGCGCCGACACCGGCGCCCCGGGCTTCGGCCGCACGCTGTACGCGGAGGCGATCGTGCGATCGCGGGCGTTTTGGTTGTAGTCGACGAAGATGCGCTCGCCGCGCTCCTCCTTCCACCACTTGGTCGTCACCTGCCCCGGTAGCCGCCGCTCCAGTTCCCGCCCGAATGCGATCGCGGCGTGGCGAACGTCGGTGAAGGTCCAGCGTGGCGCGATCCGGAGGTAGATGTGGACCCCTCGGCCTCCCGACGTCTTCGGAAAGCCGGTGTAGCTGAGCTCGTCCAAGAGGACGCGCGCCTCACCAGCGACGCGCACCGCATCCGCGAAGTCCGTGCCCGGCTGCGGGTCGAGGTCGATGCGCAGCTCGTCCGGATGGTCCACGTCGTCGCTGCGAACCGGCCACGGGTGAAACGTGATCGTGCCCATCTGGGCCGCCCAGGCGACGACGGCCACCTCCGTGGGACAGATCTCATCCGCGTGACGGCCCGATGGGAACTCGATCCGCGCGGTCTGCGCGTAGTCCGGGGCGCCACGTGGGATCCGCTTCTGAAAGAAGGCGTCGCCACCACCCTTCTCGCGCGTCGAGAGCACGATGCCCGGGTGGACGCCCTTCGGCCAGCGCTCGAGCGTCGTCGGCCGCTGCGCGAGCGCGCGCATGATGCCGTCCTCGACCGCGAGGTAGTACTCGACGATGTCGAGCTTTGTGACCCGGCCCGAGCGGTCGGTCGCCGGGAAGATCACCCGACCGGGGTTGGACACGCGCAAATCGCGCCCACCGGCGTCGACGATTGTGGCCTCGGCCGCGGGCATGCCGTAGTTCCCGCACCCTAGTTCTGCGCTCCTGCACCTACCCTTCTGGAGTCGGTGCGGACGTGTCGTTCTGCCAGAGTCCGAACTCGTTTCCGTGGGGGTCCTTGCAGGTTGAGAACCATCCCATCTGGGGGACCGGGCTCGGGTCGTTGGCTTCGCCGCCGAGCTCCTTCACCCGCGCGGCTCCCGCGTTGATTTCGTCCACCAGGAAGTAGGCGCGCATGCCCTTCTTGCCCTGCTCCATGTTGGTGATCGCCGCCCCCTGTTGCTCGCTGAGCCGGGCCATGTGGTACTCGAACGGGCCGGGAAAGGCCTGGAACTCCCAGCCGAGCAGGGAGCCCCAGAACTCCTGAGCCTTCCCGGTGTCATCCGCGGGAATCTCGATGTGAACGATCTCACCTGGCATGTTGCCTCCAGTCGCGGTTGTCGCTTGGCTCCGCCGAGCTCATTGGCGGTCGAGCCTTAAGACCTCACGATCGCACGAAACTCATCGGCGCCGGCGTCTCGTGGAAGATGGCCGGGCCCCTCGGCGTAGTGTCCCCGCGCTTGAGCGAGGAACCCGCAAATTGGGTAGAACTTAACTCGGGAGTAAGGTCGAGACACGGTTTGTGCGCTATCGGCGACCGCGATCCGCCAGGCCACTGAAGGCCTGGGGTTTATTGGGACAAGAGCTTTGACGGTGGAATCAGCGCCCGCTTCGCTCGGGCACAGCGCGATTGTTGAAGAGGCGATCGCGCTCGCGGTCGAGGCGCACCTCGGGTCGCGCCACCGCGGCGACACGGTCATCGCTCATCCGATCCAGGTGGCCAGGCTGTTGGCTGAGGCGGGATACGACCAAGAGGTGGTGGCCGCCGGGCTTCTCCATGACGTAATCGAGGACTCGACCGTGGGATTGGATGAGGTCGAGGCGCGCTGCGGTCCTGAGGTGCGGCGCCTGGTGGCGGCGCTGACGGAGGATGCGACGATCGACCCATGGGCCAGCCGCAAGGCCGAGCACCGGCACCGGATCGCGAATCAGGACCGAGTGGTCGGCGCGATCTACGCGGCAGACAAGCTCGCCAAGGTCCGCGCATACGCCGCCGCGGGTGAGCTTCCCGCGCCCCGCAAGCTTCGTCACTACAGGCGCACCGTTGCGACCCTGAGCAGGGCCTTTCCCGGGCTGCCCTTCCTGGATGAGCTTCAAATCGAGCTCAATGATCTGGTCGCCTCTCACCCTGCCAAGGGCAGATACCGGTAGACACTTGGATCAACCTTCGTCCGGCCGGAGGATCTGAGATGGCGGCGGCCTTGGGTTGGGGCGCCCTTGCAGCTTCCTCGCTCGTTCTTGGCGTCTTCCTGGCCTTCGCTCGAGGTTGGCCCGCGAGGATGATCGGCCTGATCCTGGCTTTCGGTGCCGGAGCCCTGATTAGTGCGGTCAGCTTTGAGCTGGCCGAGGAAGGGACTCACATCGGAAGCCCCGGCGCCGTCGGGGTCGGACTCGCCGTCGGGGCGCTCACCTACTACCTGGGCGACAGCTTGATCGCGCGCCGCACGCGGACGAGCCCTGGGAAGGCGGGTAGAAGGAGCGGCGAGGACGCGGGCGTTGGCCTTGCTCTCGGATCATTTCTGGACGGCGTTCCCGAGCAGCTCGTCCTTGGAGTCGGGCTTGCCGGTGGTCAAAGCGTCAGCGTCGCGCTGCTTGTCGCGATCTTCGTTTCAAACCTGCCAGAGGGGATCGGCTCAGCCGCCGACATGAGTGCAGCGGGAACGCCGAGGGAGAAGACCGTCCGATTGTTCCTGGTCGTTGGGCTCGTCTGCACTCTGGCCACCGTTCTCGGCTATGCGATCGCCAACTCAATCTCTGGCGAGCTCCAAGCAGGAGTCGACGGCTTCGCGGCAGGAGCGCTGCTGGTGATGTTGATCGACTCGATGATCCCCGAGGCACGCAACAAGGCAGGGCGACCCGCAGGCCTGCTCACGGTAGTGGGGTTCGCTGTCGCCGCGGCGCTCTCGACCAGCTAGTGAGCGAGCGCAGGGGAGCGGACGCCGGTCCGCCCATGACTTTGGGCGCGGGGTTGCGTCGTTGGTTCCTGCGGCCGCCCCGGCCTCACGGCGAGGTGATCGAGGACCGCAGGGTCAGTTTCCTCGAGCTCTTCTACGACCTCGTCTATGTGGTGCTCATCGGCCAGATAGCGCACACGCTGGCCGAGGACATCTCGTGGTCAGGCGTGCTCGATTTCGCCGTCGTCTTCGGGCTGATCTGGATCGGCTGGTTCAACGGCACCCAGTACCACGAGCTGCACGGCCGCGAGGACGGTCGCAACCGCTCGTTCATCTTCCTGCAGATGGGGATCCTCACCGTGCTTGCCGTATTCACCGGGCACGCAGCGAGCACCGACGGCGAGCCGTTCGCACTCACCTTCGCGGTCCTGCTCGCGGTGCTCGTCTGGCAGTGGGCCTCCGTGTATCGGACGGACGGACCCGAGTACCGTCCGGGGGCGCTCCGTTACCTCGCCGGGCTTGTGGTGTCGATCGGAGCGGTGCTCGCCAGCTCGGGCATGGAGGACTCCGGGCGGGTGGCGGTCTGGGCCGCTGTCGTCGTCGGTTCGATCGCTTTGGTTGTCGTGTACATGCTGCGTTCGTCCGACGACTCGCTTGGGATTCGGGCCACCGACTCGATGGCCGAGCGATGCGGGCTGTTCATCATCATCGTCCTCGGCGAGGTCGTCGTCGGCGTGGTCGACGGGCTGCGGGGGGTCGAGGACCTCGACTTCCGCACGGTCGCGACGGGCGTTCTCGGGCTCAGCATCGCCTTCGGCTTCTGGTGGACCTACTTCGATTTCGTCGGGCGGCGACTGCCGCGGCAGGACGGAGGATCGCTCGCGCTGTGGCTCTACAGCCAACTCCCGGTCGCGCTCGCGGTCGCGGCCGCCGGCGCCGGCATGGTGAGTCTCGTTGAGCACGCGGCCGACGCCCGCACGCCCGAGCCCTCGGGCTGGCTGCTAGCCGGCTCGGTCTCGGCCCTGCTGATCGCGCTCGTGGCGACGATCGTCGCACTCGTCGACTACCGGAGGCTCGCTGCCCTCTACCGCCCGCTAGTAGTGGCGTTGCTGCTCGGCGCAGTGGCTGCGCTGGCGATCGGCTGGGCCCGCCCGGCGCCCTGGCTGCTCGCGACGCTGCTTGACCTGATCCTCATCGCGATCTGGTCCTTCGCGTTCGCCCGAAGCTTGCGGACTACCCGGGCCGCCCCAGAACCCGGCTAGGGAATGCCCGCGGCCGCCGCTGCGAACGTGAGATGCTGCGGTGCATGCCGCCGACAACGCCGCCTGAGGTTCGTTTCCAGACCGTCGGTGCCCGCGACCATGAACCGGGTCACCCTTAAGCAAGGAGCACGCATGGCCACGATCCACCTCAAAGAGACCACCACCGCGACGCCGGAACAGTTCGTCGCAGCGCTCACCGACTTCGGCCCGGGCCGCTCGGAGCTCTTTCCAAACAGCGGCGACGAAGACCTCAAGGTGCATGACCAGGGCCCCACTTCGGCCGACGTCACGGAGGGCTCGAGCGGTGTCTGGGAACGCCTGCACTACGACTGGTCCGATCCGAATCGCGTGGTCATGACGACCACCGACTCCAACACCTGGGGAGGCAACTCGGGCCATACCTACACCTTCACGCGGCAGCCCGACGGGACGACCGAGCTGGACGCCGTCGTGGTGCGCGAGGGAAAGAACCTCAAGGGACGGGCGCTTGGGGTCGTGCTCTCGATCTTCGGCAGGCGGGTTCTGGGAGGGGCAATGAAAAAGACCATCAAGGCAATTGAAGCCCGCAACGATGGCGCGAGAACGGCGGACCCCGCGTAGACGCGGGTGAGCTCTCGAGACTCGAACCCCGCCGGTTCAGTCCCTGCCGGGCAGCGCCATTGTGATCCGCCCCGCCCCGAGCACTTCGACCTCCTGCCCGGGTACGCACGCGCGGATGTCGTGGTCCTCCTTGCGCAGCCGCACCCGCAAGGACGCCAGGGCGGGAAGTCCGACCGCCGCCGGAACGAGCAGGAGCAAGCCCCGGTAGGCGAGAACCGCGGTCGCCGCGTCGGTCGCGTTTACGCCGTACAGGACCAGGGCTCCTAGCAATCCGAGGTCGAGGCCGCCGATTCCGCCGGGTAGTGGGATGAGTCCGCCGAGCTGTCCGATGATGTAGGCGAGCAGGAGGGCGTCGACCGGCGGCAGCGGGTTGCCGAAGGCCGGAAAGCAGACGCCGAGCACGGCGATGTCGAAGAGCATGTATCCGGCGGAGCCGATCGCCACCGCCGGGGAGCGCAGGAGCGCCCCCGCCTCGCTGACCCCATCTCCGATCGCCCGCAAGGTTGCCTGGACCCGCGGACGCGCCGAGCGCGGGCCGAGTGCCCGCGCCACCCCTCCCGCCGCAACGGCCAGGACGATTGCCCCGATCGCAACCAGCGCCGGGATCGCGCCGAGCAGCAATCGGTCGGACGGTCCCGCCGGGACCCCGGTTGCGAGCGCCAACCCGCCGAGGGCGAGGAAGCCGAAGTTGGCGAGGCTGGTCAGGAGGAAGAAGGCAACAGTGCGGCGCGCGATCTGCCCGGCCGGAACCCCACCACGACGGAGGATCCAGGCGCCGAGCGCCAGGCCGCCCGCACCGCCGACCGAAAGCAGGGAGTTCGCCGCCTGCTCGGACAGGCCGATCTCGGCGCTCGTGCGGAGGCTCATCCGCTGGCAGAACACCGCCCGGAAGACGAGGACGTAGGAGGCGCAGGACAGGAGCTCGAGAACGGCGGCGAGCGCCAGCCAACCTGTCTTGGCGCCGGCGAAGTTATCCCTGAGTGAGCTGAGGCCTGGGAGCAGGAGCAGAAGCGCGACGACCGCAGCGGCGACGGCCACGAGGACGAGAAGTGACCGCCGCAGTCGCGATTTGGAGAACTCCTGCGGAAGGGGCTCGGCGTGGATGTCGAGGGGCTCGAGATAGGTGACCTCGATCCCCGTCCGTTCGGTCATATCCGAATCTTCCGGTGTCGCGCGCGGCAGAATCAAAACTGTTTCTCCGGTCCTCCAGGCGCAAGCCCGTTGCCCTGATTCCTAGTACGGCGCTCCGACTGCTTGCGCCCAGGCGCGATCGACGCTGAAGAGGCCCTGGTCGCCCACCCGGTCGACCGTCACCGTCGCAGGATTGCGATTGCCGCTTCCGGGCTCGAGGGTGACCGAGCCCGTCCAGCCCTTCCAGTTGTTCACCCTTCCGAGCGCGCTGGTCAGGGCGTTGGTGCCGAAGCCCCCAGCCTGTTTGACCCCGTACGCCAGGATGTTCAGAGAATCGTAGGTGTAGGGGGTCCAGGTGCCCGGAGCCTCGCCGAACTGATCCTGGTACTGAGAAACGTAGGTAGCGGAGCCCTCGAAGTCGTCGGGTCCCGGTACTCCGACCACGTCACAGTTACCGGCCGCAGCTTGGCCCGCATCCTGCAGATAGCCGGTGTCATATGAGGCGTAATCGAGTAGGCAGGTCGGACGCGACGTCAGTGCCCCCATCGCCTTGGCGATCAACGCACCCTCCGGGTAGTAGACGGCGGCGTAGATCGCGTCGGGATTGTCGGAGGCGAGCTTGTCAACCACCTTCGAATAGTCGTTCTTGCCGGGCTGGACCGGCTCGAAGGCCGTCACCGTCACACCCCCGGACTCGAGGTCGCTTCGGACTGCGCGAGAGACCTCCTTGGTGTAGTTCTGAGTCGGGTCGTAGGTGATCGCGACCGTTCGGGCGCCGATCCAGCCGGCGAGTACATCCGACGTCACCGGCGCGATCTGGGAGCTCATCGGCTGCAAGGTGAAGCCGAAGCCCGCGGTGTCGTTATCGGAGGTGAGGCGGATGGGGACCAGGCCGGCCTCCTTGTAGAGCGGCAGTGTCTTGATTCCGACGCCTGAGTTGTAGGGGCCGACAACACCGTCAAGACCATCGGCGATTGCCTTCTTTGCCGCGGGAACACCGACTGTGGGCTCGCCGCCGTCGTCGATCGGGACGATCTCGATGTCCTTCCCCCTGAGGCCACCGTCTGCGTTGATCTGATCGGCTGCCAACCTGGCACCGTTAAGCATCCCCTGGCCGAGGGTCTGCAACGGACCCGAGAGTGGCGCCTCCAAACCGATCCGCCACTGGCCCGAGTCGGTCCCCGAGGAATCGTCGGACCCGCCGCACGCTGAGATTCCGAGAGTGAGCGCGGCTGCCGCGAAGACCGCGGCTGCGAGCTTTAGGTGGCTGGACAAGAGACGGGGCGGGCTCGAACTACCTACCTAGGCGGTCTTCTCGCGGTGCGGCAGCTTCCAGCCAGGCCGCACGAAGTGGCACGTGTAGCCGTTGGGGATCCGCTGTAGGTAGTCCTGGTGCTCGGGCTCGGCTTCCCAGAACGGACCGGCCTCGCTCACCTCGGTGACCACCTTGCCTGGCCAAAGGCCCGAGGCGTCGACGTCGGCGATCGTCTCCTCGGCGACCTGGCGCTGATCGTCGCTCGTGTAGAAGATCTCCGACCGGTAGCTGGTTCCGACGTCGTTTCCCTGCCGGTCCTTCGTGGTCGGGTCATGGACCTGGAAGAAGAACTCGAGGATGTCCCGAAAGGAGATCCGCTCAGGGTCGAAGACGATCTCCACGGCCTCGGCGTGGCCGTCGTGGTTCTGGTAGGTGGCGTTGGGAACGTCCCCGCCCGTGTATCCGACCCGGGTCGAGATCACGCCGTCACGCTTTCGCAGCAGCTCCTGCACGCCCCAGAAGCACCCTCCAGCCAGGATCGCCGTCTCGGTGTGGTCGGTCATCGCGCCGCTCCTTCGTTCGGGGTTCGATCTGAGCTTAGCCTCACACGAAGGCCGCCTTACTGCGCAATACCTGCTGGTGCGGGCCCGAGATCAGCAGACAAGCCCTTAGCGGACGTGAAATACGTGGCCGCAGTGCTCGCAGACCTCGGACTTGAGGGAGGTCCGCTGGCCACAGCGAGAGCACTTCTTGCTGCGGCTTGGCACCCAGAGGAGACGCCCGACGAGGAAGGCGACCACCACCACAAGCACGACGATGATCGCGATCGTCATCCGAACCTCGCCTCGGTCCGCTTCACGCCGAGGACGATACCGCCGCGAATCGGACGCGTCGCCCGCGGCATTCCGATCGCGGTCATTCGTGAGCTGGGCGGCGAGCTACCCGCACCGGCCCAGGGATCAGGGCCGCGCCGCCGACGATGAGGCCGAACGCGATGAGTCGTCCGGTGATCGCCACCGGCCCAGTCCCGATCGGATCACGAAAGACCAGGATGCCGCCGATGATCGCGGTGAGGTTGGCCGCGACCGCGGTGAGCGCGATGACCTCGACGCCCGGGCCCAGCTGCAAACCGCGGGCCGACGCATAGAAGGCGACTACCGAGGCGGCCAGCGCGGCGAACGTCCACGGGCTGATCAGCTCGAGCACCCCAGCCCCGACGGCGTGGGTGAGGAACTTGAGCGCGATGTCGGAAACGCCGAACAGCGCGCCGGAGGCAGCGCCCAGGAACAGGCCTTGCCTCGCGCGCAGGCTGCGTTGGTGGCTGGAGAGCACGGCGAGCCCCGTAGCGAGGACAAAGACGGTGCATTCCACGGCGATCAACGCGGCCAGCGCATAGCCTGGAGCCTGGTCACCTCGCGGCCCCAGGGTGAGCGCGATGATCGCCAGCCCGATCGTCGTGATGATCACGCCGGTCCACTGGCGACGTCCGAGGGCGAAGCCGAAGAAGCGCTCGGCGAGCACGGCCAGGAAGACCAGCCCGGACGCCAGAACGGCTTGGACCACCGACAGCGACACGAGCGCAAGGGCGCCAACGTGAAGACCCCAAGCGCCGACAGCCACTACCAAGCCCAGCGTGAACCACCTCGAGCTGAAGAGGCCGGCGGCGCTTCGCAGCGGGTGCCTCACGTCCACCGACGGCGCCAAGACCGCGCCACGCTGCTTGAGCAGAAAGGCGACGTTCGTCCCGAGCGCGGAGGCGAGGGCGAGGGCGAGTCCGAGGATCACGCCGGGTCATTGTGCCCGGCCTGGCGCAGGAAGCCGAGGGTCAGCTCGCCGAACGCCACCGGGGTCTCAATCCTCATGATCGGGATCGTCATTCCCATTTTCTGGCTCATCGGCGCGCTGATGCCGCCGGCGGCCCGGACTAGCTGACTGATGCGTATCCGGTTCCGTCAGGTACGCGCCCTACGGTGCGCCGGTGGCCCGACCAGACTTCCCGCGCACGATCATGGAGTTCCAGGAGCGCTTCGCGACTGACGCCGCATGCCTCGACTACCT
>JBOGZC010000111.1:0-9807 GCA_050697075.1 Solirubrobacterales bacterium | reverse complement strand
GCCTCGAGGCGCGCGGGGCCGTGGCCGAGGACCCGGCCGAGGCGGGGGCGGCGCTCAGCGAGGCGCGCTCCGCGTGGGAGGCGCTCGGCCGACCGCTCGACGCCGCCCGCTGCGAGTATCTGCGGGGTCGCATTCTTCGCGACTCCTCGCCGGACGAGGCCCGCGAGGCCCTGGAGGCCGCCGCGGAAGGCGCGGAGCGCCACGGCGTCCATCACCTGGCGGAGCTCGCGCGCAGCCTGATCCCGGCCTAGCCGGCGATAATCCACCACATGCCGCTGCTCGCGCGCGACGACGGGATCGAGATCTTCTGGGAGGAACGAGGCTCCGACTCCGGCCCGCTGGTGGTTCTCGCGCCGTACTGCATCTCGCATCCCTCGGTGTTCGATCCGCTCGAGGCGGAGCTCGCGTCGGACCACCGCATCGTTCGCTACGACGACCGGGGGTCGGGAGCATCGACTCACCGGGGGCCGTACGACATGGAGACCGGGGCGGCCGACCTCGAGGCGGTGCTGGAGGCTGCCGGCGGCGCGGCGGTCGTCGTCGCACTGGCCGACTGCGTGAACCGCGCCGTGCGGGTAACCGCGAGCCGACCCGACCTGGTGGAGGCACTCGTCGTGCCGGGCGGCAATCCGGCGGGTCGCAGCTCACTTGAGGGCACGGACGCGATGGTCTCCTCGGACACGGTCGTGGACGCGTTCATGAGCATGGTCGAGACCGACTACCGCGGCGCGGTGCGCTCGCTGGCCACGGCCGGAAACCCGCAGATGAGCGAGGACGAGGTCCGCGAGCGGGTCAAGCTCCAGGTCGCGTACTGGCCCCAGGACGCCGCGGTAAGCCGGCTGCGCGCCTGGACGGAGGACGACGCGGCGGACGCCGGGCGCCAGTGCGGCGATCGGCTATGGCTCCTGTACAGCGACGACGCCGGCGGGGGCTGGTTCCCGGCCGGCGACGAAGGCAGGAACATCGCTCGAAGGTTTTTCCCGGAGGCCCACGTTGAGAGGATCGATGACGGGATCATCAGCCGCCCCGATCTGACCGCCGGGGCCGTGAGGAGGATCACCGCTGGGCTGCGCCTAGAATCGGGCGCGTGACGGAGGCGGCGGCCAATCGGGCCTGGATCCTGACGGGCTCGCTGGAGAACTTTCGTGTCAACGTCGAGCGGGGCTTCGACGTGATCGGGATCAAGGAGCGCCGCCGCCGGCAGGCGTCGGCGCTCGAGCCCGGCGACGAGATCGTGTTCTACGTCACCGGGGTGCAGGCGTTCGGGGCGATCGCCAAGGTCCGGTCGGCCATGTTCGAGGACAGGACGCCGATCTGGCCGCAGGGCGCCAAGCGAAAGCCCGAGGCGTACCCCTGGCGGGTGGAGGCCGAGCCCATGGTCGTCCTCGAGGAGGCAGAGTTCATTCCGGCCGAGGAGCTGGTCGACCAGCTCGAGCACGTGCGCAAGTGGCCGCCCGACCATTGGCACCTGGCGTTCCAGGGCCAGCTCCGGGCGGTCTCGGAGGCCGACGCGGCGCTCCTGCGGGAGCGGGTCGAAGCGGCGGCCAGAGTCGCCACTTGATTCACGACCGGCATTTCAGCATCGAGGAGGCGAACGGGCTGCTCGACGGCCTCAGGCCCCTGCTCGGCCAGCTACGCGAGGCCAGCGACCAACTCACGGACGCCGATGCTCATGCGCTACTCGCCGAGGCCGCGTCCACGAACGGCGGCGGGGCCCCGGGCCGCCAGGTGGGCGAGGCCTTCCTCGAGGTCCGACGGCTGCTCTCGGCCGTGCAGGGCTCGGGGATCGTGATCCGCGACATCGATCGCGGGCTGATCGACTTCCCCGCCATCCGCGACGGCGAGGAGGTCTATCTGTGCTGGGAGCTCGGCGAGGACCGCGTGTCGTGGTGGCACGAGCTCGACGCCGGCTATCAGGGACGACTTCCGCTCGAGTGATGGCAGACGAAGCGGGGCGCTCGCCCAGCGCCCCGCTTCTGCATGGGAGGTGCCCCGCGAGGACTGCTGTGCCCTCGCAGCATGGATGTGCACATGACACATCGGCAGCACCGCAAAAACCTTTAGCTCGGGGGGTGCGCCCACCCTGGACGTCTGTCCGATGAGCCGCCGCTAGCGCGCGGCCATGCGCCACTCGAGGTAACGGTAGTCGCGCTCGAGTTGGATCCGCCGGACCTCGGCCGCCCGAACCCGTCGCTCGTGCTCCGCACGCCTGCCAAGACTCCGTAGCTGCGACCCGATAGTCGCTCTCTTCGACACTACGGTTCACCCTAGCGGCGAGCCGCGGGCACTTCCAGCGGCTTGCAGCTATGCGTTACCGGGTTCCAGGTACGGACGTAGTGTTTCGAGGATCGAACGTTCGCTTACGAACAGAGGCCGCCCGGCTGGGAGGCACCACAGTGGTTGCGCTTGAACTCGTTGCCCTTCCCCTTGCCGTCCCACAGGATGTCGGCCGGCTGGTTGTGATGGGCCCGGTTGCGAACGACCCGGTTGTGCGCCGCGTTGCCGCCCCCGAATGGGGCCGACGAGAAGACAACTATCCCGCCGGGGAAGGCGCCCGCCCCCTTGGGGCGGTTCCCGTTCACCACGTTCTCCCGGACCGTGTTGTGGGTGGCCCCGGCCAGCGCGATCCCGGTGCCGGAGATCGGCGGGCCGCCCCCGGAGTCGGGACACCGGCGCACGTTCCTGAGGACGTGGTTTCGCTTGATCGCCCAATCATGGACGCCGCCGGGCGATCCGGTGTTGATCAGGCCCATGCCGAGGCAGTTGCGCACCGCCTTGTTGTGGACGGCGCGGGCGTGGGAGGAATCACGCAGGAAGAAGCCGAACTCGCCGTTCTGCTTCGCGACGTTGTCCCGGAGCACCGCCTTGGCGTGTGGCGAGTCGCCGACGTAGAAGCCGGCCACCTGGCCCTTGATCGCGACGTTGTCGAAGAACTTCGTCCTCCTCGATGAGAAGGCCGCCACCCCGTACTCGTCGTCGCGAATGAAGGTGTTATTGCGGAACGTGGTTCTGCTGGCGCCGAAGGCGACGGCGCCGAAGTCGCGGAAGCCCTGGATCCGGAAGCCCTTGACCCTGGTGCGCGCGACGGTGGCGGGACGCCCGTTCGAATTGCGGCCGATGCAGATGCCAGACGTGCCGTGGCAGTAGCGGTTCGATCCGGGCTTGATCACGGTGCCCCTGCGGCTGTCGCCGGCGCCCCGCAGAGTCAGCTTGTTCTTCTTGATCGAGACCCCGCCGTGGTAGACGCCTGGGCGAACCGAAATCGTGTCGCCGCGGTTGGCGGCGTCGACCGCGTGCTGGATCGAGTGTCCCGGGGTGACGATGATCGTCTTCGCCGAGGCCGACGCAGACACCGCGGCCAGGCACATTGCCATCGCCACTCCGACCACGATCCATCGCACTGTTCTCATCGATCCTCCTGGGCGGGCAAAGACCGCGGGAGCATATATCGGGCGCTTCGACGGAGGACGGAGAGCCGTCTCGCACCTAGTCCGTCGCGATAGTGGCGGCCTCGCGGGCGAAGACAAGCTTCACGAACTCCCCTTCCGCAAGGGCCCCCGGGCCCTCCTCCCAGCCGGCGACTCGGGTCGTGACGAGCTCCGGATGCAGGCGACCGGACGCGATCAGCTCCATCGCCGCTGGGATGGCCGGGCGGGCGTGCACGCGCCCGGTCTGGAACGTGATCCCCGTGACGTAGGCCTCGAACAGCGGCAGGGGGATCTCGTTCTGGAAGTAGATGCCGACGCTCGTGCAGCTCCCCTCGGAGCCCGTTGAGCGAATTGCCAGGGCGAGGCCGGCCGGGTCGGCGCTCGCGTCGACCGTGATCGGGAAATGGCCCAGCCGATGCTGATCGGGGTCGGCGATCGTCTCGGCGCCGAGCTCGCTCGCGATCCGAAGCCGGCGCTCGTCTCCGTCCACGTAGACAACCCGAGGGGCGCCGAGGGCGGCCGCGATCCCGGCCGCGTAGAGACCAATGCTCCCGGGGCCTCCTCCGCCGACGACCAACACCGCGGCCTCGGGCTCCGCGGCCAGGTGGGGGGCCACTGTGCGCCACCCGTCGACGATGTTGTCGCTCACGGAGGCTGCGGCGACGGGGTCGACGCCATCCGGGAGCGCCACGAGCATGTGCTCGGCGTAGGGCACCCGCACCAGATCGGACAGAAAGCCCCCCCATTCCCCACCGTGCGGAGGGAGGCCGTACGCCGATTGCCACGGAACCGACTCGCAGTGCGCCGTCTGCCCGCGCCGGCAGCGACCGCACTGGCCGCAGGAGATCTGAAACGGGACGCTGACGAGGCCGCCCGGCCGCACGCCGTCCACACCATCGGCGACGTCGACCACCTCCGCCACACACTCGTGGCCGAGTGGGAGCGGCCCCCCGAAGGGGGTCTCGCCGCGCACGATCAGGGGGTCGAGGTCGCAGGTCGCGACCGCCACGGGGCGCACGAGCGCGTCCTCGTCGCCGGTGAGCGTCGGATCCGGCACCTCGAGCCAGTCCAGCTTGCCCGCGCCCTGAAACGTGAGCTGGCGCATCGTGGCCATGCCTAACCCTAGCCTCGAGTTGGGCCCGGCGAGCCCGCCCCGACCGACCCGGCCTCGCGGGCGAGCGGCTAGGCGATCGTCTTGGCGGCCTGGCGGTTGGGGCTGACCCTGACCACGTCCCAGACAAGCCCAAGCCGCTCGAGCGTCCAGATCACTGCCGCGGACGGATCGAGCTCCCAGCTTCCCAGCCCGTGTGCCGCCGAGGTTGGGAAGGCATGGTGGTTGTTGTGCCAGGCCTCACCCATGGTGGGGAGGGCGAGCCAGAAGACGTTGCGCGACTCGTCCTCGGTGGCGAATCGGCGCCTTCCGAACACGTGGCACACGGAGTTGACGCTGTAGGTGACGTGGTGGACCAGGAACACCCGGACCGCCCCGCCCCACAGGAGCCCGGTGAGTCCGGCGACCAGGGTGCCCCCGATCGCGAAGCCCACCGCGAACGGGACCAGCATGCCCACCACCGCCCAGATGAAGAAGGTCCGGTCGATCGTCGTGACGACCGGATCCTCGATGAGGTCCGAGGCGAAGCGCTGCTTGGAGCCGCGTTCGGTGTGGACGAAGAGCCACCCGAGGTGGGCATGGAACAGGCCGCGAAGCGTGCCTCTCCAGCCCCCGCCGTGGCCGACGTGGGGGCTGTGGGGATCGCCCCGCTCGTCGGAGAAGGTGTGGTGCTTTCGATGGTCGGCGACCCATGAGATCACCGGGCCCTCGATCGCGGCCGAGCCGATCGCCGCGAAGATCGCTCGCAGTGTGGCGCTGGTCTTGAAGCTGCGATGGGTGAGCAGCCTGTGAAACCCGATCGTGATCCCCATCGCGGTGATCGCGTAGCCGACGGCGAGGATCGCGAGGTCGCGCCAGTGGAGCGCCTCGTCCCAGACCTGCCATGCGGCGACGACCAGGAGCAGGAACGGCACCGCGGTGACCAGTCCGGTGATGACGCGGTCGGCCGTTTCGTGGGCGACCGGCTGCACCAGCTCCGGGGCGTTAACGGCCTGGTCCGGGACAGCCTGCTTTGAGGTGGGCACTCGGTGTTTCTCCTAGGTCCAACCGAGATTCTGGCCGGTAGCGGCCCGCGCCCCAGTGTCCCTCGAGACAACGTACCGCTTTTGGGCTCAACCAGGGAGCACGAACATCGACTGGATCTGGGCGGCGAACATCAGGTCGCCCTCGATCTTCAGCTTTCCGCTCATGAACAGCATCGGGCCGATCGCGTTGCCGGTGACCAATCGGAGGAAGTTCACGCCATCAAGCTTCAGGGTCACTCGCGGCTCGGAGGCAAGGTCGGTGCGGGCGGTGCACTTGCCGCCCCCGACGACGACCTCCCAGCGGTCTTCTTCGGCGCCGTCCTCGCCGGTGATCGTCCAGTGGATCACGGCATCGGAGCCGCTGCCGGGCCGGAAGTGCTGCTCCATGCGTCGAAAGACCTCGGCGAGGATCTCACCGCGCATCGGTCCCCGCATGGCCTCCCGCAGCTCGGCGTCCGGTGTCTGTCCCACGGTCCGCGCGAACTCCGTGGGATCGACCGCCGCGAAGTCGATCCCGTCGGTCTCGGTGCTCATCTTCGCTCCTCCTGGGTCGTGCCGGCTCGGCTCAATCGATTCGCGCGCCGGAGATCGCCCGCGCGATCACGAGGCGCTGGATCTCGGACGTGCCCTCGAAGATCGTGTAGATCTTGGCGTCCCGGTGCATTCGCTCCACCGGGTACTCGCGGGTGTAGCCGTTTCCGCCGAGGATCTGGATCGCCCGCTCCGTCGCCCAGACCGCAACCTCGCCGGCCTTCAGCTTCGACATCGAGCCTTCGGCGGCCTCGAAGTCCTTCTCCGTCCGCCCCATCCACGCGGCGCGCCAGACCAGCAGCCTGGCGGCGTCGATCTCCATCTTCATGTCGGCCAGCGCGAACGCGATCGCCTGGTTCTCCACGATCGGGCGTCCGAACTGGACCCTTTCCTTCGCGTAGTCGAGCGCGTACTCGTATGCGGCGCGCGCGATGCCGACGGCCTGCGAGGCGACGGTCGGGCGGGAGACCTCGAACGTCTTCATGGCCGCCTGGCCCCGAGAGCTGCGCCCCTCACGGGCCCGGGCGAGCCGCTCGTCGAGGCGCTCTTTTCCGCCCAGCAGGCACGACCCCGGGACGCGGCAGTCGTCGAGATGAACGTCGGCCGTGTGCGAGGCGCGAATGCCGTGCTTCTTGACCTTGGCGCCCTGCTCCAGGCCCGCGGTGCCCGGCGGAACGACGAAGGCGGCGTGTCCACGCGACCCGAGCTCCCGATCGACGCTGGCGATCACGACGTGCACGTTGGCGATCCCCCCGTTGGTCGCCCAGGCCTTCTGGCCGTTCAGGACCCACTCGTCCGCGGCCTCGTCGTAGCGGGCGCTCGTCCGGATCGCGGAGACGTCCGAGCCGGCGTCCGGCTCCGAGGAGCAGAAGGCGCCGACCTCGGGGTCGGTCGGGGTGCCGAAGCACTGGGGGACCCACTCGACGAGCTGGTCCGGCGTTCCCGAGGAGTAGAGCGCCGCCACCGCGAGCGTGGTCCCCATGATCGACATCCCGATCCCGGCATCGCCCCAGAAGAGCTCCTCGTTGACGATCGGCATGGTCAGCCCGGTGGGGTCCATCCAGAACTGCGCGATGCCCTCGAACCCGTACAGGCCGATCTTCGCGGCCTCCTTGATCACCGGCCAAGGCGTCTCCTCGCGCTCGTCCCACTCGTGGGCGGCGGGACGAACCACCTGCTCGGCGAAGCCATGCACCCAGTCGCGGATGTCCCTCTGATCCTGGCTCAGCTCCAGGTTGAAGACCGCGTCCTGCTCCGATCCGGCTCCGTTCACGGCGGCCACGGCCTGCTCGGCGGCCGTCTGCGAGCTCGTCGCTTCCATCGCCCCCGATTATTACACGAATCGATGTCACATGTTTCAGTGTCGTCGGTAGCCCGAACGGGCTGACGACGCAAAAGGCTCGAATAGCGAGACTTATGCGTCGCGACTGTCGGCGACGGCCCACGGCGCGGCTCTCTCGAGGGCCTGCCAGCCGGTGTCCCGACGGCGCTCGTCGCGCTCCGCGGCGACGCCGCCCCGAAGCCCGAAGAGCCGCTTGGCCACCAGCAGGTAGACGACGATCGCCAGATTGACCACCAGCGCCAAGACCTTGAACCACGAGACGCGGGCCGTGAGCTCATACACCTCGAGCGGGAGGAGCAGCGTGGTGGCGAGGAACGTCAGGTACTCGGCCCAGCGGCGCTGAAGCCAGAGCCCCACCGCCTCGGCCGCCTCCAGCACGGCGAGGCCGGCGAGCCCCGCCCCCACCAGGTGAAGCGTGCCCTGGTCCAGCGAGAAGAGCTCGTCCAGCTTGCCGACCAGCCCCTTGTGGCTGGTCTGGAGCGGGCCCCCGGCCACGCCCCCCTGGATGTCGGCGAGCACCCTGTAGTAGTCCTCTCGCAGCTGCTGCTCGTGCGAGGCGATCAGGAACACCGCGACCGCCAGCGCGAGGAGGATCACGGTGTGCAGGCCCCGATCGAGCGCGATCACCCGGAGGACGATCTTGTCGCGAAGCGGCTTGCCTCGGAGCGGCAGCCGGATCTCGTCACGCGGCGGAAGGTGATCCCGCGCCGGGGTCGCCGGTGGGGCCAGCGGCAGCCAGCTGTCGCAGCGCAGGCAACGGTGCCACCGCAGCCCGGCCTCCTCGCGGGCCACGATCGCGTCCTCGGCGCGGAGCGCGCGGACATCCGTGCCGAGGAGCAGATGGCCACGGGCACCGCAGACGAGGAGCTCGTAGTGCAGGCGCGGCACCAACCGCGTTGGCTTCGCCGTGCCTGGAGGGGGCCGCGGATCGGTCGAGCTCGGCACGCGCGGACCCTACCGGCCGCCTGGCGCCGCTCCAGGCCGGTGGCGGCGGAGGAAGGGACGACCATTCGTCCGCCTGGGGCGCGGCCCGGCGCCTGACGCGCTGGTAGCCTTTCGCCGCCGCGGGCACTCGGGGGGCCCCGGTGGGCTCCCTGACCGATGACCGACAGTCCCATCACAGCGCTCGACCCGACCACGTTCGCGATCGGATTCGACCACCGGGACCGGGCCCGACTCCACGAGCTGTGGGACGAGGTCCTGGACTCGCAGCGGTGGACGGAGGGAGAGCTGGTGGGGCAATTCGAGGGCGCCTGGGAGACCTGGAACGCGCTGCCCAGCGCTGCGTTCTCGAGCTGGTCGGGGGCGGCGATGGCGGCGCTCGAGTTCTGCCGCGTGCGCGGCGAGGCGGTGCTCTGCCCCTCGAACACCTTCATGGCCACCCCACTCTCCGTGATCAAGGCAGGGGCCCGGCCGGTGTTCGTGGACTGCAATCGTGAGGATCTCTGCGTCTCGTTCGCGGACTTCGAGGCCAAGGCGGAGCGCGAGCGGCCCAGGGCGGCGTGGCTCGTGCACATCGGCGGGCACATCGCGTTCGACGTGGAGCGGATCGCGGATTACTGCAGGGACCGCGGGATCTTCCTGATCGAGGACTGCGCTCACGCGCACGGAGCGCAATGGCGGGGCCGGCGCCCAGGGACGTGGGGCGACGCCGGCGTCTACTCGCTGTATGCGACCAAGACCGTCTCGACGGGAGAGGGTGGCGTCCTGGTCTCGAAGCATGATGAGCTCATCGAGTACGCGCGCGGGTATCGCAACTACGGCAAGCCCGACTATCGAGTTGAGGGCCTGAGCCACCGAATGAGCGAGTTCGCGGCCGCGATCGGCTTGGTGCAGATGGACCGCCTCGAGGAGATCGTCGCGTGGAAGAACGCCGTCGCCCGCGACCATCTGGACCCGCTCTTCTCCGCCCACGTCGAGCTGCCCGACGGGATGGTCTCGGGGCTCTACAAGTACGTCGTCTTCGAGCGGATCGCGCGGTCGACCGGTCGCGTGTACGACGAGCCCTGCCACCGCCTGCTCGGCGACCCGAGCGACCTCCCGAACACGGACTGGGTCGCCGCGAACCACTCATGCGTGCCTCTCTATTACCACGGCCCCGAGCCTCCTCCGGACGGGAGCCCTTGGGCGACGATCAAGGAAGCGGATTGAAGGTCCTGGTCACCGGCGGAGCGGGGTTCATCGGCTCGCACGTGGTCGACAAGCTGCTCGACGCCGGACACGAGCCGCGGATCTTCGACCTGCGGCCCTCGCCGCATCACTCGCCGAGCGCTGTGGAGCAGACGATCGGCGACGTCACGGACCGGGGCGCGCTCTCGCGGGCGGCGGCCGATTGCGATGCCATCGTCCACCTGGCCGCGGTCGCCGACG
>JBOGZC010000110.1:0-9811 GCA_050697075.1 Solirubrobacterales bacterium | reverse complement strand
GCCGAGCGCGCGGCGCAGGGGATGGCCGCGGCGCCGGCGTCGCGGCGGAGGGCTCAGCCGCGGGACGGCGCGGGCGGCGCTTCTTGCGTTTCTTGCTCAGGGGCCCGACGGCCCTTGGCTAAGGGACAACCCGATGAGAGCTTGACCCGCCACCAGCCCATGAGCATCCCGAGGATGCCCCACCGAGGGCGCGAGTGCCACTGGCGGCAGCTCGGTTCCCCTACGTCCTCCGCGGAGACCCGCACCCAGCGGTGTCCACGCGGGTCTGCGATCACCGATTCGAGCAGCCCACGGTTCGCCTCCTCGACCTCGCCTCGCCTGCCGAGCTCGGCCTGAGCCTCCCGCAGCCGCACCGCGAGAGCGTCTCGAACCCGCTCCAACTCGGCGATCCCGAGCACGCGGGGCCCACCGACGGCGGCCACGCTCCAGTCGATCCCCTGCCGGGGGAACGCCGAGGCGAACAGCTCACCGAGCTGGCGCTCCAGTGCACCAATCTGGCGGCGAAGCTCGACACGGGCCCGGCGCTCGGCAAGCGCGTCCGCGCGTTGGCCGCGAAACAGTGCGTCCAGGGCCTCGGCCTGCGACGAGGAACCCCTCGCCTCGATCTCCAGCAGTTCGTCGGGCACGAGGCCTCCCTTCGGAGTCGAAGACCCGTCCATTCTAACCCGCGCGCAGTACGTCGGCCGCCAGCCAGAGGGCCTCCTCAACGGCGACATCCGGCACTCCCTGAACCTGGATGGCGACCAGAGTGGTTCGCTTCGTGCTCGGGGTCACGCCCCGCCCCGCCCCGACCGCGCCGAACAGGAGCGCCAGCGGGCGGAACTCGTCCGCGATCACGAGGGTTCCTTCGGGCAGGGCTCCCGGGCGCCCCTCCAGCGGCTCCCCGGGATTAGTCGGGCGGATGCCGATCCGGCCCTCGACTTGGTCGGCGTCGAAGGCCCGAAGCGCGACGCGCGACTCGATGATCCCGATCGTGAGCGCATCGTCGAGCAGGTTCTGGCTCACGAAGCCTCCCTTCTTGATCCGCTCCAGCGCGACCGCCTCGACCGGGGTCTGCTGCTCGTCCGGATCGAGGCCTATGTGACGGTAGAAGACGCGATACGCCCACGGAATCGGCTGATGGCGCAGGTTGATCGCCTGAGGGCCCGAGAAGCGGTCCGAGAGCCTCGCGAGGCGCTCCTTGACCGCCCGGGGCGTGCGCCCCGAGCCTCGTTCGATCATGACGTAGCGCAGGGCGAGGCCCGGAAGCTCGTCGCGGAGCTCCGCGCTGACCCAACCGGCCTCGGCGAGCCCCTCGCCGGCCATCAGCGGCTCTCTAGCTCGCGGGCTCTCGAGAGGCGCAGGAGTCGCCTCACGTCGGCTGCGGTCTGACGCTCCGACAGCTCGCTGAGCCGGGCCTTCGCGAAGGCGAGGATCCCGCCCGGATAGGCGAAGGCCACGGTCGGGCAGCCTCCCACCCGATACAGGTCGCTGACGGCGCCATCGCGGTCGTAGCCGACCGGCATCGTCCAGTGATGCTCCAGGGCGAGCCTCCGGACCTCCGCGGGGTCGTCCCGAACGTCGATCGAGAGGAAGTTCACGCGGCCACGGTAACGCGCCGCCAGCCGATTGAGGATGTCCTGTGTGGGCAGGCAGTTCGCTCCCCTCGTGAACCAGAACGAGAGCACCAGGGGCCGGTTGAAGAGGTCGCAGACCCGGATCGCCCCCTTGACGTGGATCTGGCAGGCGGAGGGGCGCCTCGCGTCCGACGGGCACGGGTTCTGCGACGTCGAGCAGTCGTCCTGGGCGATGTTCGCGTCCTTGTCGAGCGTGCCCGTGACGGCGTTGGGGACGGCGAACTCGGCCAGCGGCATGCCCTGGTCGCCCGCGTTGATGCCGAGGATTCCGCCGCCCGGCGTGCGAAGCGTGTTGATCGTGGCGATCACCACCAGGATCAGGAACGCGAGCCCCACCAGGGCCGAATAGCGCCGAGTGGGAGCCCTGCCCTGCTTTGGGTCCTCACCCGGCATCGGCGGCGGCCGGCCGGCCGCGGCGGCGGAGCCGCGCCACCAGCGCGGCCAGGCGATCGACCCCGCCCTCCGACCACACCAGGGCCGCCGGCAGCACCACCAGCACGCCGATCAGCGCGACCGCCAGGTCGAACACCGTCACGAGCCCGAAGTCACGCAGCATGCGGATGTCGGTGAACACGAGCACGGCGAAGCCGGCGATGGCGGTGACCCCGGAGGCGAGCACGGCCCTCCCGGTGCGAGCGTATGCGCGGCGAAGTGCCTCGCCGACGGTGCCGCCCCGGCGGCGCTCCTCGTGGTAGCGGGCGGAGAGCAGGACGCTGAACTCGGTGGCGATCGCGATCACGAGCGCGCCCAGCGTGGCCGACATCGGGTTGAGGGGCACCCCCGTTACCCAAAGGACGAGCGACGACCAGCCGGTCGCGAGCACGATCGGGACCAACGGGACGAGCGCTCGGCTCGCGGAGCGATAGACCGCCCCCAGGACGAGCGCCACGGCCAACAGCCCCGCGATCGTCACGAGGTAGCGGCTACCCGACAGCGAGGAGTTCGCGTCGGCCGCGAGTACCGGCAGCCCCAGAACCTGCGCCGTGACGCCCGGTGGCGGACCCTCGCCGGACCCGGGCGGGTCGACCTGGGCCCGGATGTCGTCGATCAGGCGCTCCTGCTGGTCGAACGGCATGACTCGGATCCCGAACGTGATCACCCCCGTGTTCCCGGGCTTGCCGGTCGCCGGGTCATGGGTGACGATCGCCTGCGACACGTACTCCGGAAGCAGGCGCAGGTCGGCTTTGATCCGCCGCTCGCTCGGGGTCCCATTGCGGTCGCCATAGAGGAAATCGGGGAGCGAGATCTCGGGGCAGATCTCGGTGCCCGGGGCCCGGCATGACGGGTGCCGGCCGCTGAACCCGTGACGGTGGAGCACGCGTTCCTCGAAGCTGCGCATCCACGAGATCACCTTCGGATCCGTCAGGTCCGGCGCGCTCACGGTGACGTAGGTGAGCCCGGAGACGCCGGTGGCCTGCTCGAGCTGGTCGACGTTCTGGAGCGCAGGGAGGTTGCGGGGAACGAGCTCTCGGATGTCGGAGATGACCGGGATTCGCGTTCCGACGCCCCAACCAACCAGCGCGAGGGCCACAGCCACCAGCAACACCCTGCCCGGGGCGGCGATGGAGAACGCGAGGCCGCGCCGTCCCGCGGCGCGGGCCGACGAGCCGACCGCTCGGCCCCATCGCCTCAGGGGATCTGCGACCGGCAGAGTCACACGAGCCAAGGCCACGCGAGCCTGCCCCACCCGCCCAGGTCGGGAAGAGTCGGAGCCTCGCCGTCGGCTCGCCGTGGGAAGCAGGGAGAGGGCCGCGAGGCCCACCGTCAGCGCGAGCGCGAAGGCCAGCACGATCCCCAGCACGAGCAGCAGCGCGAACCCGCGAACCATCGGGATCGGCGACAGCACGAGGACCAGGAAGCCGGCGGCCGTGGCGAGGCCCGCGGTGGCGATCACCGGACCTCCACTCGCCGCGGCCTCCACGGCCGCACGGGGCGGCGAAGAGCCCGCCTGCATTGCCTCGACGAACCGAGCCTGGAACTGGATCGCGTAGTCGACGGAGAGGCCGATCAGCACGGGCAGCACCGCGATGGAGGCCATGGTGAGCGAGCCACCGATCAGGGACAGGAAGCCGAATGTGAGCCCCGATGCTCCGAGGGCGATCCCAAGCGGGAGCAACCGCATCGGCGCCCGGAACACGAGTGCGAGCGTGATCACCATGACCGCGAGGGCCGCCGCGAGCAGGATGAAGACCTGCGTCGACAGCTCTTCGGCAAGGCCGGCGAACACCACCGGGACCCCGCTGACCACGTAGCTGGGCGACGCGGCTCCCGCGCCGCCGCCCCCAGTGAGCCTGAACGTCGGGTCCGCGACGGCCTCCCGATAGAGCGAGATCGCCTGCTGACGCTGAGCGTCAGTGAGGTCGGGCTGCATTCGCACGGAGATCAGCGCCGCGTGGGAGCTGGGAACGATCGCGGCGAGGCGCGGCTTGGGCACGCACCCGCTCGACCCCCTCTCGCAGATCACCGAAGAGACGAAGCTCGGGTCGTCCAGACGGGGCAGGCCCAACTGTCCGTACCGAAGCCCAAGCCTGATGATCTGCCGCTCGAACTGCGCGAACACCTGCTGGCCCGCGCCAGCCGCGGCCGCCTGCTGGGCGCTGGCCGACAGGCCCTGCTTCTTGGCCTGTTGAGCGGCCCCAGCCGCCGCGCTCCGCGCCTGCGCGATCGCCCCCTGCGACTGCTGCCCGAGCAGCTTGTTCGCCTGGATCGCGAGCTGGTTGAGGAAAGTCGCCGGGCCGAAGACGACGGCGCTCGGATTGAGGCGCGCGATGGCCGCGCACGGCGCCGGGGCCGCCTGGCCGCTGATCACCCGTCCGCCGGGTGCCTTCCCCGACAGACAGCTCTCGAGAGCGAGCACGTGGCCGAGGTTGCGAGTCTCCAGAAGCTGGGTCAGATCGCCCTTGACCAGCACCTCCACCGGCTCGTCGCCGAACGCCTTGTAGAAGCTCTGGGTCGCCGCGTAGGTCGACGAGCCACGGTCCACCAGGGAGCTCGGGCTGCGATCGGCCTCGAGGCGAAGCGCGGCGACCGCCCCGATCAGGGCCAGCAGCACGGCCCCCACGATCACCGGCATCGGCCGCTCCACGGCACGCCCTGCGATCCGTGCCAGCAGATTCCTCATCCTCACCGCAGCAAGAGTACGGACCGCCGAAGCTCTACTGAGCGAGTACGACCTGCCGCCACGTAACAGGCCCTAACCCCGCCCCGCGAGTACGACCTGCCGCCCGGTAACGCGCCCAAACCCGCCGAAAACGGAGGCGAAGCCGAGGCTTTCGGCGGAGTCGTTCCGGAGGAGGCGGGGGACTTATTCCTCAATCCATTGCGAGGGGGCCTACGGTCTCGGCGTTGAGGAACTGGGCGACGAACTCATTGTCGGAGTCGAACAGCTCGTCGGCGGGGCCCGACTCCACGATGCGCCCCTTCCACAACACGGCGAGGAAGTCGGCGATCCGGCGCGCGGTGCCCAAGTCGTGGCTGATCACCAGGTAGCAGCCCCCGTTCTCCTCGTGGACCTCGCGGATCAGCTCGCAGAGGAGCGCCGTTCGCACCGGGTCGAGGCCGGAATCCGGCTCGTCGAACATCACGATGGCCGGGTCGAGCACCAACGCGCGAGCGAAGCCCGCCCGCTTGCGCATCCCGCCGGAAAGCTCGTTCGGCATCTTCTGGGTGGCCTCGGCGAGCCCGACCTCCCGCAGCCGCCGGTTGCAAATCTCGGCGATCTCCTCCTCGGACTTGTCGGTGTGCTGGCGCAACGGGAAGGCCGTGTTGTCGAAAACGTTCATCGAGCCGAACAGGGCTCCATCCTGGAACAGCAGGCCGAACTTCTTGCGCATCTCGAACAGCTGGTCGTCGGTCAGGCCGGGGACCGACTCGCCGTGGACGAGCACATCCCCCGCATCCGGATAGAGAAGGCCGACGATGTGCTTGATCAGGACGCTCTTGCCGGTGCCGGACGGCCCCAGGACCATCGAGATCTGGTCGTTGGGGAGGCCGAGGTTGAGGCCGTTGAGGATCCGCGTGCGACCGAATTGCTTGACCAGGTCGATGATCTCGATTGCGTCCTCGCCGCCGTGGTCGCGCTTCTGGCCCGTGTGCCAGCGATACGGGTTGGTCTCCGAAGGATCAACGCCGGGAATCGCGTAGTCCCTGTTCAGGACCCCCAGCTCGGGCGCCGTCTCCCGATAGTCGTCGTCGGCGCGCGGCGTGGGCTCCTCATGATGGGGCTCTTCGACCGGCTCGACGCCCTTCCGCTCGTCGTAGCCCCTCAGCTCGTCGTAGGTGTCGCCTGTCCGCTCCTCTGCCATCTTTCGCTCAGCCCTCCTCGGTTGGCGGGGGTCACCCCCCGATCGGCGCCCTGGGGTTGGCGCCCCAGAACACCAGGGTGCCCATCATCCCGATCAGGTGCACCAGGACGATGTTCAAGACCATCGACTTCGCGGTCGCCGTGCCGACCCCGACCGGCCCGCCGGAGGCGGTGTAGCCGTAATAGCAGCCGACGAGCACGATCGCGGTCGCCATCACCATCGCCTTGATCACGCTGAATAAGAGGTCGGGCGGGTTTTGGAACATCCAAAAGATCAAGAAGTAGCCGCCCGAGGAGACGTCGCCGATCTGCTTGACGACCGCGAGCCAGGAGGCGAAGTAGCCGATCCCGATCGCCGCCAAATACATGAACGGAAGCGTCATCCAGGCGCCCAGGAGGCGGGTCGCGGCCAAGAAGGTCATCGGCGGGACCCCCATCACCTCGAGCGCGTCGATCTCATCGGAGATCCGCATCGCGCCGAGCTCGGCGACGATCCCGGTCCCGACCTTGGCGGCCATCATGTAGCCGAAGGCATAGGGGATCACCTCGCGCAGATCGCACCAGGCGGCGAACACCCCGGCGTAGGAGGGGGCGCCGACGGAGCGGTTGAAGTAGGCGCCCTCGATCCCGCACTGAAGGCCCAAGATGAACACCAGCCCCCAGATCACGATCGTCGAGCCGAGGATCAAGATCCCCGCCTGGCGCAGCGCCTCGCCGAAGAACTGCAGCACCCGGCCCGAGTAGACGAGCCCCATCGTCTTGGTGCAAAAGCGGGCGATCTCCCCGAGCGAGGAGAGCCAGTCTCTGGGGACGGCGAGCCAGCCGGGCATTACTTGATCACGTTCAACTCGGGATGGGTGGCCAAGAGCGTCTGCGTGAACACGTAGTTGAACGCGAACACGCCCAAGAAGGCGATCACGACCGCCTCGTTGACCGCCCTGCCCACCCCGGCGGCGCCGCCGGAGGCGTTCATCCCCTTGTAGGAGCAGACGATCGCGATGATCGCCCCGAACAGGGTGGTCTTCAGGATCGAGCCCCAGAGCTCGGTCACCGAGGCGTTGTTCAAGAGGGTGGCGAAGAAGCCGCCCAGGGGGGCGTGGTAGGCGATCTCGGCGAAGATCCCGCCGGCGATCCCGAACAAGAGGGCGTAGATGTCCAAGAGCCCCGTGATCAGCATCAGGGAGAGGAATCTCGGAACCACGAGGTTCTTGATCGGGTCGACGCCGAGGACCTGCAGGGCGTCGAGCTCCTCGCGGATCTTGCGGGCCCCGAGGTCGGCGGTGATCGCCGTCCCGGCGACCCCGGCGACGACGACCGCGGTCACGAACGGCGCGAACTCCCGCACCGAGGCGAGGATGAAGAAGCCCCCGAGGCGGTCAAGCGCCCCGAACAGGGTGAGAAAGTTGGCCGCCTGGAGCCCGGGGGCGCCGAAGCCGAAGGCGACGGTGGAGATCAGCATCGGAAACCAGCACAGCTGCAGGGCGAAGATGAACTGGGAGATGAACTCCCCGCCGTAGGGGTAGGGCGGGCGGACGGTCGCCGTGATCGTCTTGCCGGTGAGGATCATCATGTTCCCCACCTGCTCGAACAGGCTCTTGGCGGGCAGGAATGCCCTGTCGGCGACGGTTCGGACCACTATCGCTTCCCTCCTCCGACTGCCGCCTCACACGGCCCGGATAACGGACATCCCGACGAAACCTTGACTCGCCACCAGTTCATCAGCGCTCCGACGGGGCCCCACTTCGGCGCCACCTCCCAGGTCGCGCAGCCGGGCTCGCCGATCTCCTCCCTGGTGACCGTCTCCCACTTGTGCGCCCCCGGATCGGTGGCCATCTCCTCCAGCCGTGCGCGTGCGGTGCGCTGGCGCTCGCCATGGCGCTCGGCTTCCTCGCGCGCCCTCCCGAGGCGTTCCAGCAACTCGTCGCGAGTCCGCTCCAGCTCCGCCATGTCGGCGACGTGCCCCTTGGGCCGGAGGAGCGGATGCGTTGGCTCTCCCGGCTTCCGGGCGTCGGGATACGACGCCAGGAGAGCCTCGAGGCGGGCGATCTGCCGCCGCAGCTCGTTGCGCCCGAGCCGCTCGTCCCCTTCGCCGCCCGGTAGCCCGGCCGCCCGATCGAGCTCGAGCTCGGTGGGATCCGCTGGCGTAGGCCCATCCAGGCTGGCGAGCCCCTCCGCGCTCCCGGCGTAGATGGCGCGGGCGAGGTCCCGCGGGTCCACGCCGCTGGCGCGCGCGCTTGCGGCGGCGTCGGCCGCCAATCGCTCGAGCTCCGGGGACGCGGGCACATCGTCGGCGACGAACGTCCCGAGGCCCTGGCGGGAGACGATCAGGCCGTCGTCCTCGAGGCGCCCGTAGACCGCGCGGGCCGTGTTGACGTTGACGCTCGCGCCGTCGGCGAGTTCGCGGACGCCGGGAAGCCGGGCACCCGCGCGAAGCTGTCCGCTGGCGATCAGAACCCGCAGCCGCCAGGCGAGTTGGGCGCCGACGGGAAGGTCGTCGGAGCGGGCGAGGCCGGAAGCCGAATCGGCGCCATCCACGGCGGACTGTGCCATTGCGCTAGCACACTAGCACTACCGCCCGGATGCGTCAATCGCGCCGGCTGGGCGCCTTGCGTCGGTCGCGCACGGCGCTGCAGGCGCCGTTGGTAGGCTCAACCTGGCCGATGCGGATCGCCCGGACGCTCCTCGATGAGATCATCTCCCACGCCCGTGAGGACGCCCCCAACGAATGCTGCGGAATGGTCGCTGGAACCAACGGCGAGGCGACCCGGGTCTACCCGGCGCGCAACGCGGAGGCGAGCCCATTTCGCTACGCGATTCATCCCCAGGACCAGATCCGCATCATGACGGAGATCGAGGGGAGGGGAGAGGGGATCGCGGCCATCTACCACTCGCATACGAAGACCGCCGCCGAGCCCTCCCAGACTGACATCAACCTAGCGGAGAACTGGCCCGATCCCGTGTACCTGATCTGCTCCCTCGCCGATCCCGACGATCCCAAGGTTCGTGGGTTCGTGATCCGACGGGCCGATGTGAAGGAGGTCGAGCTCGATGTCCCCTGAGCAGGTCCGCCCGCTCGCCTGCCCGCACTGCGCCCGCAAGTACCCGCTGGCCGAGCGCTTCTGTGCCGATTGCGGCATGCCGCTCGTCTATGTGGGTCGTGACGAAGAGCAGCCGATCACCGAGGCGCACGAGCGCGCTCGCAAGATCAAGCCCCAGTACACCGGCGGCCAGCAGGTCCGGGTCGCCAGCGCCAACAACCTCGCGGAGGCCGAGCTGATCCAGGGCATGCTGCTCGAGGAGGGGATCCCGAGCGTCCAGCGGCGGATGCGCGGCTTTGACGTTCCCGACTTCCTGGCGGCCGGACCGCGCGACGTGCTGGTTCCGCAGGCCGGCCTGGACGCCGCGCGCGACCTGCTCGCCGACGTCCGGGCCGCCGAGCCGGAGGCTTCGGTCGGACAGGGCGGCGAGCGCCCGCTGCGGCTGCTCGCCGGGATCCTGATCGCGCTCGCCGGCGCGGCTGTGCTCGTCTGGCTGCTGTTCCAGGCGACCTCGGCCTCCGCTGCCCCCATCCCCTCCGTCGCGCCACCGCCGTCGCTTCCGGCGTTCACGGGAAGCGCGGTGCCGGCGCGTCCGACGGGCCAGGTGACCAACGCGCCGCAGAATCCCTTCCTGGCCCTGGACCCGAGCAGCAACATCCACAACGACACGTGGATGACGGACGCCTACCACCGTCTCGGGCCGCTGGGCAACTCCCTGGTCGCCACGTCCTTGGGGAGCTCGCCGTCGCTCTGCGGGTCGCTGACGTTCGACAGCCGCCACAGGATCGTCAGCGTCTGCCCGTCGATCATCGCGCCGCCCCAGGCCCGGATCATCAATCCACGCACCCTGGCGA
>JBOGZC010000109.1:0-10293 GCA_050697075.1 Solirubrobacterales bacterium | reverse complement strand
ACGAAGAGCGCGCTGACGAGGATGGCGCCGACTGCGGAGAGCGCCGCCGTCGCCGAGAGGGCGATGAGGGCGAGCAGGACGGCGTCGAGCGGGAGCGGGGGCGCCCCGAGGCTGCGCGCGGCCGCCGGGTCGAAGCCAACCGCGAGCCAGCGCCGCCCCACGAGGCCTGCGGCCGTCGTCACGGCGACAGCCGCGATTGCCGCGACCACCAGATCCTGGTGGTCGATCAGCAGGAGACTTCCGAACAGGAGCGTCTCGATCTCCGAGCCGGAGTGGAAGACATCGCTGGCGAGGATCACGCCGAGAGCGAGGCATCCGACCAGAGCGAGCGCGGTATTGGCATCCTCGCCCGCCAGTCGGCCGCGGCTGAGCGCGAGTATCAAGAGCGTGAAGGCGATCGCGGCGCCGAAGGCCCCGAGCGGCGCCGAGAAGCCGAGCCCCGCGGCGACCACCAGCCCGGGAAAGGTCGCGGTGCCGACGGCGTGAGAGAAGAAGGCGAGCCCCCGCAGGACGATCCAGGTTCCCAGCACGCCGGCGGGGATCGAGAGGACGAGGACCTCGACTACTCCGCGCTGGACGAATGGAAGGCTGAAAGGATCGAGCACGTCAGGCGCGACCCTAGCAAATCTATGAGACTGCGTCTCATTCTTAGATATGGGCCAGCGAGGAGATACAGTGCGGGCGGAGTGAAGCGAACCGGACCAAAGGTGTTCAGACGGCCGCGGCCTGGCAGTGACTAGTGCCTAGTGAGCATGACCCGCGTGGCCCGGAACGGCATCCGGTGGCACGCGGGACGCGAGGACCGCGGCCAACCCGGTGGTCAGCGGCACCGACGCAATCAGCCCGATCGAGCCCACCAGCGTGGCCACGATCGGCTCCGCGACGTCCTGGGTGTTGATGGCATCGCCGGTCGTCACGGCGGCGCTGTGGATCACGAGCAGCAGCGGCAGGGACGCCCCCACGTAAGCGAGGACCAGCGTGTTGATCGTTGCCGAAAGGTGGTCCCTGCCGACGGTGAACGCCTCGCGGTAGAGCTCGCGGGCGCTCTGTTGCTTGCATCGCTCCTCGGGCTCGTGTACGCCCTCGCCCTCCCGGGACGGTGCCTGGTTGGCTGATGGCTACTCGGGAGCGCGGAAGCTAGGAGCCGCCGCTGCCGCTAAGCATGCCGGAGGCCAGCACAGCCGCCGTGAACAGCCCGATCGTAATGTGGCGAAGGCGGCGTGGCGTGAGCCAATTCGGCCGCTTCTGGGCCAGCCATGAGCGCGTCCCGGACGCGGCGGCAACCGACGTCATCGCGGTCATCATGCACTGGACGCACAAGCGTCGCCGAGACTACACGAGGGTTTCGTCGGTGCCACCGAGCTTCCGCTCGAGCCAGCGCAGGGCGATGCCGTGGAGCTCCGCGTCGTGCTGCGCGGACCGATGATGACCCCCGGGTAGCAGGATCAGCTTGCGCGGCTCGGGCGCGCGCTCATACAGCTCCTCGGACCACTCCGAGGGGATCTGATCGTCGCCGCGGGCGTGGATCAGGAGCAGGGGCTTGGAGCCCATCAGCTCGACCGCCTCGCGCAGGTCGTGCTCGGAGAGCCAGGCCTCCAGCGACTCCCGGCCTCCGGGGTCGATCCGCATCTCGAGCTGCTCGCCCCGTAGCCCTCGGGCCAGATGGTCGGCGGCCGCGGGGCAGATCGCGACCGCGCCGGCGATCGCCTCCGAGCTGGCAGCGGCCTCGATGGCCATGAAGCCCCCCATGCTCGAGCCCCTGACGCACACCCGCTCCGCGTCGACACCGTCGAGGCCGGCGAGGAACGAGGCCATCGCCGCGACGTCGGCGAGGGCAGCGGGGCTCATGCCGTCCTCGGAGTCCCCGTGACCCCGCTGGTCGAACGCCACCGCGGCCCAACCGCTTGCTGCGCAAGCCCGACCGAAGTCGCCATGGTTCTCCTTGCGCGACCCGGCCCCGTGGACGATCACCATCCCCGGCCAGGGCGGGGGCGACTGCGGAACCCACAGCAGATACGGCCGGCCCGCGCGCACGCCTGCTCGGCTCGGTGGCGAGATCGTTCTGCTCATCCCCTTGCGCAACTTATCTGCAGCGCGCGGTGGTCGACCCCCGCCCGTCAGAATGGACGGCTATGGCCGCCACCACGGAGAGATCGACGGTCGAGGGCTCGCCCGTCTATCCGGCGGGAAGCCGCGTGAACGATCGCGGCCATCTGGTGCTTGGCGGATGCGATGTGGTCGAGCTCGCGACGGAGTTCGGCACCCCGACGTACATCTACGTCGAGGACCACATGCGCGCTCGCGCTCGCGCCTATCTCGACGCCTTCCGGGCGCGTGGCGCCGACTTCGAGGTCCTGTACGCGAGCAAGGCCGCGCCGATCACGGCGATCTACCGGCTGTTCGCGGAGCAGGGGCTCTCGGTGGACGTCGCCTCGGGCGGCGAGCTCCACATGGCGCTTCGGGCCGGCTTCGATCCGGGGCGCGTCTACCTGCACGGGAACAACAAGACCGAGGCCGAGCTTCGCTACGCGGTCGAGGCGGGTGTCGGGCACGTGATCCTCGACTCCTTCGCGGAGATCGCGCGGCTCGAAGCGATCTTGGACCGGCCCCAGGATGTACTGATCCGGGTCACGCCCGGGATCCTGCCCTCGACCCACTCCTATGTGCAGACCGGCGGACTGGACTCGAAGTTCGGGTTCGGTCTCGAGGACGGGCTGGCGGGCCGCGCGATCGCCGAGGTGCTCGGGTCGCGAAACCTCCGGCTTGTCGGCCTGCACGCGCACATCGGCTCCCAGATCTTCGAGCTGGAGCCGTATGCCGCGGCGATCGAGGCGCTCGCCGCGCTGGTGGACGGCGGGTGGGAGTGCCGCATCCTCAACGTCGGCGGGGGACTCGGCATCGCGTACACGGCGGAGGACGAGCCGCCGTCGATCGACGCGTACGTCGACGTCAAGGTCCGCGGGGTGGAGCGGGTCTTCGACCCTGTCCCGCGGATCCTGATCGAGCCGGGCCGCTCGCTGGTCGGGAACGCGGGGGTGACCGCCTACGAGATCGGCACGGTCAAGGAGATTCCCGGCGTGCGGACCTATCTCTCGGTCGACGGCGGGATGTCGGACAACATGCGGCCGATGCTCTACGGCTCCCGGTACGAGGCGATCGTGGCGAACCGGGCGGGTGCGATGCCCGAGACGCTGGCGACGGTGGCCGGCATGCACTGCGAATCCGGGGACATCCTGATCACCGACGCCCTGCTGGCGGATCCAGGCCCCGGTGACGTCCTGGTGACCCCGGCGACGGGCGCCTATGGCTATGCGATGGCGAGCAACTACAACGGCGTCCCGCGCCCGGCGGTCGTCTTCTGCAGCCAGGGCGAGGCGCGGCTGGTCGTGCGCCGCGAGACGTGGAACGACCTGATGGGCCGCGATGTCGACTGAGGTGGCCCGAATCGGGCTCCTGGGGGTCGGAACCGTCGGCTCCGCCTTCCGCGACCTGGTGTCCGAGCGCGCGGAGGCAATTGCCGCCACCTCCGGCCGGCGACCGGAGATCGCCGGAGTGTTGCGGCGGAGTGAGGGCGACTTCGACGGCATCCTCGAGGACTCCGAGATCGTCGTCGAGCTGATCGGCGGTACGGACCCGGCGCGCGGCTACGTGCTCCGGGCCCTGCAGGCGGGCCGGCACGTGGTGACCGCCAACAAGCAGCTCCTGGCTCAGTTCGGGGACGAGCTCTTCGAGGCGGCCCGCGACGCCGGGGTCCAGCTTCGCTTCGAGGCGGCGGTCGCGGGGGTGGTGCCCATCATCCGGGTGATCCAGGAGAGCCTCGCCGCAACGGAGATCACCAAGGTGTTCGGGATCGTCAACGGGACGACGAACTTCATCCTGTCCGAGATGGCCAGCACCGGCGCGCCTTATGCCGATGTCCTGCGACGCGCCCAGGAGCTGGGCTACGCGGAGGCCGATCCGACCGACGACGTCGAGGGCGCGGACGCGGCGGCGAAGATGGCGATCCTCGCCCGGCTGGCTTTCGGGGCGCCCGTGGCGCTCGCCGATGTCGCCTGTCAAGGCATTACCGAGATCCAGCCCGACGACATCGCCTACGCGAAGGAGCTCGGCCTCTCGCTGAAGCTGCTCGGCGTGGCCGAGCGCCGAGACGGGGGGCTGAGCGTCCGGGTCTTCCCATGCTTTCTCTACCCGCGCCATCCGCTGGCGCCCGTGGAGGGGCCGTTCAACGCCGTGATGGTTCAGGCGCCGGCGATCACCGAGATCACCATGTCGGGGCCCGGCGCGGGGGGGATCGAGACCGCCTCGGCCGTGCTGGGGGATGTCGTGTCGATCCTCTCCGGGCGCGCGCCGGTTCATGCCGCGCGTGAGCCGCTCGAGATCGTCCGCGACATCAGCTCGTCGTTCTACCTCCACCTCGAGGTGGCCGACAGGCCCGGAGTGCTGGCCCGGATCGCGGAGGTCCTCGGGCGCAACGAGGTCTCGGTTCGAAGCGTCGTGCAGCGTGGCCTCGGCGACGATGCCCGGCTGGTGATGGTCATGCACGAGGGGCTTGAGGCGCGCTTCTTCAAGGCGCTCGAGGAGATCGCCACGCTCGACTTCCTCCGCGCCCAGCCCCGCGCGATCCGGGTGATCGAGGAAGAGTTCGTCTAGTTGCCCAGGCCGCTGATCGAGAGGTATAGGGACCGGCTGCCGCTTGAGCCGGGCGATCCGGTGGTGACCATGAACGAGGGATCCACCCCGCTCGTAGAGGCGCCGGTGATCTCCGATCGGGTTGGGGCCAGCGTCCATCTGAAGCTCGAGGGGGTCAATCCGACGGGAAGCTTCAAGGATCGCGGGATGACCGTAGCGGTCTCCCGAGCCAAGGGTGCAGGCGCCGAGGCGATCATCTGCGCCTCGACCGGGAACACGGCGGCGAGCTGCGCCGCCTACGCGGCCCGCGCCGGCGTTCGGGGCGTCGTCATCGTCCCGGAGGGGAGGATCGCGATCGGCAAGCTGGCGCAGGCGCTGATGCACGGCGCCCGCGTCATCGCGCTGCGCGGGAACTTCGATCAGGCGCTGGAGATCGTCCGCGAACTGGCCGACCGGCATCCCGTCGAGCTGGTCAACTCCGTCAACCCGTACCGGATCGAGGGGCAGAAGACGGCGGCGTTCGAGGTCTGCGACGAGCTCGCCGGCCCGCCCGACGCCATCGCGATCCCGGTCGGAAACGCGGGGAACATCACCGCCTGGTGGCGCGGCTTCCAGGAGTACGAGGTCGCACCCCTCTTGTACGGATTCCAGGCGGAGGGCGCGGCGCCCCTGGTGCTCGGCAGGCCGGTGCCTGAGCCCGAGACGATCGCGTCGGCGATCAGGATCGGCAACCCGGCTCGCTGGGAGGAGGCGATGGACGCGGTCACGGCCTCGCGGGGGCGGATCGCGGCCGTCAGCGACCAGCAGATCCTCGACGCCTACCATCTGCTGGCCTCACGCGAGGGCGTCTTCTGCGAGCCCGCGTCGGCCGCCTCGGTCGCGGGAATCCTGGCGCACGGCCTGGCGACTCCCGACGGCGGCGCCCCGCCCGAGTCGGTCGTCTGCGTGCTCACGGGACACGGCCTCAAGGATCCCGACACCGCGCTCGGCAAGGCGCCCTCCGTGATCGGCTGCGCGGCCGAGCTTGGCGCCGTGGAGCGGGTCGTGTTCGACGACTGATCCCGCCGCCCGCCACCGAAATCGCCGTTTCGCTCGTCCAGGGGGCCAGGCTGGGGCCGAATCCTTCAGCCGTTTCGCCGGCGTTCCGAAGGGTGGAGCGTGAGCGGTCAACTGTTCGCCGACATCGTGCTGGGCGTATGCGGCCTCGCGGCGCTCGCTTGGGGATCGCTTTGGGTCGCCCGCCTGGTGCGGACCGTCCGCGCGGGCGAGGAGCGCCTTGGCCGACTGGAGCGGCTGGCGCTGACGGACGAGCTCACGGGCGTGCCAAACCGCCGTCACTGGGACGAGCAGCTCCCCCGGGAGCTCGGCCGCTCGCTGCGCTACGACGAGTCGGTATGCGTCGCCATGCTCGATCTCGACAGGTTCAAGGACTACAACGACACCTATGGGCACCAGGCCGGCGACCGGCTGCTCAAGGAGGTCACGGCCGCCTGGAGGGCGGTGCTGCGCCCGTACGACCTGCTTGCGCGCTACGGGGGGGAGGAGTTCAGCCTGACCATGATGGGGTGCGAGCTCGATGACGCGGTGGTGAGCATCGAGCGGCTGCGGGACGCAACGCCCGCGGGCACCTCGTGCTCGGCGGGGGTCGCGCAATGGGACCGCAACGAGGATCCGTCCACCCTGGTCGGCCGGGCCGATCAGGCGCTCTATGAGGCCAAGCGCGCAGGCCGAAATCGGACGATCGGCGCGCCGACGCCTCTGGCTCCCTGACCCGACGGTTTCGTATCGGCGAGCGGCGAGATTCGTCGCACCTCGCGTGCCAAGGGCCCGACCCTCGACCGCATGGTTGGTGCGATGCTCGCCGAGCTGCTCGGTCTGGTCGCGCCGCCACGTTGCGCCCTGTGCGGGAGGGGCTGCTCGGTGCGGGCGCAGTTGTGTGAGCGCTGCGAGTCTCGGCTGAGCCGGCTTCGGCCGCAACTGGCCGCGATCCCGGCGGTGGACCACGCCTGGTCGGCGGCGCCATACGACGGAGCCTCGCGGGCGCTGGTGTCCGCGCTCAAGTTCGGTCGTCGAGTCGCCCTCGCGCGGCGCGCGGCGCGGGCGATCGCAATGCAGGCACCGCCCGAGCTGCTCGCCGGTGTGATCGTCCCAGTGCCTCCGGCGCCGTGGCGCCGGCGCTGGAGGGGATTCGACCCGGCCGAGGAGATCGCAGCGGGGCTTGCGGTGGAGACGGGGCTCGCCGTTTCGAGGTGCTTGCGCCGCTCGGAGGGGCGGCGCCAGGTCGGCCGGCCTCGGGCCGAGCGCCTCGGCGACCCGCCGCGGGTGCGCGTGATGGGCGAGCCGCCCAAACGGGCTCTCCTGGTCGACGACGTGCTCACCACGGGGGCGACGCTGGGCGCCTGCGCCGCCGCGCTCCGCGCGGGCGGCGCGGAGCGCATCGGAGCGCTGACCTTCGCTCGCTCGGGGTCCGCGGTGGGGGTTGGCGCGCCGGCTCGGCGGGCGTACCATGGGAACCGCAGCCGAGGAAAGGAGTGAGGGTGCGAATCGAGGTGAGGGGACGCAACAACACGGAGGTCACCGACGAGCTCCAAGACCACGTTGAGAAGCGCTTCGCCCGCATTGGCAGGCAGGTCTCGGAATTGGCGGTGCTCGAGGTCGAGCTCAGCGAGGAGCGAAACCCCTCGATTGCCGACAGCCAGGTGGCGGAGGCCACCCTGCACCTCAAGCGCATCACGTTGCGCGCCCGCGAGGCCTCGCCGGAGATGCTGCACTCGATCCATGCGATCGCGGAGGACCTGCGGCGTCAGGTCAAGAAGCATCGCGACAAGCGCCGCAAACGCAACGAGACCCGGAGGCTGATGTCGCGGCTTCGCCGCCGCCCGGCCTAGACGGGACTCCCCTGGGCATGGGGTTCGCCAGGGCACGTAGGGGAAGCCGTTTCGGAACCGCGTCCCGTTGTGTCCGTCCTCCGGACACGAGGGGACACAGTTCACTCCGGCCGAGGGGCTGCCCTCGCGGCCGGTACCCTGGAAGTCTGTGGCCAAGGGACTGATAGATCGCGCCCTTCGACTGGGCGAGGGACGCCAGTTCAAGGAGTACGAGCGGCGGGTGGCCTCGATCAACCGGATCGAGGACGAGATGGAGCTGCTCGAGGACGAGGAGATCCGATCCGAGGCCGACGACCTTCGGGAGCGCGCCCGGGAGGGCGAAGCGCTCGACGACCTGCTCCCAGAGGCCTTCGCGCTTTGCCGCGAGGCGGCGAGGAGGAACCTGGGCCAGCGCCACTTCGACGTCCAGCTGATCGGCGGCATGGTCCTGCACGACGGCTCGATCGCCGAGATGAAGACCGGCGAGGGCAAGACGTTGACCGCGACTCTGGCCGTGTTCCTCAACTCGCTCGCCGGGGACCCGGTCCACTTGGTCACCGTCAACGACTACCTCGCCCGCCGCGACGCCGAGTGGATGGCTCCGATCTACGAGGCCCTCGGGGTGACCGTGGGCGCGATCCAGGCGGGCCACGAGCCGGAGGAGCGACAGCGAGCCTACGCCTGCGACGTCGTCTACGGAACCAACTCCGAGTTCGGCTTCGACTACCTGCGCGACAACATGGCGGCCACGCTCGAGCACTGCGTGCAGCGCGACCATGCCTACGCGATCGTCGACGAGGTGGACAACATCCTGATCGACGAGGCCCGCACGCCGCTGATCATCTCGGGGGCCCCCGAGGCGGCGGCCGACCTCTACTACACCTTCGCCCGGCTCGCCAAGCAGATGGTCGGCGTCCAGGCAAAGGAGAAGCTGAAGTCCCTCGGCGAGGACCGCGACACCTCCGGCGTCGATTACGACTACGAGTACGACGAGAAGCACAAGACCGTCGCCCCCACCGAGCCCGGCGTCGCCAAGGCCGAGCGGTTCCTCGGCGTCGACAACCTCTACGTCTCCGAGCACGGGACGCTCGTCAATCATCTGATCCAGTCCCTGAAGGCCGAGTCACTCTTCCACCGGGACGACGACTACGCGGTGATCGACGGCGAGGTCAAGATCGTCGACGAGTTCACGGGCCGGATCCTCGAGGGGCGTCGCTGGTCAGAGGGACTCCACCAGGCGATCGAGGCCAAGGAGGGGGTCCCCATTCGCGAGGAGAACCAGACCCTGGCGACGATCACCCTCCAGAACTACTTCCGCCTCTACGACAAGCTCTCCGGCATGACGGGCACGGCGCTCACCGAGGCGCAGGAGTTCATGAAGATCTACGAGATGCCGGTGGTCGACATCCCGACCAACGTGCCGATGGTCCGGGCGGACCACAACGACCAGATCTACAAGACCAAGAACGGCAAGTGGAAGGCGGTCGCGGGCGAGATCAAGGAGCGAAACGAGCAGGGCCAGCCGATCCTCGTCGGCACGATCTCGGTGGAGGTCTCCGAGATGCTCTCGGGGGAGCTGACCCGCAGCGGGATCGACCACGTCGTCCTCAACGCCAAGCCGGAGCACGCCCAGCGGGAGGGCGAGACGATCGCCCAGGCGGGCCGGATCGGCGCCGTGACCATCGCCACCAACATGGCGGGGCGGGGCGTCGACATCAAGCTTGGCGGCGATCCCTCGCAGCTCGCCGGAGCCGAGCTGCGAAAGCTGGGCGTCACCCCCGACGACGAGAGCTATGCGCAGGAGCTCGCCGAGCTTCTGCCCCGTTTCCAGAAGTCGTGCGAGGAGGAGGGGGAGCGGGTGATCGAGCTCGGCGGGCTCTTCATCTGCGGCACCGAGCGCCACGAGTCGCGTCGCATCGACAACCAGCTCCGCGGCCGCTCCGGTCGCCAGGGCGATCCCGGCGAGTCCCGCTTCTACCTGTCGTCCGAGGACGAGCTGATCCGGCTGTTCGCCGGCGACCGGATCTACAAGATCCTGGACCGGCTGGGCCCCGTCGACGAACACGGGGAGGAGTACCCGCTCGAGGCGAAGATGCTCAGCCGCACCGTGGAGAACGCTCAGAAGAAGGTCGAGCAGCAGAACTTCCTGATCCGCAAGCGGGTGCTCGAGTACGACGACGTGATGAACGAGCAGCGGCGGGTGATCTACAAGTACCGGCGGGAGATCCTCGAGGGACGCGACATGTCGGAGGTCTCCCGCGAGCAGATCGGCGAGGTCGTCGAGCGGCTGGTTGAGGAGTACACGGCCGGCGAGGTGTACGAGGACTGGGACCTCGCGGGGCTCGTCACCCAGGCCGGCCAGCTATGGCCGCTGACGGCTGACCTGAGCTCCGAGGAGGCGCAGACGTCAGAGCGCGAGCACATCGCGCAGGTGCTCGCAGATGACGCGCTGAGCGCGTACGAGCGCCGCGAGGAGGAGCTCGGCTCTGAGCTGATGCGCTACCTGGAGCGGCAGATCCTGCTCCAGATCATCGACCTCCGCTGGCGCGAGCACCTCTACGAGATGGACTATCTGCGCGAGGGCATACACCTGCGCGGCTTCGCACAGATCGACCCGCTGGTCGCCTACAAGAACGAGGGCTTCACGATGTTCCGCGAGCTGATGAACTCGATCTGGGAGGAGTTCGCGCGGGTCATCTACCACGTCGAGGTGAACGTGGAGCCCGCCGACTTCGAGCCTGGGCCCGAGGCGGAGCCCACCGAGCTGCAGTATGCGGGCGGCGGGCCGGAGCAGCCC
>JBOGZC010000108.1:0-10647 GCA_050697075.1 Solirubrobacterales bacterium | reverse complement strand
CGGTTGCGCAGCCCGCGACGGCGGCCCGTACCGTGGCGCTGCCGGCATCTCGCCACCCGGCGGCCAGCTCGACGAGGAGCCAGAGGAAGAGGATCGTCTCTGGGTACAGGTACCGCGGCGCGTCCGGCACCCGGATGAACCCGCCAGGCGACAACCGCGTCGCCGCGAGCAGCACGATCAGACCCCCGGCCGCGGCCCAGAACGTCGGTCGCAGCCGCCTCCATCGCAGGGCCACGCCGATGACGATCAAGATCAGGAGGGCACCGGACGCGATCTCGGCGATCGAATTGTCGAACACGGGCTCGCGTAGCACTCCCGAGAGGCCCGAGACCGCGGCGGTGAGCATCGTCCACGAGGCGCGCTCGAACGACAGCACGTCGGCGATCCCCTGGTGGGGGGTATCGGCCGTGCGCTGATAGACGATCAGGAACGCGGCGACGAGCGCCGCGGGGATCGCGACCACCCATGCCGTAGTCCACCGCCGCGGTGATGGGCGGAACGCGATCACGATCGCGCTGACGGCCAGGAATCCCAGCCCGGTCGGGTGCGAGGTCGCCGAGATGCACAGCAGCACCGCCGCCAGGGCGTCACCCCGAGCGTCCTCGCGCTCGAGCGCGAGGATCGCGCCCAGGCCCGAGGCGATCGCGAGCAGCGAGGGGATCCGCGCCCCGGTGAGCAGCTCCTCGCCGCCGGATCCGTAGAAGAGCAGGAGCACCGTCGGAACGAGCGCGAGCAGGCCGCCGATCCGGCGCCGCGCGATCGCGGAGAACAGGCCTGCGCACAGGAGCGCCAAGGCGATCGCGACCAAGCGGTACGGAACGTAGGAGCCGATGCCGAAGAGCTCGAACATCGCCTTGTAGAGCACCATCGGGAGCGCGATCAGGTAGAGGTTTGAGTGGAGGATCGCGTGCCCGAGCGAGTTCTCGGCCAGGCGCTGGGCATAGAACAGGTCGTCCCCGACCATCACCTGGTCCCGTCCCCAGTAGAGGAGCGTGGCCGCGGCCAGGACCATGGCCAGGGCCAGGATCGCCGGCGCGCTCGCCTCAGCTCGGTCCCGCATGGTGGCCGTGGGCACGGAGGCGGAGGCTATAGCCGCCCGGTGCGGGCCAGCAGCCCACCCTTGATCCGGCGCGCCAGCCGGACGTAGTCCTCCAGATCCTGCCGGCGGGGCACGAGTGCTCCGCGGAGCCCCGCCTGGGTCGTGCGGAAGAAGAGCACCGCCGAGAGCACGGAGACGAGGACGTAGGAGCCGCAGGAGACGATCGCGGCCCCGGTGTCGCCGTAGTCGGGGATCACGAGCAGGTAGGCGACGACGGTCAGCGGGAAGCTGACCAGGCCGACGAGCAGCGCGTGGTTCGCGGCCCCGCGACCGGTGAACGCGGCCACCATCACCCGAGCCACGCCGAGCAGCGCCACCCCTGGAACCACGATCAGGCCCAGCTCGGGAATGCGGCCGAAGCCCGAGCCCCAGACGAGCGGAGCGACCGCAAGCACTGGTACCACCGCAACCGCGGTGAGCGCGCAGACGAGCACCGCGTGGCGCACGGCGGAGGCCTGAGGGCCGCGCGCCGTCGCCGTCGCCGGCATGCCCAGGTTCGCGGCCTCGAGGCTCGCCGTCCTGGGCAGTACAACCGATGCCAGGGGCTGGGAGAGGATCCACACGAGCGAGGTGATCGAGATCGTGACGGCGTAAACGCCCGTGTCGGCGGCGCCCCAGTAGGCGCTGAGGATGAACAGGTCGGGGCGGACGTTGATGAACTGGAAGAGGTCATTGACCCAGGCCCGCATTCCGAAGGCACCCGCGGCCCGCACCCCTTGGTCGGGGCCGTGCCCCGCGCCCTGCCGGCGGGCGAACCGAAGCGCCCAGACGGCGTTCACCACCCCTCCCGCCGCGAAGCCGGCGGCGAAGCCGATCACGGTTCCGGTCGAGCCACCGATGAGGGCACCGGTCGGACACATGACCAGGACGGCCGCCGGGGCCGAGACCGTGACCAGCGCGTACTGCTCGAAGCGCTCGCACGCGAGCGGGATCGCCGGGACGATCCACCAGGCCAGGGCAAACGGAAGCGCGCCCATCAAGCTGGCCGCCATCAGCGGGCTGAACTCGCTCATCGCCGAGTGGCGAAGGAGCAGGTAGGCGCCGAAGCCGAGCGCCGCGCCCGCCAGCCCGAGGACCACCGAGGCCCGCACGGCGCCCCTGGCGGCGCTGCGCGGCGACCAGAGGCCCGCCCCGACCCGATAGGTGACGCTCGTCCTCATCCCGATCCCCGCGACGAAGGCGGCGATCACGACCACCTGGGTACACAGGGCGACGAGGCCGGCGCCATCGGGCCCCTCGATCCGGGCGACCGCGATGCTGTTGATGCCGAGGGCGCCGAAGGAGGCCATCAGCCCCGCGGACGCGAGCACCGCGCCGGTGCCGAAGGCCCGCGCCGGCGCCCCCGGCGTGTGCGACGGGCGCTCGGCGACCGTCACCGGTCCGGCGATGCCCCCGGCCTTTCCGCGCGATGCCGCCACTGACTCACCCCTGTCGTGCGGCGCCTTGGAGCTGCCTGGCTCGCCAACCCCGAGTTGGATGCCTGATCGCGTTCCGGGCCACCGAGACCAGGAGCTTGACGGCGATCCCGCCGTAGACGATGGCGCTCAGGAGCGCTCCTCTCGTGGCGGCGTAATGCTTGCGATAGAACCGGAACATGCCGTAGTGGAAGGCGTAATTCAGCCGCGGGGAGCGCACCGGGCCGCTCGACCCAGCCTTGACGTGGACCACCGTCGCCGACGGCTCGTACCAGGTCACCCATCCCGCCTCGGCGAAGCGGTAGCAGAGGTCGAGGTCCTCCATGTACATCCAGTAGCCCTCATCGAAGATTCCGACCTCGTCCAGCGCCGCGCGGCGGATCAGCATGAAAGCGCCGTTGACCGCGTCGACCGGCCCCGACTCGACTTCGGGGGCGCGATACGCGGCAAGCACACCCGACTCCCGCTGGCGACCGATTCCGGTGAAGTGCCCGAGCGCGCTGACGGGAGTCGGGAATGAGCGCTTGGCCGCGTAGTCGAACGTCCCGTCACGGAGCACGAGACGGCACCCGGAGATGCCGAGCTTGATTCGCTCCTCCATCAGGTCGAGCATCCGATCGAGGGCCCCTGACGTCACCCGGGTGTCCGGGTTGAGGCAGAGTACGTAAGGAGCGCCGCCGGCCCGGATGGCGAGGTTGCTCGCGGCCGCGAAGCCCACGTTGTGCGGTGACACGGTCACGCTCACCTCCGGGAACTCGTGGCGAATCATCTCCGCCGTGCCGTCTCCGGAGGCGTTGTCGACCACGTGCACGCTCATCCCTCCGCTCGCCGGATGGTCGCGCAGCGAGCGAAGGCAGTCGAGCAAGAGCCCCTTGCTCCGGTAGGAGACGATCACCACGTCCAGCCGGGGCCCGCCCGACACGGGCGAAAGCGTGCTTGCCGCCTGAAGCGGTCCTGCCTCGATGCGCCCGTCCCCTAGTGCTCCAGCACCAGGCCCAAGAAGCGCTTTGTGCGCTCCTCGCGGGGGCTGTCGAGAATCTGCGCCGGAGGCCCCTGTTCAACGATCACGCCGCCGTCCATGAAGACGACATTGTCCCCAACTTCGCGAGCGAACCCGATCTCGTGGGTGACGACGATCATCGTCATCCCCTCGTCGGCGAGCTCTCGCATGACGTCCAGCACCTCCTTGACCAACTCGGGGTCGAGGGCGCTGGTCACCTCGTCGAACAACATGACCTTCGGGTCCATCGCCAGCGCTCGGGCGATCGCCACCCGCTGCTGCTGGCCGCCAGAAAGACGCGCGGGGTACTCGTCGATCTTGTCGGCGAGGCCGACTCGGGTTAGAAGGGCGCGGGCCTTGTCCTCGGCCTCCTGCGACTTGCGTCGCAGCACCATCTCCTGGGCGAGGCGCACGTTCTGGATCGCGGTCATGTGCGGGAAGAGGTTGAACCGCTGGAAGACCATCCCGATCTTCGCGCGGCTGTGGACGATCTCCGACTCACGAAGCTCGTGGAGCTTGTCACCCGCCTGTCGGTAACCGACTAGCTCCCCGTCGACCCAGAGCCGCCCCCGGTTGATGTTCTCGAGGTGGTTGATGCAGCGAAGGAAGGTGGACTTCCCCGAGCCGGACGGGCCGAGCATGCACATGACCGTGCCGGGCGGGACCTCTAGCGAGATCCCCTTCAGCACCTCCAGCCGGCCGAAGCGTTTGTGGACGCCCTCGGCCTTCACCATGGCGTCGCTCATCGGTGATCCTCGGGAAGCCTGGGCGGCTCTTGGGGGGGCTCGACCTCCGCGTGGCGCGGCCAGAAACCGGCCCGTATTCGCTGAATGAGCGTGGGCGCCGTCTCCCGGATGCTGCCCCTGCCGAAGTACCGCTCGAGGTAGTACTGGCCGATCGACAGGATCGAGGTCACCGCGAGGTACCAGATGCTCGCCACGATCAGCAGCTGGATCGTCTTGTAGTTCACCGAATAGATCAGCTGGGCCGCGTACAAGAGGTCGACCACCGCGATGAAGGAGACAAGCGAGGTCGTCTTCAGCATCGAGATCGTCTCGTTGCCGGTCGGCGGGATGATCACGCGCATCGCCTGGGGGAGGACGATGCGGCGCATCGTCTGCAGGCGCGTCATCCCAAGCGCCTGCGCTGCCTGCGTCTGCCCCTCGTCGACCGAGATGATGCCCGCGCGGACGATCTCGGACATGTACGCGCCCTCGTTTAGCCCGAGGGCCAGCATGGCGGCGACGAAGGGAGTGATCAGGGAGTTCGCGTCCAGGTGCACGAACGACGGGCCGAACGGGATGCCGAGGTCCACGGTCGGATAGAGCGCGGCGACGTTGTACCAGATCAGGATCTGGACGAGCACCGGGGTTCCGCGCAGGAGCCAGATGTAGGTCCAGCTCGCGCCGCTCACGAGGGCGCTCTGGGACATGCGCATCAGCGCCAGCACGACCCCCAGCACGATCCCGATCGCCATCGCCAGGACGGTGAGCTCCAGCGTCACGACCAGCCCGTGCAGGATCCGGCTGCTGAAGAGGTAGTCGCCGACCACCCCCCACTCGAAGCGCGGGTTGGTCGCGACCGAGCGAGCCAGCGCCGCGACGAGGATGGCGATGACCGCGGCCGCGACCCAGCGCCCGGGATGGCGGACCGGAACCGCCTGGATCTCGCCAGGCGGTCCGCTCCCCGTTAGCTCATCTGTCGCGTCGCCCGAACCGGCCACGCCCTGAATTGTGCAGCTAGCTGGCCGGCACGTTCGTGGGGTTGATCTCCGGGTTGGTGATCGTGCACGGACACCCCGCGTCGCCCTTCTTGACCAGACCCCAGTAAGAGAAGATCCGGTCGTAGGTGCCGTCCGCCATCACCGCCTTGAGCGCGCCCTGCACGGGCTTCGCCAGGCCGTTGCCCTTCGGCATCGCGATCCCGTAGAGCGCCGTGCCGTACTGCTTGCCGGTGAGCTTGAACTTGCCGTCCGACTGTTCGACCGCGTAGGCGGCGGGCGGCGAGTCCGCCATGGCGACGTCCGCGCGACCACTCGACAGGGCGAGGTTGACGGCGTTCTGGTCGGGGAAGACCTGGACGGTGACCCCGGGCTTGCCGGCAGCAGTGCACTTCTTGTCCTGCGCGGTCGCGTCCGACGCCTGGGTGGTTCCGCGCTCCGCGGCGACCTTCTCGCCGCACAGATCCGCCAGCGACTGAATGTTCGGGCCACCGTCGGCGCTGACGTAGAAGGACGTCCCCGCGATCGCATAGCTCACGAAGTCGACCGTCTTCTCCCGTTCCTTGGTGATCGTGAAGGAGGACATCCCGAGGTCGTACTTGTTTGCGGCAAGGCCCGGAATGATGCTGTCGAAGGTGGCGTTCTTGACCGTGGACTGGAGCCCCATGGCCTGGGAGATGGCCTTCGCGAGGTCCGCGTCCATCCCGATCACGGTGCTGCCATTCGACGCGATGAACTCGTTCGGCGCGTACGTGGCGTCGGCGGCAACGGTCAGCGTGCCCTTCGACTTGATGTCGCTCGGCACTTGAGCCGCGACCTTCTTGTCAACGGGAACGTTGATGTTCGGCGTGGCCGTCAAACTGGCGGCCGTGGTGGTGCTACTACCGTTGTCCGACCCGCCGCACCCGGCGGCGATGCCAGCGGTAGCCAGCGCGGCCAGCAGCGCCGTTCCGACCCTCAATCGTGCGCCCCTGATCATCCTCTTGGTCCTCTCTTCTCCGGGGGTGTAAGACGTCGCTCCGGAACATACCCCTTCCGTCACTACACTTCCTGAAGCGATGCTCGACGAGACGCTGAACCGTCCCTGCGGGGGGCGCTACGCGAACGTCCTCGAGGCGGTCGGGAACACCCCTATGGTCGAGGTGCCGCGGATCTCGCCCAAGCCGGGCGTCCACATCTTCGTCAAGCTCGAGGGGCGCAATCCCACCGGCTCCGTCAAGGACCGGGTCGCGAAGTTCATGATCGACGCGGCCGAAGCGGAGGGCGCGATCGCTCCCGGCCAGACGATTCTCGAGCCGACGTCGGGGAACACCGGCATCTCGCTGGCGATGATCTGCCGGCGCAAGGGCTACCCGCTGAAGGTGGTGATGCCCGACAACGTCACCCAGGAGCGCACCCAGCTGCTGCGGATGTACGGGGCGGAGATCGTCTACTCGGAGGGCGCCAAGGGATCGAACGGCGCGGTCGAGCTGGCGCTCGAGATGGCGGGGAAGGACCCTTCCTACTACATGCCGTATCAGTACGGGAACGAGGCGAACCCCCGCGCCCACTACGACGGCACCGCGCCGGAGATCCTGGAGGAGCTCGATCACGTGGCCGCCTTCGTCGGCGGGCTCGGGACGGGCGGGACCCTGATGGGCGTCAGCCGGCGCCTCAAGGAGCACGACCCCGAGACCAAGATCGTCGCCGCCGAGCCGATGCAGGGCGAGCTGGTTCAGGGGCTGCGCTCGCTCGACGACGGGTTCATCCCGCCGATCATCGATCTCTCCCTCCTGGACCGGAAGATCATGGTCTCCAACCGCGACGCCATCGTGTGGACCCAGAAGCTCCTCCACGAGGAGGGCCTGTTCGCCGGCGTGTCGACCGGAGCGATCGCGGCGATCGCGGTTCGGATCGCCGCCGAGCTCGAAGAGGGCAACGTGGTCTTCATCGCCCCCGACGACGGCTGGAAGTACCTCTCCTCGGGCGTCTACACGAAGCCCGTCGAGGAGCTCGAGGGGATCGACTCCACCGTTTGGTGGTAGGACGTTGACCGGCCGTGGGTGGCGTCGCTGGCTGCCGGCGGCCCTCGACCGCGGCGCGGGCGCCACGCCGAACCGACGGCTTGCGTTCCTTCACCTGCCGCGAACCGGAGGCATGGCGGTCGAGCAGCATCTCGAGGCGCTGGTGGGCCGGGCCAACGTCGTTCGCATTCCGCTGCCGCCGGACATCTTCAAGCACCTCGCCGAACTCAGGTCCAAGCGAGTGGCCTTGGGGCACTTCTTCTATCCCGCCGTGCGTCTGATTCCCGGGGAGCCCACCGTGGCGACCGTCGTCCGCGAGCCCGTGGATCGATCGATCTCCACCTGGGAGTACCTGCAATGGCGAACCACCCACCCGGATCACGTGCTGCTCGTCTCGCATGGGATCAAGAACCTCGAGCAGTTCGTCGAGGATCCCGATCTGGCGTTTCACGTTCGCGACAACCAGACCCGCCTGCTTGGCGTCGAGTACGACATCGAGGCGATCGTCGCCTCGCTCCAGGCCGGTGAGATCGACCCCACCCGTGCCCGCCGCATGGCTGCCCAGGCCGAGCAGGCGCCGGTGGACGCTGCGATGCTGGACCGCGCGAAGAGCCGGCTCGAGCGGATGTCGGTGGTGGGCGTCACCGATGAGCTGCCGGAGTTCGTTCGTGTCCTCGAGCGTTCCCTCGGGCTGCCCGCGGGTCCAGCGTTGAGGCCGTACAACGCGACTCCGGCCGCCACGGTCGCGCTGCGCGAGAGCGCCTACGACGACGGCATCCGGGGTCGGCTCGGCGACCTGAATCGATTCGATGCCGAGCTCTATGCCTTTGCCCGAGGCCTGTGGGAGTCGCGGGGCGACGCGGTTGCCGTCGCGCGCTGAGGTCGACAGCCGATCAATCCGCGGCAATCGCGTTCACGCCGAAGCGGTCGAGCGCGTCGCGGAACGGGTCCGCACGCTGGCGTCGAGCTACGAGCCCCCGAGCTTCGAACACGTCCCGGAGCCCGATTCGGCGCTCTTTCTGTCCGCGATCGACCACCGGACCGGATACCGAGCGGGGCATTCCGTGGGCGGCCAGGGCCCGCTGGAGGGCAGCGAGCTGATGTGGGCGGTCGGGCTCCGTGCGGCCGAGCGCGAGCCTGGGCTGCTGACGGCGGCCTCGTTGCGGGAGATCACCGGCGAGCGCGTCGCCGAGCTGTTTCGAATCGACGATGAGACGGTCGCCGAGCCGGAGCGGCGGGCGGCCCTGTGGCGTGATCTGGCGGTCGGCCTGCAACGCGACCATGGCGGCAGGGCGGACGCGCTCCTGGCTGCCGCCCGAGGGCGCCTCGGCGGCGACGGCGGGCTCCTGGCCCTCCTCGCTCCCTACGAGGCCTACGGTGATCCGCTGCGCAAGAAGTCGTTTCTGTTTGTGAAGATCTGCGAGCGCCGCGGCTGGCTCGAGGTCCGCGATCCCGACGGCTGGGAGGTCTGCGCCGACAATGTCCTGATGCGGCTGGCGCTGCGGTCGGGCCTTGTCGGTCCGGGTTCGCTTGCGGAGGTGCGGGAGAGCACCGTCGAGGGCTTCGCGGCGGTCGCGCGGAGGGCCGGGATATCGCCGCCGATCCTCGACGATCTCCTCTGGGAGCTCGGCCGCGACGATTCGGACCTGCTGGGAACCGAGGGGGGAGACCTGTCCGAGCCGCGCCGCGACCCGTCCTCGGACTGGTACTGACGTACGGCGCGGACCGACCGGGTGGCTTGCGCTAGCCGCCGCTCATGGCGTTCATCGCGCTCCGCAGGTCGCCTGCGGTGAGCGCGTGAGGCGGCACTGGGAATGAGCGGTAGCTGAAGCCGCTCACAAGGTCGAGCTTGAAGATTCTCTGGCCGGCGGCGTTGTAGGCGCCGACGAACGGGATCCCACCCCAGCCCACGAGCCAGTCACCTGACGGAAGCCGGCGGGCCGAGCCGCAGCAGATCGAGGACGTCGCCTCCGGATCCGAGATCGACTGGACGAGCCTGGCGGTGCCCGCCTGCGGATCGACCCTGTAGCGGACCACTCTGGGCGGCTTGTTGAGGAAGCTGAAGTTGTCGTGGATCGTGATCGTCCCGTCAGGATCGCGACGGGCGTCGTGCTGCGCTCCCAGCGGATAGGCGCTCTCCGGATCGTTGAGAACGTCCAGGCTCTTGGACGTCGGCGTTCCGCCGAGCTTCCAGACGATCCCACCGGTGTTGCGGTTGATCTCGTAGACGGCGTCGAGGTGGCGGAAGGACAGCAGCATGTACTTGCCGTCCGGCTCGGCGGAGTTCCAGTGCTGGATGTCGTACGGCTGAGGCCGCTGGAGGATCATGTCCCACCAGCGGGTGGGCGTCTGATCGAGCCCGATGTGGGCGAGGGAGTTCCACTTCCAGACGAGCTGGCCCCCGGGCGTTATCTCCTGGATCTGGAACCCGGTCACGGTCGCGTTCGACGAGCCTCCGTACGGGCTCGCGTCGACGCCGGACTTCTGCACCTGCGCGCCGATCAGATAGTTGCCGTTGGGCAGCAGCTCGAGCTCGTGGATGTCCGCCACTGGGCCCCCGATCGCCGTCACCGTGCGGACGAAGCTCCCGTCGAGCCTATGGATCTGGTAGTCGCCCAACTGCGCGGTGGCCTCGTCCACCGGGGCGAAGGCGATCGTCCCGTCCGGGAGCAGCTCGGCGTTGTCGGGCGCTCCGCTGGCCTTGTACCACCACACCGGCACGCCGTTGCGATCGAAGATGGTCGCGTACTGGTTCTGCATCTGCACCACGAAGAAGCCCGGGCCGCCACCCCGTGTGCGCGTGAAGTGGTATTCGGGGAAGTCGGTCGGCAGGCAGCGGACGTGGAAGTGCAGGTAGCGGTGGCCGGGCCGGTGGAAGGTGACCGCGAAGGCCCGACCCGGCATCAGCCCACGCGAGACGACGAAGTCGTCCTCATGGAAGCCGCCGGAGCCGACCTTCCCCTGCCAGTCGCCCGGCGTCGTCACGCTCACCTTCACCGGGTTCCCGGTGCATCGGATGGCGTAGTCGTGGATCGCCCACTGGAAGCTTGGAGCGAGCGCCGGCGTGGTCGAGAAGGCTGGGTTGGGAGCCCGCTTCGCGGGGGCGGCCTCGGCCACGGCGGAGCCGAGCCCTGCGGTGAGCACGCAGACGAGCGCACCCAACCGCGCCGCGCGGGCAAAGCAAGCCGCCATGGAGCTCAGTTTCACTCCGATAGTCCTCCCGAGAAGCCGACTCTACCCGACCTGTGGGGACCGGAGGCGAGATGCCCTACGAAAACCACCCTGGCGGGTTTCCGGGATGCTTACCCCCCGATCGGCGCCCTGGGGTTGGCGCCCCAGAACACCAGGGTGCCCATCATCCCGATCAGGTGCACCAGGACGATGTTCAAGACCATCGACTTCGCGGTCGC
>JBOGZC010000107.1:0-10682 GCA_050697075.1 Solirubrobacterales bacterium | reverse complement strand
GACACAGGCTGCCGCGCGGCTCGCGATCGCCTTGGCTCTCTTCGTCCTCTCACATCCTCTGGGCAGAGCGATCGGGCCCTGGCCCGCCGTCGCCCTGACCGCGACGCTGGTAGCGGGCGCGGCGGCCGCGCTCGTTGGGCCGCGCCGGGGCGCCCTGCGAGCCCCCGACCCGGTCGCGAGGCGGGTTCGCCCCTAGTCGACGATTGAGCTCGGGCCCCTCGAGGACGTCATGGCTGATGTATAGACTCGCATGCTCGATCGGTTCCGCAGGAGGGATGTCCCTGACCGCTGCACTCGTCCGTTCGCCCTCGGGCGACGCAGTTCGACAAGGCGCTGCACTTGCTCGCTTCGTTCCGCGCGCGCTCGCGCTCGCGCCTGCCGTTCTCTCCGTGCTTCTCCCGGGCCTCGCCTCCGCTCAGGGGCCGGAGTGCCTGGGGATCAAGGCCACCAAGGTCGGCCCCTCGCACCCCAATCGCTACGGGCCGGGACATCGGACGGTGATCGTCGGCACGCACCACAGGGACGTGATCGTTGGCACGTCCCACCGGGATTGGATCGTGAGCAACGGGGGCTCCGACCTGATCTGCGCAGGGGGAGGGAGCGACTACATAATCGGCGGCAGCAATCCCAGCACCATCAAGAAGGATGATCCGAGCAAGCTGGTCGGGGGAGCCGGGCGCGATCACATCATCGGCGGCTTCTCCGACGACTTCATCGTGGGCGACTACGCCAACGTCGCGGGCAACGCGACGGGGCCGGTGGCCAACGACGTCATCGACGGCCAGTTCGGCGACGACTACATCGTCGGCGACAACTACGCATCGGGCGATGCAACCGGCGGCACTCACGACCTGATTCATGCCCAAGTCGGCAACGACACGATCATCGGCGACAGCTTGTCCACCGGCACCGGCTTGGCGCAGGGTGGAGGCAACGACCTCGTTGCGGCTTCGTCGGGTGTCGACCTGGTGATCGGTGACAGCTACTCCGAAGCTGGCACTGCTCGGGGCGGGGGCGACGACGAGCTCAGCGCCGGTCCCGCCAAGGACCTGGTTGTGGGCGACAGCTACACCGTCAGCGGCACGGCGGAGGGCTCCGGGGACGATCATCTCCACGGGCTGGCGGCGGATGACGTCGCCTATGGGGACAACTACGCCGCGGGCGGAGGGTCGACATCCGGCGGCGGGGATGACTCCGTGGGCGGCTTCACCGGCGACGACATCCTGTTCGGGGGCCCAGGGTACGATCGGTGCCACGGTGGTCGGGGGCATGACACGGCCACGGACTGCGAGCACACCTGGAGCATCCCGTGAGGTCGCGGCGTGCCGGCATCGCGCTCTCCGTCACCAGCCTCGTCGTGTCGCTGGCGCTCGTGTCCGGTCCGTCGCAGGCCGTGGCCCAGTCCGGGCCCCGGCTGGTCGACGCCCACCTGCCCGCTTTCGGCAAGGCGCGCGCGATCGTCAGGCTGAAGCGCTTCCTTCACGATGTGCGCAAGCGAAAGCACGTCTCGAGCCTGCACGGCTACCGAAAGCTGTCCGCCATGCGGAGCCGCCGGGGTTCCGCTGCCCAGAAGGCCGTGCTGTCCCGCGACCGAGAGCGAAACCAGTTCCTCGACGAGTACCTCGCCCACAAACGGCACCGGCTGCGGCACCGGCACCGTCTCGGTCGGGCGAGTGCGGCCCTAGCGGCACAGCGACAGGCCAACGAGGAGTACATCGACTTCCTCAGGAGCAAGGAGCTCTACCAGCTGACTCAGTGGATGCAGTCGATAAGCCATCAGCTGGATCGGCTCTATATCGACCTGCACCGGCAAGGGGGCGTCCCCGGCCGCAGCTAGCTGCCGGGACGAACCTTCGTTCCCCGCCGGAGCATGTGGGGCATGCCCCACCGTGCCCTCACCGCGACCACGATGTCCTTCTCGCCGAAGCCGGGGCCGGTCGGTTCGCGGCCAGGCCAGGCCCCGTAGCGGATGGGCGGCTCGATTACGAGATGCGCGCGCTTGTGAACGTCGCGAATGAAGCGCTCGTCGTGAGCGATCCACCCCTGGGGCCGCTCGGGGTGCTTCACGCGCGCCCGTCCGTCGTCGAACGGATATGTCCTCTCGTGGGTTGACGAATCCGAGTCGAGCAGCGTGACCGAGTCGGGGTTGAGCAGGAACATCGTGTTGAACGCTCGCCCCCCGGGGCGGAGGACTCGTCCGATCTCGAGCAGGTAGTTCTCGGCGATCTCGGGCATGAGGTGGGTGAAGAGCGAGTTGGAGAAGGCGAAGTCAAACGACGCGGAGGGAAAGGGGAACCGGAGCGTGGCGGCTTCGCCGAACGGCACTCGCTTGAACCTGAAGCGATCGAGCTTCTGCCCGATGTATTTCCTGCAGAGCCTGATCGAGGGCGAGTGGGTATCGATGCCCGCGTAGCTCCCTCGCTCGTCGAGATAGCCGGCAAGGGCCACCGCAAAGCGCCCCACGCCACAGCCGATGTCGAGCACCCGGTGGTGTGGTTGGAGGCCCCGCGACGCCGTTGCCTCGAGGAAGCGGTCGCCGGCGGCCATGAAGCTCCGCCGCTGGGCATAACTCGGCAGCAGATCCTGCGGCGGGACCAGTTCCTCGAGCGACGGCACCTGCGGCGTAGGCTACTCGCAGAACGGGCGGCCATCGACCCTGCGGTCGCGGCCCCGAATGCCAGCACAGTTCCGGAGCCTGTTCAGCCGCGACTGGAGATCGACCTGGCTCGAGTCGAGCGGGCAGTTCGCGGCGTTGCCCGCGAAGCACAGGTTGTGGAGCTCGAACGGGTCCCGCGTGAGGTCGTAGCGCTCAACCTGATCGCTGGCCACGCATTGCCCGCTCGTCGGATCCACCACTCGCGAGTGCTGGACATAGATCGACCTGCCCGTGACCACTCCGTCGAACTGACACGCGGCATACCTTCCGGCCGGGTGCGGGTTGCTGTACTCGGTGAGCAGCCCGCGATTCTTCGGCCAATGCTCGGAGCGACTGAGCAGCGGCACGAGGGAGCGCCCGTCCATCGTCCGACAGGGCCCGTTGGGTGGGCACGGCTGGGCGTGGGCCAGGCTGAGGATCGTTGGCGCGAGATCGATGTTGGCCACAGGCCGCGTGACGCTCGCGACTGCCTTGCGCCCGTCGAGGTAGCGCTTCGGCGCCTTGATCACCAGCGGAAGGTGGAGCGCCTCGCGGTACGGGAGTACCTTGCCCTTCTCGATCCGGTGCTCGCCGAAGAACTGGCCGTTGTCCGAGATGAAGATGAACACGGTTCGCCGGAGCAAGTCCGCGCGCTTCAGCGCCCGGTAGACCTGAGCGACCCCGCGGTCGATCCCCTTCAACGAGGCAAGGGCGCAGCGCCAGCGGGTCCCGACGTGATTCACCTGCGAGCGACTCAGCCTCGGGGCGGAGCTCAGGAACGGGGGCTTGTCGCGCATGTCCCGCTCGTTGAAGGAGGGCGGCCTCGGTAGCGGCGCGTGCTCGTAGGCGCCCTCGTCCCGTCGCTCCGGCATCGGGGCGTGCCCGCACTTGCCGTATGGATCCTGCTGCGCCGCGATGTGGGGCGAGGGCTCGTCCAGCTGGAGGTAGATCGGAACCGCCTCCGAGGCCCAGCTTCGAATCAGCTGGACCGCTTTGCGGTTGGCGACCTGCGTGGCGTTCGCCGTGGCACGGCTGCCGCGGTGCGTGACGTCGCCGTTGATGTAGAGGTCGTAGTTGTAGTACCTGGTCCCGCCGAGGAAGCTGTACCACTGGTCCCAGCCCGGAGGGACGAGCGACGGCAGATCGGCGAACTGCTGATAGCCGTTCATGAACTTACCCACGTGGAGCGTGAGGTAACCCGCCTGTTGCAGCCAGGCCGGGAGGACGTTGCCCTTGTCGACCAGGCCGCTGTAACCCACGCCGTTCGAGGTCACCCCATCGTTGTGGGCGTACTGGCCGGTGAGCAGCGAGGCCCGGGACGGGCAACACTGGGCCGTCGTCGCGATGTAGTTGCGAAAGGTCGTGCCGTGGTTGGCGAGCAACCGTTTGGTGTTGGGCATCACCTGGCGCGAGAACTGCCGGTAGGTCTGATCGTCGGTCTGGATCAAGACGATGTTGGGTCGCTCGCCGATCGCGGCTGCGGCCGGTTCGGCTCCGCCCGGCGTTTCCGTCGAGGCGGTCAGCCCCCAGCCCGCCGCGGCGAACAGAACCACGAGGCTGAGTGCGAACGTGTGCGAGGGGCGAGTTGAGATCAATGACCGGCTGAAGTGCATGGCGGGAATCCCCGTTGCGAGGTGATCACGCGCGGGCAAGTGCTGATCCCTGCCAGGAGCCCGCGAGCGGCGTGATGCTAGCGAAGGACAGGGCGGATGCCGACACCAGCCCGCGCTTCGGGTCCCCCTCCCCAGACGGGCACGCGGCATGACACCCGGGCCGGAATACTCCCGAAGGGTTTGGTGATCGAGCCTGCACGACGCCTGGCGGCCAGAGCCGAGCTTCGGCAGCGGCTGACGGGACGGTGGTTGCCCGGTCGCGGGGGGTCGGCCGAGAGGCCGCTGGTGATCCTCGGAACGGGCGGATCCGGAACGAGAGCGGTCGCCAGCCTCGCCCGCGAGGCGGGCTACTACATGGGCTCGAACCTGAACCCGGCGGGCGACTCGCTCGACCTCGGGCGCCCGATGGGACGCTGGCCGAACCGCTATCTGCGCGTGTCCAACTGGGTCGACGAGATGTGGCGCGGATCGGATCGGCGGACGTTTCGCTTCCCGCCCGCGATGGCCGCCGATTTCAAGGCGGCGATCGGCGAGCACCGTCGAGGCCTCGAGGATCCGGCGGGCGCGTGGGGTTGGAAGGCGCCACGGACGATCCTCCTCCTGCCGTTCGTGCACGAGATGCTCCCTTCGGCCCGGATCGTTCACCTGGTGCGAGACGGACGTGACATGGCGTACTCGAGGAATCAGAACCAGCTGCGCCAGCACGGTCGGAAGGTGCTGCCGCAATCCGACAAGCGGATCCCGAGGGCGCACGCGTCGATCATCTTCTGGGCGAGGCTGAACCTCGCCGCCGCGCGATACGGAGAGCGCTTCATCGGCGCCAATCGACTTCTCCTTCGCTACGAGGACCTATGCGCGGACCCGGGCGCGACGGCGATGCGGCTGGTGGAGTTCCTCGAGTGCCCGGTGCCGGAGGACCGGATCCGAAGCGCCGCGATCGAGATCGTTCGCCCGCCCGACTCGCTGGGCCGTTGGAAGGACCGCGAGCCCGGCCGCATCAGGGCGATCGAGCGGCGCGGGGAGGACGCTCTGAGGGCGTTCGGCTACCTGTAGGCGGAGCGTCAGCCCCCGGCGGCGGTCGGCGACTCGCCGACCAGGCAGGCGTTCCGGATCTCGGCGACGTGACGGTGATCGGTTCCGCAGCAACCGCCGAGGACGCTGAGCTGCGGCAGCCGCTCGCGCAGACTCGCGTAGCGGGCACCGAGATCCACCGGGTCACCATCGTCGAGCTCGGTGGCCTCGTCCAGCTCGGTGTGGCTCTTCGTCGACGCGTTCGCCCGCAGGCCCCGCACCCGTTGGCGCCACGCTCCGCCGCTCTTCAGCACCTGCTCGAAGTGGGTCGGGTGGGCGCAGTTGATCATGAAGTAGGCCGGAGCTCGATCGGTCTCCGCGTCGACCGTCTCGATCGCGTCGCCGAGCTCCTGCCCGCTCGGCAGCCGGCCATCCGTCTCGACGGTGAACGAGATCGCAACCGGGATCCCCGCGTCCTCGGCGGCTCGCGCGATGCCGATCGCCTCGTCCGCGTACGTCATCGTGATCGCGGTGACCATGTCGGCGGCGGTTCCGGCGAAGGTGTGGATCTGGGTCGAGTGATAGCCCTGCGCCGCCTCCACGGCAAGCAGCTCGGCGGGGTTGTAGCCGTCGTCCTGCGGTCCGACGCAACCGCTGATCACGATCGGTGGACCAGCCTCGCTCTGCTCATCCCTGATCAGCTCCAGGAGCGCGATTGCCTCGCGGTTGAGCTGGTCGAGCTGCTCCACGTCGTAGCCGAGCTCGCCGGCCCACCGCGGGCTCGCTCGCCAGGTGGGGCTCTCCAGCACGAAGCCGACCCCTCGTTCGCGCGCCAGCGCGACGTACGGCGCGTAATAGCGGCGGAGCCTTCCGGCCCCCTCCTCGTCCTTGAGGAGGTCGAAGGCAGCGAACATTGGAAGGTCGATGCCCTCTTGGAAGATCAGCACCGTCTCGATCCCGCCGTCGGTGAGGAACAGATCGCCGTCTAGTTGTGGCAGGTGGCCGCGATACTTCATCCCATGCTCGTTCGTCGCGGTTGGCGAATCGAGTCCAGTATCTCAACGCATGGCTTTGAGACGCTCTGCGCGACCCGGTTGATCCCTCAAAGGAGGTCCCATCAGTGACTGGCCCTGACTCGCGCTCAGCGCAGAACCGCGAACCGGTCCGCTTTCTCGTTTTCTCGGCCTCCCTGCGGGCCGACTCGCTGAACGGGCGGCTGGCTCGCCAGGCCGCCGAGACGATCGAGGCCAACGGCGGAGCCGTCGACTTCCGATCGATGTCCGACTTCGAGGCCCCGTCCTACAACGCGGACGTCCTGGACGGGAGTGGCTTTCGGCTCGGGGCCGACAGGTTCCGCGAGTGCCTCCAAACTAACGACGCCTTCGTCATCAGCTCTCCCGAGTACAACGCGTCGATGCCCGGGGAGCTGAAGAACTCGATCGACTGGGTGTCCCGCTTCCGGCCGCAGCCGTTCAACGAGAAGCACGGGCTCCTGCTCTCGGCCTCACCCTCGATGGTCGGCGGAAATCGAGGGCTCTGGGCGCTGCGGGTTCCGTTCGAGCACCTGGGCGCGCGGATCTATCCGGACATGTTCTCGCTGGCCCAGGCGCATCGGGCGTTCGACGCCGACGGGCGGATCGCGAACGAGCAACTTCAGGAGCGGTTCGATCACAACATCGTCGGGTTCATGGACCTCGTCGAGGCGTCCAAGCACTACCCCTGCGTCCGCACGGCGTGGGTCGAGTATCTCGGCGAGCGTCCTGATCCGACGATTGACCGCGTCGAGTGACGCTGCCGGAGTGGGTGTCCTTCGCCGCGTCCCCCGTTCGTCTCCCAGGGGACCAATCCAAGCAAGGAGGAAGCCATGAGGTACATGCTCCTGATCCACCAGGGGTCCACTCCGACCCCGCGGTCGCCGGAGGACTGGGCCCGACTCTCGGAGGCAGAGCAGCAGGCCGTTTACGCTGACTATCAGGCCGTCAGCTCGACGCCCGGCGTCACCCCCGGGGCGCAGATGGACGAGCCCGAGACCGCCACGACGGTGCGGGTGGAGAACGGCGAGGCGCTCACCACCGACGGGCCGTTCGTGGCTGTCAAGGAGGCCCTGGGCGGGTACCTGTTCTTCGAAGCCGACGACCTCGACGCGGCGATCGCGCTCGCGGCGCGGATCCCGGCGGCTCGCATGGGTGGCGCCGTCGAGGTGCGCCCGATCGTGGAGCGCTAGCGATCCTCGAGCAGGTCTTCCGCGACGAGTGGGGGCGCGTGCTCGCCAGCCTGATCGGCTTCCTCGGCGAATTCGACCTCGCCGAGGAGGCCGCTCAGGAGGCTTTCGCGATCGCCGCCGAACGCTGGGCGCGCGACGGGACCCCCGCCAATCCGCGGGCTTGGCTGGTGACCACGGCGCGCAACCGGGCGATCGATCGCATCCGCCGCGACCGTACGCTCGCGGCCAAGGTCCGCCTGCTCGACCTGCCGGAATCCACGGGGGACTTCATGGACGAGATGACGATCCCGGATGAGCGGCTCGAGCTCGTATTCACGTGCTGCCATCCGGCGCTTTCACTCGAGGCCCAGGTCGCGCTCACGCTGGGCACGCTTGGTGGGCTGACGACGGAGGAGATCGCCCGCGCTTTCCTTGTTCCAGAGGCCACGATGGCGAAGCGACTGGTCCGTGCCAAGCGGAAGATCAAAGCCGCCGGCATCCCGTTTCGGGTCCCACCGGCTCATCTGCTCCCCGATCGTCTCGCAGCGGTCCTCGCGGTTGTCTACCTGATCTTTAACGAGGGCTACGGCGGGCGAGGTGACCTCGCCGGCGAGGCGATCCGGCTCGGGCGGGCGCTGGCCGAGCTGATGCCGGACGAGCCCGAGGTGCACGGGCTGCTTGCGCTGATGCTGGTGAACGACGCCCGCCGTGACGCGCGATTCGCCGGGGACAGGGTGGTGCTCCTCGAAGACCAGGACCGCTCGCTCTGGGACGCGGACCAACTCAACCAGGGTCGTGTTGGTCCTGGATCGCGCGCTGGCGCTCGGCGGCCGGGGTCCGTACGTGGTGCAGGCGGCGATCGCCGTCCTTCACACCGAGGAGCCCCAGGACTGGCCGGAGCTCGCCGCCCTGTACGGACAGCTCGCTCGGATGACCGGCTCCGATGTCGCCGAGCTCAACCGTGCCGTTGCCGTTGCGGAGGCGGGCGATGCCGAGGCCGCGCTCGCGATCGCCGACCGTCTCGAGCTCGACCGCTACCACTACCTGCACGCGACGCGGGCGGAGCTCCTACGGCGTCTCGATCGTGCCCAGGAGGCGCGCGTTGCGTACGCTCGGGCGCTCGAGCTCGTGCATTCCGAGGCCGAGCGGCGGTTCCTGGAGCGGCGCATGGAGGAGCTCCGAGGGTGACCAGGTGGGCCCGCCGACAGCCCCGTGTCAGCGAGCGGCTTGCTCAGCTCACAGGTAGCCGGCCTTGCGGCAGCTCTCCACGATCGAGAGCGCGTTGGGGTCCTCGAGACCCGCGTTTTGCTCGCAGATCCCCTTCGCCCTCGCGCCGCAGGCGTTCAGCTCCTCTCCGCCCATCACGTGCGCGATCGTCGCGCGGATGCAGCCTGGGCCGGGCTCGGGACGGGACTTTCCGGCGCTCGCGACGATCAGCGCTACGACCGCGAGCGCCGTGACGATGATCGTGACGATCACCACGATCCGCTCGCGCTCGCTCAGCTGCCGCAGCGGCCTCCTCGTGCGCTCCCAGTGTCCTTCCAGGGGCATGCCGAGCCAGATTAGCGCCGGGTTTCCCATGGATTTCGGGCGTCAGTGCTGGCGGCCCCTCGTCGACGCCCGGCGGTTCGACACGCGGGCCAAGCGATCTCCCCGATCTTTGTACATCCGTCTCTAGGCACCCCTCGCCTCGACGGGCAAGCTTGGCGCCGGCAAAGCCTTTGGGCAGAACTACGCATGGAGTGCTTCTCCCTGCGCCTGCCTCGATCAGAAAGGAAGACTCGTCAATGGACTGGTTGAGCCCTGGCGACAACGCCTGGCAGATGACCGCCGCGACGTTCGTGGGCCTGATGAGCGTGCCGGGCCTCGTGGTCCTCTACGGCGGCGTGATGCAGAAGCGGTGGTCGGTGAACTCGATGATGATGGCGTTCGTCGCCTTCGCGATCGTCCTGATCGCCTGGGTGCTTTACGGCTTCAAGATGGGCTTCGGCTCGCCGATCCACATATTCGGAGCCAGCGGCGGGAGCTTCTTCGGGAACTTCCTGGGCAAGCCCGGGCCGGTCCTCGACAGTTCAGATCTCCTGGGCCAGGGGACGATTCCCCTGCTCGGCGATGTGGGAAAGCTCGCCTTCCCGCAGTCCACGCTCGTCTACTTCCAATTCGTCTTCGCGGCGATCACGCCGATCCTGATGCTCGGCTCGGTGCTGGGCCGGATCAACTTCAAGGCATGGATCCCGTTCGTGCTGATCTGGTCGAGCCTGATCTACACGGTCAACGCGTTCATGATCTGGGGCGGCGGCTACTTCGCCCAGCAGGGCGCGCTCGACTTCTCGGGTGGCTACGTGATCCATCTGGCCGCCGGGGTCTCGGGCTTCGTCGCCGCTGCAGTGATCGGGCCCCGGCTCCAGCGTGACCGCGAGGTCGACGCGCCGAACAACCTCGCGATGGTCGCGGTCGGCGCGGGCCTGCTGTGGCTCGGATGGAACGGCTTCAACGGCGGCGACCCGTATCTGGCGAACGCCGACGCCTCTGCGGCGGTCCTCAACACGAACCTCTGCACCGCGGTGGCTTTCCTGGCCTGGGTCGGGCTCGACTACGCGACCGGGCGCAAGCCGAGCCTGATCGGATCGGTGAACGGAATGATCACCGGGCTCGTCGCGATCACACCGGGCGCCGGCTTCGTAAACGGCTGGGGAGCGATCGCGATCGGCCTGATCGCGGCCTCGATCGTGTACTTGGCGCTGAATTACCTGAGCCGGGTGGCTCCGTTCCGCAACGTCGACGACACGCTCGGCGTGGTGTACACGCACGGATTCGCGGGCGTAGGCGGCGGGCTCCTGACCGGGATCTTCGCCAACTCGGCGATGGCCAGCGCGTTCGGTGTGTCGGCGAACGGGTTGATCTCCGGCGGCGGGTTCGAGCTGCTCAAGTGGCAGGCGCTGACGGCGGCGTGGGTGATCGCGTGGTGCGCGGTGGGTACCTACATCGTCCTGCGCCTCGTCGGCCTCTTCGTTTCGCTGCGGATGGACGAGAAGGACATGGAGGAGGGCGACGTCGCGGTGCACGGCCACGAGGTCTATCCCTCGGACGTCCCCTCGCTCGGCTTCCCGTCCGGGATCCCGGCGTCGACGCCGACACCACCGCCGGCGCCAGCCCAAGGCACCGCGTAAGGGCAACCCCGTCCATGCGACAGGCGTCCGCCCGTGCCCCAGGGGCGGGC
>JBOGZC010000106.1:0-10714 GCA_050697075.1 Solirubrobacterales bacterium | reverse complement strand
GGCCAAACACGATCAAGTGCCTCGGCGACCACCGCGTCCGGGTCCTCACGCGCCTCGAGCCGGAGGTCGAATACGAGGTCATCGCGTCGGAGGTCAGCGCGGATACCCCGCGATCGCAACTGCGCCACCGCCTCTTGCGCCTGCGCGAGACAGCTTGGGATCACCTTGCGCCGCCACTCCTGCCGGGCCATGGACCGAGCGTACTCTCACGACATCGCCTACTCCCGCCTGCAACCGAGCATGGTGTGGGTGGCGGCCAGGGCGCTGCGAAACCGCCGGGCTGCGGGGTAGCGAGATACTGCACGGGCGATGGAGAATCTTGAGGAGTTCGTCCGGAGCGCGTACGCCAGGTTCAACGGGGCCGAACGAGAACCCCCTGACGAGGAGGGCCTCGCCTCGCTGGATTTCTGGCATCCCGACGGCGTGTACGTGAACGACGCCAACGATCCCGATCCCGGCATTCACACGGGCATTGCGGCGGTGAGGCGGCAGATAGGGAGATGGGTTGAGGCCTATCCCGACCTTCAGGTGGAGCCGCTTGAGATTCAGACCAACGGCGACCTGGCATTCGTCTGGGTCCGCTTCTCGGGCCACGGCGCAGGCAGTGGGGTTCCAATCGATATGGAGCTGGCGCACGTCCTCACTGTCAAGGGCGGCAAGACCCGTCGCCTTGAGGAGTACCAGGGGCGCGCCGACGGCCTCGAAGCCGTCGGGCTGCGGGAGTAGGCGATGTAACTCAGTTCGCTGGCGCCCTAAGGGTGCTTCCCGTGGTGCCGTGCAAATTTACGACCAAGGGCGTCCAGAGTTTGAAGGCATTCTGAGGTTTTCATCGTTCTTTGTCGAGACGCCTAAGCGATGGAGACAAGTACCAAACTCATCACTATCGCGCAGGCGGCTGAGTACCTAGGCGTGAGCGCCGCCTCGCTTCGCGCGTGGTCGGACCAGGGGCTGCTTCGTGTCTACAGGACGCCAGGTGGCCAGCGCCGCTTCTCGATTCGCGACCTCGACAGATTCAAGCGCTCGATGCAACAGCCTCCACGAGGCTGATCGTCACGCGGGCCACCGGGCTACGACCAGAACTCGTCCCAAGCGTAGAGGTCGTGAAAGTGCTCGCGACCGTCAGTAACCCGGCCGTCCTTGAGCTGGAAGACGATGCAGTTGCCGACGTCCAGGTGCTTGCCGTCTCGATCCGCGGTGCTGCGCTGGATGCCAACCACGCGGTCGTCGTCGTCTGCGAGCAGGTGCTGCAACTCGGCCCGGAAGGTGCCCCCTGTCTTCTGCCCCAGCTGGCCGAAGTAGGCCAAGGTCGCGTCGCGGCCCTGGTAGTCGTTGGCCATCGAGCTCCGCCCCGGCAAGTGCCACACAATGCTCTCGTCGAAGACTTCGATGAGCGTGTCCATGTCGCCCACATTGAAGGCCTCGTAGCCGCGCTGCATGATCGCTAGGTTTTCTTCTGCTCCCATTGATCTCTCCTGTCGTCGGTATCACTCGGCGCGGAACCTAACAGGCCCGGGGACCACCGCGAGCACCTCTGGCCGTGCGAGGGGGACGACCAAGGCGGCAGCGCCAGCCCTGAGGGAACGGGACGGTCTTCCTGCGAGTAGACAGCTTTCACGGAAGCTCCCGGGCCATAAGCCTTACGTCACGACCTATAGGCTCGCGGGACGCTTCTGGGATAGCTGAGGAGAGTCAATGCACGCAGTCATCGGGCGGGTCAAGATCAAGCCAGATCGGGCGGACGAGGCATTCGGAATGATTGCTGAGCGGGGCGTGGCGATGCTGCAGGGCATGGACGGCTCGGCAGGCGGCTATTGGACGCGGACCCTCGCGGAGGGTGAGATCGTCCAACATTCCTTCTGGCTCTTCGATACGGAGGAAAACGCTCGCACAGCGGAGGCGACGTTCAACCGGCTCCGCGACATGCCGGATGCGCCAGCGACATTCGTCAGTGTGGATGTTTGCGAGGTGGTCGCGTACGCGCCGGCCTCGCCCGCCGGCTGAACAACCTCATCGCGCAGCATGATCGGCTGGCGCTTGTCGGCCATTGAGACGCCCTGGCCGAGACGCAACCTTAATCTGTCCTTCATAAGCCCCGCAAATCGCCGGGATAGGGTCGGCCAACCATTGGTCAACACGGAGGAGGCCTACCCATGAGTGCTGACGTGGCGACTCTCGCCGGAAGCCCGACGACCCTCTCAGACGAAGCCCTAGAGGGGTTCGAGGCCCAGCTTCGAGGTAGCGCGAGTGGGGAAGCGGGACGTGAGGTTTTCAATGCCATGCACAACCCGCAGCCGGCATTGACCGTCAAGCCCTCGGGTGCCGTCGACGTCGTCGACGCGGTCAACTTCGCTCGAAAGCAGGGTCTCGTCATGGCAATCCGCGGCGGAGGGCACTCGCTGGCCGGGCTCTCCACGGTCGACGGGGGAATGCTTCTCGACCTCTCGGAGATGCGAAGCGTGTACGTCGACCCCGAACGGCGGCTGGCTCACGTTCAGGGAGGCGCCCTATGGGGCGATGTGGATCGCGAGACCCAGGTCTTTGGCTTGGCCGCTCCAGGTGGCGTGGTCTCTGACACCGGTGTCGCCGGACTGACGCTGGGCGGCGGCTATGGCTGGCTGAGGCGAAAGTACGGCCTGTCGATCGACTGCCTCGCCGAGGCGCAGGTCGTTTGCGCGGATGGCATCATCCGAACCGCGTCGGAGGATTCGAACCCGGACCTGTACTGGGCGATTCGTGGCGGCGGCGGGAACTTCGGCGTGATCACGTCGTTCACTTTCGAGCTGCAGCCAGTCGGCCCCGAGGTTGCGTTCTCGGCCACCTTTTACCCGCTCGAGGAATACGCCGAGATCCTCCGCCACTGGCGCTCGTATGTCGAAGAGGCGCCGAATGAGGTGACGTCCGTCTGCGTATCGATCACGTTCCCGGCGAATCCCGAGATGCCCGAGGCGGTTCATGACCGTCCTTGCGTAATCGTCGGCGGCGTCCACGCGGGCGATGTCGCAGAGGGCATGGAGGCGACCAAGCCGCTGCGTGAGCTGGGCACCGTGCTGTTCGACATGTCCGGCCCCACGCCATACGTGGGAGTCCAAACCGGCTTCGATCCGCTATTCCCGCGAAACACCATGAGCGCCTATTGGAAGTCGCAATACCTGGACGAGCTCAGCGATGATGCGATCGCAGAGATCGCCTCCAACGCCGCCAACCGGCCTGCGCCCCTCACCCTCGTCAACACCTTCGCGATGGGTGGCGCGATCGCGGACGTCGATCCGGAGGAGACTGCGTTTGCCACCCGGAGTGCTCCCTACATGGTGTCGATTGACGGCATGTGGACCGATGAGGTCAGCGACGAAGATGGGATCGCATGGGTCCGCTCGGCCTGGGAGGGGGTTGGGAAACATGCCACCGGCGATGTCTACCTCAACTTCACCGGCCTGGGCGACGACGAGGCCGTGAGCGCGGGCGTCGATACTGCGTTCGGGCGCAACCTGCAGCGCCTCGCCGAGGTGAAGGCGGAGTACGACCCGACGAACTTCTTCCGCGTGAACCACAACATCGAGCCGGCGTCCTAGGCCCTGGGCTAGGAGCGTCGCCCACGTACGATCTCGTGCGATGACTGAAGAGTGGTCGAAGATCGCAGCCGACGATGGGCAGGGCTTCGTCTTCGCGGAGGCTGGGGAAGGCCCGCTCATCATCCTGCTCCACGGCTTCCCCGACACACCTCATGGCTGGGAACGGATCGCCGCCGGCCTCGCCGACGCCGGCTATCGGACGGTACGGCCCTGGCTACGCGGCTACCACCCCGACACGATCATCGAGGGACGACCTTATGACCCGGTGACGATCGGGTCCGACCCGATCACCTTTCTCGACGCGCTCGGCGAGCGCGACGCGATCCTGGTCGGGCACGACTGGGGCGCCTCGATGGTCTACGGCGCCGCCACGCTCTATCCCGCCCGCGTGCGGGCGATCGTTCCGATCGCGATCCCGCACCCGACCCTGCTGCCCCGCAACCCGTCGACGCTCTGGGCCGCTCGTCACTTCCTCGCGCTGAAGATGCCGTGGGCCGAAAAGGCAGTGCGCCGCGCCGACTTCGCCTACCTCGACACCCTCTACCGGCGCTGGTCGCCAAACTGGGGCGGCGCGGCTCGAGAGCGATCCCTCGCCGACGCGAAGAGCGCCTTCGCTGACCAGCGCTCGCTGAGCGGGGCTCTCGACTACTACCGCGCGCTCTCGCCGCGGCCGGCCCCCGAGTTGGCGCAGCCCCCCTTGGCAAGAGGCCTCGTCGTCGGCGGCACGACCGACATTCTCGACCCCGACCTCTATCAGCGAACCGTCGCCCTGCTCGGAGCCGGCTCGGATTCGCTGATCGTGGAGGGCGCCGGCCACTGGCCTCACCGTGAGGGTGAGGACGCCTTCCTCGCTCGCCTGATCGAGTTCGCTGGCGAGGTCGATCGGGCCGACAGCGCCAGCCGCGCGGAGGACTCCCCACCGAGGTAGTGCGCCGCTTCCGGTCACCCCGTCGAGAGCGCCAGTTGTGCGATCGGGGAGTCCGAGCCCAGTCAATCCGTCACGATTCGTACATGGCCATGACGACCACCAGGCCATCGGAGGTTCCGCCCGGGCCGCCGCTGCCGCGGCTCGTCCAGACGCTCGGGTTCATCTTTGCGCCGGGGCGTTTCCTCGATGCGTGCCGGCGGCGTTACGGCGACGTCGTCACCTTCGGGACGCTGTTCGACCCGCGATTCGTGATGGTCTTCGAGCCCGAGGGCGTCAGGCAGGTGTTCCGCGGGCCCGCGAACCAGCTGCACGCAGGCGAGGCCAACGCGGTCCTGGGACCGGTTGTTGGCGCGCGCTCGGTGCTGCTGCTCGACGGTGCCGAGCACCTGCGCCAGCGACGGTTGATGCTCCCTTCCTTTCACGGCGAGCGGATGCGAGCCTACGAGGAGGTGATGATCGCCGCGGCCGATCGTGCGATCGACGGATGGCCCATCGGAGAGGTGTTTCCGCTGTTGCCCTCGATGCGGTCGCTGACGCTCGAGGTGATCGTGCGCGCCGTGTTCGGTGTCGAGGAAGGGCCGCGCGAGCGGGAGCTCAAGCGCCGCCTGCGGACGATGCTCGACCCCGTCGGAACGCGGCTTGGCGTGGCGATGATGGTGCTCACCGGCGGGCGCGTCGGCGTCGGCGGCCGCATGCGCCAGTTCGAGCAACGCCGGCGGGGGGTCGACGAGCTGATCTACGACGAGATCGCCCGCCGCCGCGAGGCGCCCGATCTCGCCGAACGCGAAGACGTCTTCTCGATGCTGGTGCTTGCGCGCGACGAGGAGGGCCGGCCGATGAGCGACCAGGAGCTGCGTGACGAGCTGGTGACCATGCTGGTGGCCGGACACGAGACGACGGCCACCGGCCTCGCGTGGACATTCGAGCTCTTGCTGCGAAACCCGCGCGTCCTCGAGCGACTGCGCGCAGCCCTCTCGGACGGCGACGATGCCTACTTGGACGCGGTCGTCAAGGAGGCGCTCCGGGTGCGGCCCGTGGTATCCGGTATCGGCCGCGTTGTCCGCGACGAGCCCTTCGAGGTCGGCGGCTACCTCATCCCGCCTGGCGTCGAGATCAACCCGTCGATCGCCGTGATCCACAGACGGCCCGATCGCTACCCCAAGCCGGCCGAGTTTCGCCCCGAGCGCTTTCTCGGCCCGGATCCGCCGGACACCTACACGTGGCTGCCGTTCGGTGGCGGCGTTCGGCGCTGCATCGGAGCGAGTTTCGCCACCTTCGAGATGAAGGTGGTGATCCGACGGGTACTCGAGCGCGCACAACTTCGGGCCGCCGGCCGGCGACCCGAGAAGGCCGTGCGCAAGGGCGTCACGTTCGTCCCGAAACAAGGCGCACGCGCGCTCCAGACCGGGCCGCCGAGGAGCCGTGCACCCCGGGTCCCCTCGAGTGTCCCTGCATCGCTGTCCTAGGTTCTAGCCCGGGATCCCGTAGATCTCAACCGCTCGCTCACGCAGCTGGCGCACATACGGCGCGACATCGATCGGGCCGCCCACCAATCGCTCGAGCATCTCCTTCGGCATGAACTTGGCGCCGTGCCGGTACAGGCGGTCGCGAAGCCAGTCGCGGAGCGGAACGAGCTCCCCGGCGGCGATGCGGTCCTCGAGCTCGGCGACCTGCTCGATCGCGAGGTCCCAGATCTGGGCCGCGATCACGTTGCCCAGCGAGTAGGTCGGGAAGTAGCCGAACGCCCCGCCGGACCAGTGCACGTCCTGAAGCACGCCGGCCGCGTCGTCCGGCACTTCGAGCCCCAGGTACTCGGCGATGCGAGCGCTCCATGCCTCCGGTAGGTCCACGGCCTCGAGTTGCCCCTCGAAGAGCTCGAGCTCGAGCTCGAACCGCAGCACGATGTGGAGGTTGTAGGTGACCTGGTCCGCCTCGACGCGAATCAAGGAGGGCTCGATTCGGTTCGCCGCCCGATAGAGCGCCTCGGGGCTCACGTCCCCGTAGTGCTCCGGGAAGAGCTCACGGAGTCGCGGAAGGAGGTGCTCCAGGTAGGGCCGGCCGCGGCCCACCCAGTTTTCCCACAGGCGGCTCTGGGATTCGTGGAAGCCCAGCGAAGGCGCTGAACAGAGCGGCGAGCGCCACAACTCGCTCGCGATCCCGTTCTCGTAGAGAGCGTGGCCCGCCTCGTGGATCACCGACCACAGGGCCGTGCCGATGTAGGTGGGGTCGAATCGGGTCGTGATGCGAATGTCCGCGGGGGAGATCGCGGTCGCGAACGGGTGAACAGTCGGATCGAGTCTCCACGCGTCGGGCTGCAGCGGCAGGCCGGCCACGACCTCGCGCGCCAGCGCCTCCTGGGCGCTCACCGGGAAGTCGCCATGCAGGCAGGAATCGTCCACGGAATCGGCCCGGCCGGCAACTGCGGCCACCAAGGGGCGCACGCCATCGCGAAGGTCGGCGAGGACGGCGCGCACTTCCTCCGTCGTCATACCCGGCTCGAAGTCGTCAAGCAGTGGGTCGTAGGGATGCTCGAAGCCCTCGAACCCCTCGAAGCACTCCCCGTAGCGTCGCCGCAGCTCGACGTTGCGCTCCAGGTATGGAAGAAATCCGGCGAAGTCCGAGCGCTCCCTGAACTCCACCCAGGCGTGTTCGGCCAGTGAGGCCGCGCGGGTGATCTCCGCCCGCAACGCCGCCGGGACCCGGCGCGCCTTCTCCCACTCCCGGCGCGCCACCCTTACCAGGCTTGCGTCATCCGACTCGTATGGCCGCCCCTCGACCTCCGCCGCGGCCGCGTCCAGCGCCGTGCCGAGCTCGTCCGACACCAGGCGCTCGTGACGGATCCGGGCGAGCGTCGCCACCTGCTCGGCGCGGGTCTCGGCCCCGGCCGCCGGCATCTGGGTTCGCTGATCCCAATCGAGCAGCGCGCGCGCCCGTCCCAGGTCGCTGACCTCGGCAAGGCGCAGGCGCAGGGCGTCGAGCTTTGACGGCATCGCGTGCACCGTATCCGCCCGGGACCCCGCTACCGGGCTTGCCGCCGAGCGGCCTACAGGTGGAACCTGCGGTGGTGCTGGTGGTGTGCGAGCTGCTCCGGCGGAGGCGATCCGGCGACCGCGGAGTCACCTGGCGTCGCCGGCGCGGAACGCACGAACAGCCAGGTCAGCACGGTGCCCACGACGAGCATCCCCACGAGCAGCCAGTTTGAGCGGCCCAGGGCGACCGGGAAGCTGTCCGGACCGAGGAGGCTCTGGAAGATGGCCCCGGTAAGCGCCAGCCCGACGGCGCCGGCGAGCACCCTGTCCATCGCCAGCACGCCCGAGGCGATCCCGGTCTTCTCGGCGGGCATCGCGGCCATGGCCGCGCTGGACATCGGCGCGTACACGAGGCCGAGGGCGACCCCGAAGAGCAGGTACCCGGGCAGCACCAGAGCGTAGCCGGAGCTCTCGTCGATTCGGGTGAGGATCACCAAGCCCCCCAGGCCGCACAACATCCCGACGGTCATCAGGCCGCGGGCGCCGAACCGGGCGATCAGCCTTCCGGCGAGCGGGGAGATCACGACCATGGGGACTGTCACCGGGAGGATCAGGAGCCCGGTCGTCGTGGCCGAATAGCCGAGCGAATCCTGCAGGTAGGTGGGCTGGAAGAACATCAGGCTCCAGTAGGCGCCGACCAGCGCGAAGGCGGCCGCGCTGGCGCCGAAGTAGGGCCCGTTGCGAAATAGCTGGAACTCGACGATGGGTCCGGCGACCCGGTGCTCGACCACCCAAAAAACGCCGAGCAGCACCACTCCCAGGCCGAGCACGCCGATGGTGCGAGCCGAACCGAGGCCCCATTCCGCCGACTCGATCAACGGCAGCACGATCGCGGTCAGTCCCAGGGCCAGGACCACGAGGCCGGCGATGTCAAGGTGGTGGCTGGCGGTCTCGTCGCGCGTCTCGGGCACGATGGCGACCATCACCGCCGCGCCGAATGCCAGCACGGGGACGTTGATCCAGAAGATCAGCCTCCAATCCAGGTCCACCAGCAGGCCGCCGATCAGCGGTCCGATGGCAAGCGCGAGGGCGGAGATCGCCGCCCAGATCCCCAGGGCGCGCGGCTGGTCGGCCTCCGGGAAGACGTCGCACACGATCGACAGCGACAGCGGCAGCATGGCCGCGGCCCCGATCCCCTGGACCACGCGACCGGCGATGATCGCGCCCTCACTCCAGGCGGCCCCGGAGAGCACCGAGCCACCCGCGAAGACGACCAGCCCGATGGTGAACACCGTCCGGCGCCCGAACATGTCGCCAAGCCGCCCCCCGGTGACCACCACGGCAGCGATGACGAGCAGATAGCCGTTCATCACCCACTGCAACCCCGCCGCGGACACCCCGAGCTCGTCCCGAATCTCCGGCAGCGCCAGCGCGACGACCGTTGAGTCCAGCATCAGCACAAAGAGGCCGGTGCAGGCGCCCACCAGGGTCCACCATGCTCGGCTTGTGTCGCCGAGCCGAAGCGTCACGCGAGCTCACGGACGACGGCTAGGGGGCCCCGCGCCACGGGGCTGAAGTTAACCGCGCGTGCGGGCGGAACCTATTGGGTCTCGGGCTCGGAGCCCTCGGCGGGCTCGTCGGAGGGCGGCGACCCGTCGGTCGGGCCCTCGCCCTCGCCCGTCGGCTCGGGCATAGGGTCGTCGGGCGCCGAGGAGGGCCCGTCGTCGCCCGACTTCGCGGCCACGCCAACCGGCTCCCGCTTCTTGGCGGGGCGCTTCTTCGGCTTGACGAGCTTCATCTTCAGCGGTCGCTCGCTCTCGTCCCCCGAGGGATCGCGCTCGATCACCACGGTCGTCCCGGGCACGATGTCGCCGTGTCGCAGCACCTCGTCGGCCAGCGGGTCCTCGATGTAGCGCTGGATCGCGCGGCGCAGCGGCCTTGCGCCCATGGCCGGATCCCAACCGCGGTCCACCAGCAGGTCCTTCGCCTCCCCGTCGAGCTCCAGCTGGAGCTCGTGTTCGGCGATCTGCGCGCGGACCCGGCCGATCATCAGGTCGATGATCACCTTGATCTCGTCGCGGGACAGCTTGTGGAAGACGATCACCTCGTCGATCCTGTTCAGGAACTCGGGGCGGAACACCTTCTTCAGCTCGCCCATGATCCGGTCCTTCATGTCGTCGTATGAGGTGCCGGTCTCGTCCGAGGTCCCGAACCCGAAGGACACGTTGCGGGCGATGTCCTTCGCGCCGATGTTGGAGGTCATGATCACGATCGTGTTCCGGAAGTCGACCGTCCGCCCTTGGGCATCGGTGAGCCGTCCGTCCTCCAGGATCTGCAGGAGGATGTTGAACACGTCCGGGTGGGCCTTCTCGATCTCGTCGAGCAGCAGCACCGAGTAGGGCTTGCGGCGCACCGCCTCGGTCAGCTGGCCACCCTCGTCGTATCCGACGTAGCCCGGGGGCGAGCCGACCAGCCGGGAGACCGCGTGCTTCTCCATGTACTCGGACATGTCGATCCGGACCATCGACTCCTCGTCGCCGAACAGGAACTCCGCGAGCGTCCGGGCGAGCTCCGTCTTCCCGACCCCGGATGGGCCCAGGAAGATGAACGAGCCCGCCGGGCGCTTCGGGTCCTTGATCCCGGCGCGCGAGCGGCGGATCGCCTTCGAGACGGCGGTGATCGCCACGTCCTGGCCGATCACCCGCTTGTGCAGCTCGTCCTCCATGCGCAGGAGCTTCTTGGTCTCGGCCTCGGTGAGCTTGAAGACGGGGATGCCGGTCCACATCGAGACGATGTCCGCGATCTCCTCCTCGCCGACCTCGGGGCGGTCGCCGCGGTCGCCATCGGCCCACTGGTCCTCGAGCTCGCGCTTGTTGTTGGTGAGCTGGCGCTCCTTGTCGCGCAGGTTCGCCGCCTTCTCGAACTCCTGGGCCTCGATCGCGGCCTCCTTCGCGCGCCGCGTCTCCTCGATCTCCTCCTCGAGGTCGCGGTACACGGGCGGCTGCGACATCGACTTGATGCGCATCCGGGAGGCGGCTTCGTCGATCAGGTCGATCGCCTTGTCGGGCAGGAACCGATCCGAGATGTAGCGATCGGCGAGCTCCGCCGCCGCGGCCAGGGCGTCGTCGCTGATTCTGACCCGATGGTGCTCCTCGTAGCGCTCGCGCAGCCCCTCGAGGATCGAGACCGTGTCACCGGTAGAGGGCTGGTCGACCTTGATCTGCTGGAACCGGCGCTCGAGCGCCGAC
>JBOGZC010000105.1:0-10822 GCA_050697075.1 Solirubrobacterales bacterium | reverse complement strand
CGATCGGCTCATCGATCAAGTGCACCCGGCGCGCGCCGGCCGCGAGGCACGCCTCTTCGAGCGCCCGCTTCTCGACGTCGGTGATGCCCGATGGTGCACACATGACCACTCGGGAGCGCGGGTAGGGGCGGGGGCGCACGCTGCGAATGAAGTGGCGAAGCATCCGCTCCGTCACCTCGAAGTCGGCGATGACGCCGTGCCGCAGCGGGCGGATCGCCGAGATCGTCGCTGGCGTGCGGCCGATCATGCGACGCGCCGCATCGCCGACCGAGTGGACAGTCCCACTCTGCGTATCGATCGCCACAACCGAAGGCTCGTTGAGGGCAATCCCGCGCCCGCGCTCGTACACGAGCGTGTTAGCGGTGCCGAGATCAATCGCGAGATCGCGGCCACTCCCGCCACCTGTGCGTAGCGACATCGAGGTGAGCATAGGGGCCGGAGCCCCGCTAACCAGCCTGCAGGGCCAAGGTCGCGCTCCTTCCGCCCGGTGTGCCGTCGCCCGCCGAGGCCCACCGTGCGGCCATGACCTCCACTGCCGTCGCGTGACTGCTGTCGGTCCTCGTCCGACACGGGAGTCGGCCGCCACGCGGGCCGGGCGCGATTGCGCTCGGCGAGATCGTCTGCGGTTCCGGCAGCGCTTCGAACGGTGTGACGTGCGGCGTGGCCGCGTCCTTCTTGCGTTCCACCTTCCACGTCCCGCGCACGCATCCGTCCCGAGGAACGTGGCGCGCACGCGGAGGCGCGGACCCGGCGACGAGCCCAAGGGGCTCGGGAACTCGGAAGTAGCCTCAGGCGTCCCCGATCAAGGAGATACACATGACCGAAAGGGCACCCCGGTCATTCGGCCATCTGTGCGATCGGCGCGCGATCGGCTCGTTGGGCGGCAGACGCCAGATCAGCGGCTACACCAGCCCGATGCGGCTCAAATTGACGCTCTGACCGGGCGAAACGGTCCGGCTGAACCTAGCTCTTTGCAGGGAGTTCTCGGCTCGAAGCGGAGGGGGAGGGATTCGAACCCTCGTCACGCCCTTAAGACGTGAAACGGTTTTCGAGACCTGTAACGGTCTTCAGGAGACCGTTTCAGCCTCCGCAGCCAACTAAGGGAGGAAGCATGCGTCGTGCCCCGGGTAGGTGACGGTGGACCGCCCAGCTTTCCACGCTCAGACGGCCGTATCGACTGCGAGGACCTTTAGCTCGTCGATCGACTCGCGGATGAGCTCCCTGAGATCGTTGCCGTTCGACTCCTCGACCCAGCGATCAAACGCAATCCTGAAGGCGGCCATCCCTGCTTCGCCCGCGAGCTTGGCGGCGGGGTCCTTCACGCCGCGGTGGCGGAGCGCGTCGGCGACGGCCGCCGAAAGGGATGCGAACTTAGTCAGCTCGCGTTCTTGCAGCTCGGGGTTCGCGGCGATGATCGCCTGCCGTCGCCGCGCGGTTTCGCGATCTGGGATCACCGCAGGGACGGCCTCCAGGCCAGAGCCGACTACGTCGATAGGCGCGAGTGAGTCATCGGCATCCGCCACCGCGCCAACGAGAGCCGCCTGCAGTTCGCCGGCACTGCCGAAGAGGATCTCCCGCTTGTCCGGGAAGTGCCGGAAGTAAGTCCGTTCGGTGAGTCCCGCACGCTTCGCAATCTGGGCGACCGTGGTCTGCTCGAACCCGCGCTCTGCATAGAGGTCCAGCGCCGCCTCCAGCAGCCTGCCCCGACTATCGGGCTTCCATCGCGCCATTCACGCTCATCTTACCTGACTCACGTCAGTCACTGACATCGTGTGCTACGGTGTGATGGCAGCGACTGACATAAGAGTGAGGCTCGAAGGAGGTCCCCGATGTCGCCTAGCCAGACCGAAGGAACGCCAGCCAAAGCTCCACCCAGGCACAAGCTCGCCCTGATCACGTGGGCAGGGGCTTACGCGACGATCACGCTGATCCTCGACGTTCTCGGTCCGACGATGGCGCGATGGCCGCTGCCGCTTCGCACGTTGCTGCTCAGCGTGCTGATGGTCGCGGCGCTGACGTGGTTGGTGATCCCCTTGCTGAGCCGTGCCTGTCGTCGGTGGCTCAGTGCCGACAGCGCCGGACGTGGCAGCCGTCGGTCCGGGCCCGCGAAAACCACGACCCAGGAGAGCACATGATCGTCATCACCGCCCCGACAGGAACTATCGGCCGTCAGGTCCTCGAGAACGTCCTCGACAGCGACGAGCCGCTTCGCGTCATCGCGCGCGATCCATCGCGGCTGTCGCCGAAGGCACGCGACCGTGTGGAGGTCGTCGAGGGCTCGCACGGCGATGCCGATGTGGTCAAGCCCGCGTTCGACGACGCGGATGCCGTCTTCTGGCTGGCACCGCCGGACCCGCAGGCGCGTTCGGTTGAAGCCGCCTTTGTCGGCTTCACCCGGCCCGCCGCCGAAGCCTTCAAGGATCACGGTGTCAGCCGCGTCGTCGGCGTCTCGGCGCTCGGCCGTGGTACCCAATGGGCGGCGCGGGCCGGCTACGTCACCGGCTCGCTGGCGATGGACGACCTAATCGCCAGCACCGGTGTCGCCTACCGGGCCCTGACCAATCCGTCGTTCATGGACAACACGGTCCGCCAGGCCGCGGCGATCAAGAGCCAGGGCCTCTTTTTCTCGCCGATCCAGGGCGACCGCAAGCTGCCGACCGTCGCTACCCGCGACATCGCCGCCGTCGCTTCGCGGTTGCTGCTCGACAAGAGCTGGAACGGCGTCGACGAGGTTCCGCTGCTCGGCCGCGAGGACCTGTCCTTCAGCGACATGGCCGAGATCATCTCGGACGTCCTCGGCAAGAAGGTCCGCTTCCAGCAGACGACCTTCGAGGCCTACAAGGACAGGTTCGTCGGGTTCGGCATGACCGATGCGATGGCGCAGGGCATGACCGACATGGCCTGGGCGAAGAACGAAGGCCTCGACAACGCCGTCGAGCGGACGCGGGAGAACTCGACGCCGACGAGCTTCCGTGAGTGGTGCGAGGAAGAGCTCAAGCCCGTTCTGCGGGGCTAATCAAGTGCGTCCAAGCGACAGCTGCTGTTTCGCGTGGCATGGCCTGGCAGCGTTGGGGGCCGTGCATCAGGCGACGCGAGCTCAAAGGAGTAGGGTCGTTCCGTTGGATGGTTAGCTAGGAGGGAGCGGAATGGCCTGACTTGGCTGCGCGGCCTGCCCTTCGCCAATCTGTTGGCCTCCCCCCTAGCTCGCCCCCAGACCGGAAGGTCACCAGATGCCCCACGCGTTCCATCGGCTGACTTCGCGAAACGCGCCTCGCCTTGGGTTGCTCGCAGCGGCCCTTGCCGCTGTGCTTCTCATAGCCGCGACTCCCGCGCAGACTGCGCCGTTCGCCTACGTCACGAACACCAGTGGCAGCGTTTCGCAGTACAGGGTCGGGGCGGGCGGGCTGCTGGCGCCCCTATCCCCGCCCATGGTGGCTGCTGGGAACGACTCTTCCGGGTTGGCCGTGAGTCCCAACGGCCACAGCGCCTACGTCACGAACATCATGGACAACAGCATCTCCCAATACAGCATCGGCGCGGGAGGCAGACTTACGCCCAAGAGCCCGGCGACGGTCGCCTCTGGCGGCAACGACCCGTTCGGCGTGGCGGCAAGCCCGGACGGCCACAGCGTCTATGTCGCCGACGAATCCAGCAACTTCGTCTCCCAGTACGACGCCGGTGTGGGAGGCGAACTCTCGCCGAAAGTCCCCGCAACCGTACTCGCGGGCGGTTCACCCAACCGAGTGGTCGTGAGCCCGAACAACAAAAGCCTCTACGTCACCAACTTCATGAATCGCAAGGTCTCCCAATACAACATCGGCGCGGGAGGCAGGCTTACGCCCAAAAGCCCGGCGGCCGTGGCCGCCGGCTTTTCCCCGCTGGGGATAGCGGTGAGCCCGGACGGCCACAGCGTCTACGTCGCCAACGGTCTCGACGGCGACCTCTCCCAGTACAACGTTGGCGCGGGTGGCAAGCTGGCCGCGAAGAGCCCGGCCAGGGTGGCCGCGGCGGGTGACCCGGTTGCCATCGCGGCGAGCCCGAACGGCCACGGCGTCTATGTCACAAGCAAGGCTGTGGGCCACGACTCCCACGGCTGGATCTACCAGTTCAACATCGGCGCAGGCGGGAAGCTCTCGCCGAAGAGCCCGGGCAGGGTGGCTTCCGCCGACACCGACCCGGTCGCGGTGACGGTCAGCCCGGGTAGCTATAGCGTCTATGTCACCAACAACATCCGCGACAACGTCTCCCAGTTCAACGTCAGTGGCACCGGGAAGCTGTCGCCGAAGAGCCCGGCTAGGGTGCCCACGGGCAATTCTCCCTCCCAGGTCGCGGTGATCCAGCGCTGAGCCGAGAAGGCTCAATCCGCAGGGCACCCATCTTGCGCTCAACACCCAGGCCTTTACGGCCTTCGGCGACGATCGCTGGGTGTTCTATGTTGGGCGAGTACCCCGACCCCGGGGAGGCGCCGCTGGTGATGACCGACGCAGGCCCTGAAGATGCGGATAAGGCGCTGAAGGCTGGGTGCGCCGGTGCGGCAGCCCTCCAGGAGCCCAACGGCGGCCGCAAGTTCTGCGCTTCCGAGCCGCACCTTCAGCTTCCTCGGCCCTAGCCCCATCCGGCCAAGCGATCGGTGCGCGATCCGCTTGTTGGGCGACAGGCGTGCGGAACCAGGCCTTGACGCCGGAGATTTCGGCCGATCTCGGCGACTTGGCTGTTGAGTCACCGATCGGGAAACACTCAATTTCCAGGCCCTTCCCGACTTGAAGCGGAGGGGGAGGGATTCGAACCCTCGTCACGCCCTTAAGACGTGAAACGGTTTTCGAGACCGCCGCATTCAACCACTCTGCCACCCCTCCGAGATGGTCCGTGGGAAGGCTAGCGGCCGGTGCACTGTGCGCATGATCACACTGCGACCGCTGCAGCCGGGAGATGCTTTGATTCGGAGGCGAGGTGGTGATGCGTTCAGCTCTACCCCCAGGGCCGCGGTACCCGAGCCTGATCCAGGCGATTGGGGTGTGGACGCGTCCGCTCGCCTATCCCGAGCGCCTTCGGGCCCGCTACGGCAAGCGCTTCACCACCCGCTTCCCGGGTTCGCCGCCCTTCGTGGTGCTCTCCGACCCGGATGAGGTGAAGGAGGTGTTCATGGCGCCTGCCGACGTCCTCCACCCAGGCGAGGGGTCGCGGGTGCTCGAGCCGTTGGTGGGGAAGAACTCCGTGATCCTGCTCGACGAGGGGCCCCACATGGAGCAGAGAAAGCTGGTCCTCCCCGCCTTCCACGGCGAGAAGATGGCGCGCCTCGGGGGGCTCATGGCCGAGGTCGCCGAGCGGGAGGTCGAGAGCTGGCCGGGCGGCGGGAGCATCCCGCTGCAGCCCCGGACGCAGCGGCTCACTTTGGAGATCATCCTGCGAGCCGTCTTCGGTCTGGACCCGGGCCCGCGCCTCGACGCGCTTCGCGAGCGCCTGAGCGAGCTTCTCGCCTTCGGCGACCGGCCGATCAGCCTCATGCCGCCCGACCCGGACGGCTTGCTGGTCCGGATCCTGGAGCGCTTTGGCCCGTTCGCCGAGTTCGTTCGCCTTCAGCAGGAGACCGACGCCCTCCTGTTCGAACTGATCCACGAGCGACGGGAAGGGAGCGGCGAGCGTGACGACGTGCTGGCGATGCTGCTCGAGGCGCGCCACGAGGACGGCTCGCCCATGTCGGACCAGGAGCTTCGTGACGAGCTGATGACCCTGCTCGTCGCCGGACACGAGACGACCGCGTCCTCGCTTGCCTGGGCCTTCGAGCGCCTGGCCCGCCAGCCGCGCGTGCTGTCTCGGCTGGTGGGCGAGCTCGACACCGACGGCGACGCCTATCTAGTCGCGACGATCCAGGAGACCCTGCGCCGCCGGCCCGTCCTTCCCAACGTCGAGCCGCGGTTGGTCAAGACTCCGTTCGAGGTCGGCGGGTGGATGTACCCGGTGGGAGCCTGCCTGGTTCCGAACGCCTATCTCATTCACCACGACCCGGAGATCTACCCCGACCCCTACGAGTTTCGTCCGGAGCGCTTCCTGGATGAGCCGCCCGGCACCTACACGTGGATCCCGTTCGGCGGCGGGCGCCGCCGCTGCATCGGTGCCAGCTTCGCGATGTTGGAGATGCAGATCGTGATCCGCACCGTGCTGACGCACCGTGAGCTTCAGCCCACTCAGGACGGCGCCGAGCACGCCTCGCGGCGCAACATCGCCGTCCGACCGGGCCGCGGCGCGGTCACGGCGCTCGGCGAACGCCGCCCGGCCGCGGTCGCGGCTGGATAGCGCTATCCGCGTCCACGTAGTAACGCGGCCCGGTGGCCTGGGACTCGACCGGGTCCCAGATGCGGACCACGCGCCATTCGGGGTTGCATGCGTCTTCGCGCGGGTGGGCCTCGCCGCAGAGAGGGCACGAAGGCCACGGTGCGGCGAGTGATTCCACCGGGAGAGCCATCTCGTCCACGCCACCGACTATCCAGCCCGGAGATGAAGGGAACGTGAGTAGACGTCGTTGGCTTCTGGCGATCGTCTTGGGCGCGGCCGTCTGCCTCGGACCGACGGTCACGGGCGCCGGCGCCGGGCAGCCGGGAGCGTTCTTCACGCTCGGCTTTAAGGGCAGCAACCAGACCTTCGTCATCTTGGCGCGGGAGCAGAAGGCAATCAGCCAACTGCGAGGCGACCTATCCAAGCCGCGACGCGAGCGACGCATCGTCTCGGGCATCGTTCGGACCGGCAGGCCGTACAACCAGCCCTGGTCCTACACGATGGGGTCGCGATCGATCGTCTTGGCGCAAGCCTTCATCGAGGTCTGCGACGCGAGCCCGACCTACGTGGAGAACCATCGCGCCGACTGGCTCGGGCGCCGCTGGTGCCCGTGGTCCTCGTACGTCAAGCACGCCGGTCGCTGAGCCCCCTACAAGCCGAGGCGCGTCTAGCCCCGCCGGCCGTAGCTGTTCATGTATTCGGGCTCGGCGCGGAAGAACTCGCGCGCGGTCTCGTAGCCAGACCGATAGAGGTAGTCGCGGTCCTCCGGGCCCAGGTCGAAGTTGAGCGTCTTCACGGAGCCGGTCGGGATGCTCACGGTGCGGACAGTGGTCGCCTCCGACATCCGCTGATCCCAGGCCTCGGTCGTCGAGGCGAAGATCGCCTTGGCGAGCGGGATCGGCCACAGCGGCCGCGGCACCTCGTGGTAGGGCGGCGCCTCCGGGCCCTCTCCCTGATGAAGTCGAAAGCCCCAGGTGCGGCGCTTGATCGGGTCGGGGCTGTCGAACAGCCAGACGGGGAAGTTGGACAGCACGCCGCCGTCCACGATCAGGTGCGGGCGCCCGTCGCGATACAACGTCACCGGGTCGAAGAAGAACGGAAAGCTCATGCTCATCCGGACGGCGTCGGCCAACTTGAACGCCCCCACCTCGATCGGCTGCCCGTCCGGGGTCTCGCTGTACTCGCCGAGGTCGTCCGGCAGGACCATCATCCGGCCGGCCGTGACATCGGACGCGATGACGCGCAGCCTGTAGCGGGCCTTCTCGCGCTGCGCCTCGGGCAGATCCGCCGGCAGGTCTCGACGGGCGATGTCGGCAAACGTCGCATCCGGATTGCGGAGCTCCGACTCGGCGAGCCGCTCCCCCAGCCACTCGCGGAAGTACTCGCCTCGGGCGATCCCACGCGAGCGGAGCGCGTTCCGCAGCCCGCCGATCCACCTGCCGCCGAAGCCGTAGTCGGCGAATCGCCGGTACTCGGTGTGCTCGAGAACTTCGCGCAGGCCCTGGGCGTCGAAGCCCGCGACCAGAAGGGCTGCCACGATCGAGCCGGCCGAGGTCCCCGCCACGTTGACCCAGCTCCGGACCCCGGTCTCGTCGGCCGCAGCGGCGATCGCACCCGCGAACGCCAGCCCCTTCACCCCGCCGCCCTCGAACACGCCGTCCGCCCGGTCGGTCTCCGGTGGCTCGGCCGGACGCGATGCGCCGGCGTCCGGGGCCACCTCAGCCCGAGGTCGCGTAGCGAAGCACCTCGACCACCTGCTCGGGCGTCTCGGCCACGGCCATGGCCGCGCGGTCGACCTCCTTGAGCGCGTGGGTCAGCTCGGGGTCGTGAAGGGTGACGAGGGGCTTTCCGAGCGCCGCCGCGTAGCCCGCCTCGAACGCCGCGTTCCACTGCCTGTACTTGTCGCCGAATCTCACCACCACCAGATCCGCCCGGCGCAGGAGCGTCTGGGTGCGAACCGCGTTGACGCCGGCCCCCTTGTGATCACGCCAGAACGGCTTGTCCTCCTCGCCCAGGATGTCTGCCCCGACGTCGTCGGAGGCGGCGTGGTCGGTGACCGGGGCGAGCAGCTCGACGGGCAGTCCGGCGTCGCGCACCCCGTCGGCAATCCGCTGGCGCCAATCGGAGTGGATCTCCCCCGACAGATACACGTTCCAGGTGCCGTCGACGGCCATCGGGTTGATCTTAAGGAAGCGATCCTCATAGGATCGAGACCCCCCATGGAAGACACGGTCAAGTACCTGTTGGCCGAATCGGAGATCCCCACCCACTGGGTGAACCTCCTCCCGGACCTGCCGGGCGCCCCGGCGCCGCCGCTTCATCCCGCGACGAAGGCGCCCCTGGGGCCCGAGGACCTGGCGCCGATCTTCCCCATGGGGCTGATCGAGCAGGAGGTCTCGGCGGAGCCCGAGATCGAGATCCCCGAGGAGGTGCGGGAGATCTACAAGCTCTGGCGCCCGACGCCGCTCTACCGCGCCCGCCGCCTGGAGCGCGCGCTCGATACCCCCGCCCACATCTACTACAAGTACGAAGGCGGCTCGCCCGCGGGCTCGCACAAGCCCAACACCGCGGTAGCCCAGGCTTACTTCAACCAGCGCGAGGGCGTCCGCAAGCTTGCCACCGAGACGGGCGCCGGCCAGTGGGGCTCGGCGCTGGCGCTCGCCTGCCGGCTCTTCGACCTCGAGTGCGAGGTGTTCATGGTCGGCGTGAGCTACGACCAAAAGCCCTACCGGCGGGCGATGATGGAGACCTGGGGCGCGACCGTCCACCGCAGCCCATCAGAGCTCACCGATGCGGGGCGCGCCCAGGCAGAGCACTCGACCGGCAGCCTCGGCATCGCGATCTCCGAGGCGGTCGAGACCGCGGCCGGCGCGGACGACACCAACTATGCGCTTGGATCGGTGCTCAACCACGTCTGCCTGCATCAGACCGTGATCGGGCAGGAGGCGCTGCAGCAGCTAGAGCTGGCCGGCGAGTACCCCCAGGTAGTCGTCGGCTGCGTGGGTGGAGGCTCGAACTTCGCCGGGCTCGCGTACCCCCTGATTCGCAAGCGGATTCGCGAGGGCCTCGACACCCGGTTCCTCGCGGCCGAGCCGGCCGCCTGCCCGACGCTCACCCGCGGGGCCTACCGGTACGACTTCGGCGACACCGTGGGCCTCACCCCGCTGTTGCCGATGTACACGCTGGGGCACGACTTCGTCCCGCCCCCCGTGCACGCCGGCGGGCTGCGCTACCACGGGGACGCCCCCAGCCTTTCCGGCCTCGTCAAGGAGGGCCTCGTCGAAGCGCGCGCGATCCCCCAGACCGCCGCCTTCGACGCCGCCGTCCGCTTCGCTCAGACCGAGGGCATCCTTCCCGCCCCTGAGCCCGCGCATGCGCTGCGGGTCGTCTTAGACGAGGCGGAGGCCGCGAAGGAGGCCGGCGAGGAGCGGGTGATCCTGGTCAACCTCTGCGGCCATGGCCACTTCGACATGTCCGCCTACGACGCCTACCACGCCGGCGAGCTCACCGACTTGGAGTTCTCCGAGAGCGAAATGGAGGCGGCGCTCGAGCGGTTGCCCGAGGCGCCGGCCCTCACCTAGCGAGTCGACTCAGCGAGTGATTCGCCACGTGTACTCGGCCGGCGTCGGGTCCTGGACACCCCCGGCGATGGCCCGCACCTCGAAGAGATGCCGGCCGCGCGAGAGGTGGCGATAGCGCCGGGGAGAGTCGCAGGACTTGAGCCGCGCGTCGTCGAGCCCGCATTTGAAGTCCTGGCGCGGCGCGTCTGAGCGGAACTTGAAGCGGGCGCCGCGGGCGCTGGTCTCGGCCGGCGGATGCTTGGTGATCGTCGTCTCGGGTGGCGGTCGGTAGAGCGTCGCGGAGACGTTCATCAGGGCTTGCTGAGCGAAGACCAAGTCATCGTCCCCCCCGGGCCCCACCGTGTCCCCGATCACGGGATCACCAACGACCTGGCCCGCCAGATCATCGATCGAGTTCGTCTCATACGTCAGCGCGATGTCGCCGGGCACCTGACCCGTCCTCAGGCCGAGCAGGTCACCGCGCCTGACAGCGACATTCGCGCGGAACCGGGAAACGCGCTTGGCCGGCACGGTGCCCTCGTCGGATTGGTTGACCAGGCGGTAGCGGTCTTTCGTCGCCGTTGACCGGAAGATTCGAAGCGCGGCGTGCCCCTTTTTCATGGCACCGCCCCGAATCCCCCAAGACACGACTCGCCGCCAATTGCCTGCCGGAACGACGTATGAGGGCGAGCTCGTCGCGGTCCCAAGCTGAAAGTCGGTGCAGGCGAAGCACTCTCCGGCGCTCCCCGACGGGGCGACCTGCCCGATCGTCGTTGTGTCTGCACGCGCGGGCACCGCAACCGCGAAGGCAAGGAGCGCGCCGACCGTCGCCACCCGAAGCCCGGTACCCATGCGCCAACCATATCCGGCGCTATCGTCCCGGGCGCTCGGAGAGGTGACCGAGCGGCTTAAGGTGCGCGACTGGAAATCGCGTGGGCGGGTCAAACCGCCTCGTGGGTTCGAATCCCACCCTCTCCGCTGCCGGATCC
>JBOGZC010000104.1:0-11127 GCA_050697075.1 Solirubrobacterales bacterium | reverse complement strand
TCCTCTGGAGGATGCAGAGGATCTTCCCGCGCTAGCCCGCGGCGGCCGCGGGCCGGCGTGGCCGGCGGCGCTCAGCCCCGGCTGATCAGGAAGCGGACGACCTCGGTCCCGGCTACGACCGCCTGGGAGAAGTCACGATCCGGGTCGGCGAGGCGCTGGAGCGCGCCCCCGTCCGCGGCCGCGAACATGTAGGTGACCACGGCCTCGGCATCGAGGCGAAGCTTCAGCACGCCCTCCGCCTCCTTGCGCCGAAGGATCTCCGCGAGGTGGTGGCGGTTGCGCGCGTAAAGCTCGGCGAGCTCCTCGCGGATCTCGGCGTTCTGCCGGCCGGCGGCGAACAGCTCGTAGAGGATCACGTAGAAGCCGGGATCGGTCTCGAGCACCGCCTCTGCTCCGGAGACGAGCACGTCGATCACCTCGTCGACGCTCGCGGCGCGGGCCAGGGGACGGTCGAGCATCGCGATCCTGGTCTCCGCGTCGCTGCGGAGCACCTCGATCAGGAGCCGCTCCTTGGTCCCGAAGTAGTAGTGCAGCAACCCGCGGCTGACGCCCGCCTCGCGCGACACGTGCTCGAAGGTCGCGCCGGAGATCCCGCGCTCGGCAACGCAATGTCGCATCGCGTCGACGATCCGCTCGGCCTTCTCTCCCGTCAGGCGAGCCGCGCCGTCCCGGCGCGCGCCGGGCTGTCCCCGGTTGGCGGTCTTCAGTTCCACGGTTCTCGTTCCCTTCCCTTCGCCGGGGCCCGGCTCGTCCTGATCGGGCCTCGATTGGGCGAGTTTAGACCCGGGAGGTGTAAGCAATCAACCTCGCGCCCGGCCGGGGGCCAAATCTGTCAGCCGAGCTTCACCGGCGGGTTGTGGCCCGGGATGACCACCGCGGGCTCCAAGTCGCGGATCCGTCGCCACTGCGCGAGCAGCTCGTCGCGCTCAGGGCCGAAGTCCTCCGGCAGGTCCATCTCGTCGAAGTACTCGGGGAGCGGGCCCACGCAATCCGAGGCGATCACGACCAGCCCTTCGTCGGTGTCGACGCAAAGCGAGATCAGTCCGTCGCAGTGGCCGGGGGTCCGCAGCCAGCGAATCCCGGGCTCGATCTCCCCCTCCTCTGAGTCGAGCACCTCGAGGTTGGCCATCTCGAGCATCCCGGAGACGATCTGGGCGTAGGGCGCCTCGGTCTCGAGCCGGTGCACGTACGTACGGCGCTGGGGCCAGGCGGCAAGCCCCTCCGCGTGGTCGAAGTGGAGGTGAGTGAGGATCACGTCCTTGATCTCGCCCGGCTCCACGCCGAGCTCGGCCAGCGCGCCGATCACCGGGCCTCCCTGCATGATGAGCCCCGGATCGACCAGGTAGGCGCGCTCCCCCCGAATCAGGAGGGTGTTCGGAAACGCGACCATGCCGACGGTCCGCCCGTCCTCCTGGAGGGCCTTGTAGCGACGAAACCCGTCGGCGGAGTCGGTGCTGGCCGCGACCTCCGCCTCGCCGTTGGAAACGTCGAAGACGTGCCGCTGCGCGGGAACGAGGAGATGGACCTGCGGCAACTACTGCGTCGCGGTGGGTTCCGGGGTCGGCGTCGTCTGCGAGGTGTACTCGAACTCCTCCTCGGCCCCGAACAGCCGGTCGAGAACCGCCTTGCGCAGATCCTCGCTGAGGACGACCGCCAGGGTCGCGCCTACGGCAGCGATGACCAGCAGCCTGCCCCACCGGCGCTGCTTGACCTTCCCCCGAAGCCGATCGGACGCGTCGCGGAGCGACTCGGCGGCGGTGCGCAGGTCCTTCTGGACCTTCTTGTCCTCGGTCACCGCCCGGACGGGGCCCTTGCCGTTCGACATCCGCTGGTAGGCGTGGCGCGCCGCCCCGAAAGCCTCCATGACGCTGTTGCGGAGCTCCTGGTCTTCGATCAGGCGCCGTACGTACGGGTTTGAGCCCGCCGACTGTGCCGCCTGGCGCGCCTTCTCAGCCCTGGTGCTCTTTGCTGCCATCGCCAAAACTCTCCTCGTCGCCGTCGATTGGTTCGCGGAGCATATACCCGCGTTCAGGAACTACAGCGCCGCCGCGAGTGCCTTCTCGATGCTGTCCACGAAGACGAACTCGAGCCCCGGGCGCTCGTGCTCGGGGATCTCCTCGACATCGCCCTCGTTGCGGTTCGGGACGATCACCCGCTTGATCCCAGCCCGCTGGGCGGCGAGCGACTTCTCCTTCAGTCCACCGATGGGCAGCACCTGGCCGGTGAGCGTCACCTCGCCCGTCATCGCAACGTCCGCCTTGACGGGCTTGGAGGTGACGAGCGACACCAGCGCGGTCGCCATCGCGACGCCGGCCGAGGGACCGTCCTTGGGCACGGCCCCCGCCGGCACGTGGACATGGATGTCGTGGGTCGCGAACCAATCGTCGGGGAGGTCCGGCGCCAGCTGCTGCTGATGGCCCCGCACCCAGGAGAGCGCCGCCTGCGCCGACTCGCGCATCACTTCGCCGAGCTGGCCGGTGATCGTCAGCCTGCCGTCCCCGGGCATCGCGGTCGCCTCCACGAACAGGACCTCGCCGCCCACAGGCGTCCAGGCCAGCCCGGTGGCCACGCCGGGGTCCTTCGTGCGGCGCCGCTGCTCGGCGAAGAAGCGCCGCCTGCCCAGAAGCTCCCGCGCGCGCTTCGCCGAGATCGTGATCTTTCGCTTGCCTGCCTTGCCCTCGGCGACCTCGCGAGCGACCTTGCGGCACACGGTGCCGACCTCGCGTTCCAGGTTTCTCACCCCGGCCTCGCGCGTGTATTCGTCGGCGATCGCCCGAAGCGCCGCGTCGCTGAACGCGATCTGGCTTCGCGAGAGCCCGTTCTGCTGGATCTGGCGGGGGACCAGGTAGCGCTTGGCGATGTGGACCTTCTCGTCGAGCGTGTAGCCGGCGAGGTTGATCACCTCCATCCGGTCCTGGAGCGCGGGGATCACGGTGTCGAGCGTGTTCGCCGTCGTGATGAACAGGGCCGCCGAGAGGTCGAACGAGAGGTCGAGGTAGTGGTCGCGGAAGCTGTCGTTTTGCGCCGGGTCGAGGACCTCGAGCATGGCGCTGGAGGGGTCGCCCCGGAAGTCGGCGCCCATCTTGTCTATCTCGTCGATCATGAACACGGGGTTGCGCGAGCCGGCGTCGCGCAGGGCGCGAACGATCGTCCCGGGCATCGCCCCGATGTAGGTCCGCCGATGGCCCCGGATCTCCGCCTCGTCGCGAACGCCGCCAACCGAGATGCGCTCGAACTCTCGGCCGAGCGCCTTCGCGATCGAACGACCGAGGCTGGTCTTCCCCACGCCCGGGGGCCCGACGAAGCAGAGGATCGGGCCATGGGAGCCGGAGTTCAGCTTCCGGACCGCGAGGTACTCCAGGATCCGGTCCTTGACCTTCTCGAGGTCGTAGTGGTCGGCGTCGAGCACCTCGCGCGCGTGGGCGATATCGAGGTTGTCCTCGGTTGTCACGCCCCACGGCAGCTCGATGATCCACTCGAGATAGGTGCGGATGACGCCGTACTCGGCGGCGGCGGGCGGCAGGCGCTCGAGCCGACCCAGTTCGCGCTCCGCCTGCTTGAGCGCGTGCTCGGGGAGCTCGGCCGCCTCGATGCGCTCTCGCAGCTCGTTGACCTCGGCCTGCTGCTCGTCCCCCTCCCCGAGCTCCTGCTGGATCGCCTTCAGCTGCTCGCGGAGGTAGTACTCCCGCTGGCCCTTGTCGATCTCGGATTGGACCTCCGACTGGATCTTCGACCCGAGCTGGATCACCTCGAGCTCGCGGGCCAGGATCTCCGAGAGGCGGCGCAGACGGCGCCCGACGTCGACCTGCTCGAGCAGCTCCTGTTTCTCGGTCGTGGAGATGCGCAGCGCTCCAGCGATCAGATGCGTCAGGGCCGAGGGGTCGTCGACGTTGGTGACCGCGAGCTGGAGCTCCTCCGGCAGATACGGGATCTGCTCGATGATCTCGGTGAACGTCCGCTGGACGTTGCGGGTCAGCGCCTCGAGCTCGGCGGAGGGCTCGACGACGTCAGGGAGCGGCTCGATCCTCGCGACAAGGTACGGCTCCTCGGCCACGTAATCGCCGAGCCGCACCCGCTCGGTTCCCTGGACCAGGATCCGAATGGTCCCGTCCGGGACCTTGAGCATCCTCGCGACGATCCCCACGACCCCCACGTCGTAGAGCTCGTCCGGCCCGGGCTCTTCGAGCTCCGGGTCGCGCGCGGCGACCAGCGCGAGCATCCGCTCGCCGGACAGGACCTCGTTGACGAGTCGCATCGAACGAGGCTGCCCGACCGCCAGCGGGGTGAGCGTGTCCGGGTAGATGACCGTCTCCTTGAGCGGGAGCACGGGCAGCGCCGCCGGGATGGGCTGGGCGCGCCGCTCCCGGATCGCCTGCTCGACGTCCGGCGTCTCCACCACCTCGATCGCCGGCCCGCCATCGGACTCCGACTCGGCCATCAGCGCTGGTCGATCGGCACCCTGCGGGACTTGGGCTCGCTCGTGCGGAGCGGCAGCTCGACCCTCAGGATGCCGTCCTCGTAGGTGGCCTTGGCCTCTTCCGCGACCACGTCGGCGTTGAGCTCCACTACGCGGCGAAACGGACCGGCCTCGATCTCGACTTGCTGGTACACCCGGCCCTCGGTCTCCTGCACGGGGCGCTCACCCCCTACGACGAGCTCCCGGCCGGCGATCTCCAGCTCGACCGTGTCGAGGCTGACGCCGGCGAGCTCCACTTTGACCACCGCTCGCGGCGGCTTGCCGTCGCAGTAGTAGACGTCGACGCGGGGCGAGAACCCCATCTGGGGCCGGCTCGACCACCGGCCGCCCTCCACCCAGGCGTCCCCGAACAGCTCGTCGATCTCGCGCCGCATGCGCTCGAAGTTCACGAGGAGGTCTCGATTGCGCGCCACGGCGTTACCTTAGCTGCCGCGCCGCGCCGCCTACACGTCGTAGATCGCGCCCTCCTGGGCGATGTCGACGGGGGCGCCGTAGCCCTCCGAGCCCTGCTCCCGGGCCCAATCCTGATCCAGCTCGTCCGAGATGTGGGTGAGCACCACTCGGTGCGCGCCGGCCCGCCGAGCCTGGTCTCCCGCCTCCGCCGGGGTCATGTGCCCCCTGACCCCGGTCCGCTCGGGAAGGGCCAGCGTCGCCTCGACGATCAGCAGGTCGGTGTCCTTCGCGATCCGGATCAGCTCGTCACCGGGGCGGCAGTCGGCGCCGTAGGTGAACCGGCCGCCGCCATTGGCCGAGGAGAAGTCGACGGCATAGGTGGTGGTGAAGTGCGGGACCTCCTGGAATCGAGCTCGCAGCGTGCCCACCTCCACCGTCGAGCCGGCGTCGTACTCCTCGAGCGCGAAGGACTTCTCGATCAGGTCCTCCTTGCCCCATGCGCCGACCACCTGGCGGAACACTTCGCGTGCCCCCGCCGGAGCGATCAGCCGAGGGCGGGCGGGAGCGTTCGTCCCCGGGTACCCACCAACCGGGATACGTTGCTGGCGGGGGGCGTAGGCGAGCCCGTAGGCGTACGGGACGAGGTCAAGGAAGTGGTCGGCGTGGAGGTGCGAGATGAGCACCGCGTCGAGCTCCGTGTAGTCCACCCGTTCGCGCAGCTTGGCGAACACGCCATTGCCGCAATCGAGCAGCAGTCGAGTCCCGCCGTCCTCGACCATGTACCCGCTGCACGCCCCGCCGGCGTCCTGCCACGAGGGCGACTTGCCCAGGACCGTGATGCGCATCGTCACGAGCCACTCTAGCCCGAAGCTATGGCGGCGGGCCGGATTCGGGCGCGTGCAAGCACCTACCCGAGGGCGCTCAGGGCGGCGCTATCGTCCGGCCATGGCTCAGCTTTGCGCGCGATGTGGAGGATCAGCGGATGACGGTGCCCGCTTCTGTCCCTCGTGCGGCTCGCCCCTGTTCGCGCTCGAGGGCGCCGAGCGCAAGCTGGCCACGATCGTCTTTGCGGACCTCGTCGGCTCGACGGAGCTGGCCTCGAGTCTGGACCCGGAGGAGCTCCGCCGGCGGCTGGCGCCGTTCTTCGAGGTCGCGCGCGCGGCCCTCGAGGAGCACGGCGGCACGATCGAGAAGTACCTCGGCGACGCCGTGATGGCGGTGTTCGGCGTGCCCCAGTCCCACGGCGACGATCCGGACCGGGCGGTAGCGGCGGCGCTCGATCTGTCAAAGCGCGTGGAGTCGCTCGACCGCGAGCTCTCGGTTCGGATCGGGGTCGAGACAGGAGAGGTGCTGGCCACGCAACGCGGCGGCGACCTCTCGGTCACGGGCGAGGCGGTCAACGCGGCCGCTCGGTTGCAGCAGGGCGCCGAGCCGCGGGAGGTCCTCGTGGGCGAGCGCGCCGCCCGCGCCTGCCGCGTGGCGCGAGTCGCCGAGCGACCGCCGATCCAGGCGAAGGGCTTCTCGGAGCCGCTCGCGGCCTGGACGGCCGTCGGGGCGGCGCCTCCCGGCAGCGCGGAGACGAACGGGGTGAGCACGCCCTTCATCGGCCGCAAGGACGACCTGGCGCTGCTGGAGCTCGTCTACCGGCGCACGGTCCGCGACCGCGTGCCCGAGCTCGTCACGATCACGGGCGACGCGGGGGTCGGCAAGACGCGGCTCGCCGCCGAGCTGATCGAGGCCCTGCGCTCGGCCGATCCGGCGCCGCAGATCTTGCTCGGCCGCAACCCCCCATACGGGCGCGGGATCGCGTTCTGGGCGTTGGGCGAGATCCTGCGCGCTGCGGCCGGCGCCGGCGCCGATGACTCGGTTGGCGACGTGCACGACGCCTTCGCGCGGCGTCTGAGGGAGTTCGGCGCAGAGGACGCCGACGAGCTCGGCGCCGTCCTGGGCACCGCGCTCGGAGGCGAGGCAATCGACGGCGACATCGAGGACGAGCTCAAGCACGCCTGGCGCCGGCTCGTCGCGCTGCTCGCGAGCGAGCGTCCGCTGGTGATCGGGATCGACGATGCGCACTGGGCGGACGACGGCCTCCTCGACCTGGTCGAGGAGGTCGTGTTCCGGCTCGACGACGCCCCGCTGCTGGTCATCTGCACGACCCGGCCCGAGCTGCTCGAGCGTCGGGCGGACTTCGGTCGCGCGGCGCGGAACGTGACCCAGATCGAGCTGCGGCCCCTGACGCGCGAGGCGGCCGGCACGCTGGCCACCGCCCTGTTGCCCTCCGAGACTCAGGACCTCGCCTCGAGGGTGGCCGAGGCGTCCGGCGGGAATCCGTTCTTCGCCGAGGAGGTGGCGTGCGCGATCGCCGAGGGCCGCGGGGTGGACCATCTGCCCGACACGGTCCAGGCCGCGATCGCGGCCAGGCTCGACCTCCTGCCCCCGGTCGAGAAGCGGATGCTCCAGCACGCCGCGGTGCTCGGCCAGAACTTCCTCGAGGTGGCGCTCGCCGAGCTCTCGGGCTCCTCGCCGGAGTCCGCGCTCAGATCGCTGACGGAGAAGGCACTCCTCCAGGAACGCCTCACGGTTGGGCCGGGTCGGTACGGCTTTCGCCACCACCTGATTCGCGACGTCGCCTATGCCTCGCTCCCGCGAGCCGAGCGTGCGCGGCTCCACGAGCGCGGCGCGGAGGACATCGTCTCCCGCGCAGGCGAGCGCTTTACGGAGCTCGCCGAGCTGGTCGCCTATCACCGGGTCCAGGCGGCCGGGCTCGATCCAACGCCGACCCGCAGCGAGGCCGCTCACGTTGCGAGCGTGGAGGCCGCCCGCATCGCGGCCCGCCGCGGCGCGACGGCGAGGGCTCAGGAGCTCTACGAGCAGGCGGCCGGGCTCGCGGCCGACGAGGCCGGGCGCGTCGACGCGCTGCGCGCGGCGGCCGAGTTGGCTCTCCAACGGTGGCGGGGCGACGAGGCGATCCCGCTCCTGAAGCGGGCGGCGGCGATCTCGGAGGACGCCGGCGACGCGCGGCGCGCCGCGAGCGCCTACGCGCGGACGGTCGAGATGGTGGCGCGGATGGGCGGGGTCAGCGGAACCCTGCCGGAGGACGAGCTCGCGCAGATGCTTCAGCGTGGCCGTGAGCTCGTCCCCGATGACGACACCGTGACCCGCGCCCGACTGCTGCTGGACGAGGCCTGGATCGCCTGGCGGTTCGGGCGGGAGACGGAGATGGCCGAGCCCTCGCGCGCGGCGCTCGAGCTGGCGCGCGGCACCGACGACGTGCCGCTGATGTCGAGCGCGCTCGACGCGATGTCCGCGCTCGCCTGGGGCGAGGTTCGCTACGGCGACGCGGTCGAGCACGTGCGCGAGCGCCTGGAGCTGCTCGCCGAGACGGGCGGCGGCGCTCAGGTCGGCATCGAGTACAGCGACGCGCTCCACATGATGGTCGAATCGCTGGTGGCGGCCGGCGAGTCCCGCGCGGCGGCCGAGTACGCGAAGCAGGCCCGCGAGCTGGACCTCTCCGTCGGCACCGTCTATTCCGGCTGGGCCCGTGGGCTCCTGCCGTCCTTCTTCCTCGGTGACTGGGACAGCGCGCTGGAGATGGCGGACGCGCTCCGCGAGGCCTGGGCGGCCGCCGACCGGCCACCCATCGCGGCGCTTGCCGCGGCGCTCGCCTGCGCCGGCGCGATCCTGGGCTATCGCGGCGACGAGGACGCGAGCGCCGACTGGTTCAGATTCGCCTCGAGCGTTTCACCGGCATGCGGCGGCCAGACGTCGGGCGTGGCGATGCTCCAGGCCGATGTGGAGCTCCACCGCGGGTGCCTCGCGGAGGCGGTCGCGCTCGTGGACGACGTCCCGACCACGACCATGTGGTGGCGCTCGGCCTATGCGGCGACCCGGGCCGAGGTGGTTGCCCTCGCGGGGGACGGACGGGTGGACGAGCTCACGAGGGAGGCCGTTGGGTGGGTCGGCGATCACCGCTACGCGCAGGGTGTCCTCCTTCGAGCCGAGGGCGTGAGGCATGACGACGAGGCCTCGCTTCGCAAGAGCCTGGCGGTGTTCGAGGAGATCGAGTGCCCCTACCAAGCCGCGAGAACCGGGTGGCTGCTGGGGGGCGCCGAGCGCGCCGAGGCGGAGCGGAAGCTGGCCGCGCTGGGGGCAACCCCGCTGGCCGGCTAGCGGCCGGGGCGGCTCAGCTCGGGGCCCGCCGCTCCGACTCTCGCAGCCGAACGGCGAGCGCCTGCAGCATCGCCCACGCGGCGTCCGGATTCTCGTCGACGAAGGCCCGAAACTCCCAGGGCGTCATCCCGCGGCAGCGCATGTCGGTCACCGCGGTGACCGTGGCCGTCCGAACGCCCTCGTCCAGCAGGGCGATCTCGCCGAAGAAGTCGCCGGGCCCGAGCGTTCGCACGATCTCGCCCTTCACAGCGACGGTGGCCTCTCCCTGCTCGATCACCCAGAAGGCGGCGCCGCCCTTGCCCTCCTCGGTCGCCGCCTTGCCCTCGGAGAAGCTGCGCTCGGCCATCCGGTCGGACAGCTTGGCCAGCTTCTCCCGCCCGATGCCCGAGAACAGCGGTACTCGACTCAGGCTCTCGACGACGTCCGCCATCGGCGCGGTGATCATATCCGCGGGAGCCTCGGCTAAGCCGCTTCGGCGGAGGGCTCCTGCGGCGGCTGGCGCAGCAGCAGGGCGGGCTGGCGCGGCGGGATCAGGCCATCGGAGCTGTTCTGGCGAAAGGTCGAGCAGGGCTCGTCGAGATCGAGCGCGCAGAGCATCTGGCAGTGAAAGAAGCAGTCCTGGCAACTCGGGCGGCCCTTGCGCCTCTTTGAAGCCCGGCGCCGGCCGACCCCGATTGCCTCGGCCATCTCCATCGCACGGTGCTCGAACTCGATCAACCCTTCCCCCTATCCGATTCGGTCTTTGGCCGCGCCCCTCTCGTCAGGCGCGGCGCGATCATGCCAGCGGCCCCGCGGACCCGCAGGGGGCATTCGCGCAAAGCGCCGCAACTTTGCCGAATTGGCCGCTTTCGCTTTTCCGCGGTTTGCGGAAAGCTAGAATCGACGCCGATGGCAGCTCACGAACGGACAGCCCAACTCAGCTCCTCGCCCACCCTGTTCGAGAACCGGTTCCTCGACTTCTTCTCCAGGATCCATCCCTCCGTGCCGGCGATCATCTTCGTCCCGGCCGTGGTGGCCGGCGTATGGCTCGCCGCCGACCGGGGCTACGGCGTGGGGCGGGTGGCGCTGCTCGTCGCCGCCGGCATCCTGATCTGGACCCTGACCGAGTACTGGCTGCATCGTCTGGTCTTCCATTGGGAGCCCGACCACCCCATCGGCAGCCGGCTCCACTTCATCATCCACGGGGTCCACCACGACCACCCGAACGACCGGCTGCGGCTCGTCATGCCGCCCGCCGTGAGCGTCCCGCTGGCGGCCCTCTTCCTGTGGATCTACACGCTGATCTTCGGGACCCCCGCCGCGTACCCGATCTTCTCCGGATTCATCATCGGCTACCTCACCTACGACTACACGCACTACCACGTGCACCACCACACACCGCGCACCAAGCTGGGCAAGCGGTTGCGGGAGCAGCACATGCGCCACCACTTCCAGGACCACCGTTTCGGATACGGCGTCTCGTCCCCACTGTGGGACGTCGTCTTCCGCACCCTGCCGCACCGGCGCGCCAGTTAGCGGTCCACTCAACTAGAGTCTTCACACTCATCGCTGTCGCTCGGCGGCGCAATACTTTGCTCGACCCGGCGCTGTGCCCTGACTACACTGCGAAGGCGGGCGCGGACACACACACCTTTCCCAACCTCCCGACGAAAGGAATGACCCACATGGCGAGTGCACTTGACCAGGCGGCTTCGCTGCTCAAGAGTCGAATCCGCGAGTTGGATGACGAGCGCAAGAAGCTCGAGCGCGCCCTGGCGAACCTGACCGGCGGACGACTCGGCCGGCGAGGCCCGGGGCGCCCGCCCGGACGCCCGCCCGCATCCAAACGCGCCGCCGCTCCTCGGCGCCGTCGCGGCGGTACCCGCGCGGACCAGGCCGTCCGGCTGATCAAGGCCAACCCGGGGATCACCGCCGCGGAAGTGGCAAAGAAGATGCGGATCAAGCCCAACTACCTCTACCGGGTGCTCGGCGACCTCCAGAAGGAGGGCCGGGTGAAGAAGTCGGGCCGCACTTACACGGCGACGTAGGTCGGTCGCCGGGCGTTCGCTCCGGCTCGCACCCGGAATGTCAAACACTTCGTGTCAAAC
>JBOGZC010000103.1:0-11398 GCA_050697075.1 Solirubrobacterales bacterium | reverse complement strand
CGCGTGGCCCGGCACTGCTCGCCCAGCAGGCGGCGGCGCTCGACGACGCCAGCGACGGGCGGTTCGCACTCGGGATCGGCGCTTCCTCGGACCGGATCGTTGAGGGCTGGAACGGGATGCCGTTCTCCAAACCGCTGTCGAAGATCGCGGAGACGCTCGACTTCCTCGACGCCGCGTTCGCCGGTGAGCGCACCGCGACCGGGTTCAAGCTCGAGCAGCCGCCCGCCGAGCCGGTGCCGGTGGTGCTCGCGGCGCTGCGGGGAAAGATGCTCCGCCTGGCGGTGGAGCGGGCGGCTGGCGCCTTCACCAACTTCCTGCCCCTGTCGGCGCTGCCGCGGGTCACGGCCGAGCTGGAGCAGGCGCCCGAGGGGTTCGAGCTCCTCTGTCGCTTCTTCTGCCTCCCAGGGGAGCGCGAGCAGGTCGAGCCGCTGGCGCGGTTCATGTTCGCCTCCTATGCGACGGTGCCGGTGTACGAGGCGTTCTTCCGCTGGCTCGGCTACGGCGAGCGGATCGACGACATGGTCGCCGCCTGGAGGGCCAAGGACCGCGAGGGGGCCGTCGCGGCGGCGCCCTGGGACGTGATCGATGACACGTTCGTCTTCGGCACGCCCGAGGAGATGCACGAGCGGCTGGGGGCCTTCGTCGAGGGCGGCATCACGCTGCCGATCTTGACGCCGATCGTCCCGCCGGACCGCCTCGGCGAGATGATCCAGGCGCTCGCGCCGGGGGGCTAGCCAGCCCGACGCGCCAGGCTGAGCGCGAACCGGTCCTCCGGGTCAGTCCACCAGTCGGCCATCTCGAGGCCGGCCTCTGCGTAGATCCCGGCCAGGCCCTCGCGGGCGAACTTGGTCGAGATCTCGGTCCGCATCTCCTCGCCCCGCCCAAAGGGGACGCTCATGTCGAGCGAGGAGATCTGAACCGTCTGGCGGGCAAGAGAGCGGAGGCGGATGTCCACCCAGAGATTCTCGGCGTCCCAGAAGGCGACGTGCTCGAACGCGTCGAGGTCGAAGTCGGCGTCGAGCTCGCGGTTGAGGACGCTGAGCACGTTCTTGTTGAACTCGGCGGTGACGCCGGCGGAGTCGTTGTATGCGGCCTCCAGGGGCTCGCGGTCCTTGACCAGGTCGGTGCCCAGCAGGAAGTGGTCCTCGGGCCCGAGGAGGTTCGCCACGCGGGCAAGGAAGCTCGCGCGCTGGGCGGGCTCGAAGTTCCCGATCGTGCCTCCCAGAAAGGCGATCACGCGCGGCCCCGAGAGGGGCATGCGCTCCAGGTCGCGCTCGTAGTCGCAGACGAGGCCGTGGACCAGGATCCCGTACTCGGAGGCGACCGCCTCCGCGGTCTCGCGGGTGATCTGCTCGGAGATGTCGACCGGGGCGTAGGCCTCCAGGCATCCCGCCGCACCCATCGCGTCCAGCAGCACCCGGGTCTTGGCCGCGGATCCCGATCCGAGCTCGATCAGGGTGGTGGGGTTGCCCGCCGCGGCGCAGATCGCCGGCGAGTTGCGCTCGAGGATGGCGCGCTCGGCTCGCGTCGGGTAGTACTCGGCGAGGCTCGTGATCTCCTCAAACAGCTCCGAGCCGCGCTGGTCGTAGAAGTAGCGCGGGGATAGCTCCTTGAAGGGCTTGGTCAGGCCGGCGCGGACGTCGGCGGCCATCCCGGACAGCGGACCTCCCGGGGGAAGGTGCACGTCGATCGTTATCCGCTCGTCGGCGACGACGTTGCTTGGCGGGTTCATTGACACTGCCCTCTCTGACTCATCTGGCCCACAATACGTTTCGGCGCCACATTCGGGTCAGGCGTCCTTGGCGCAGCGGACGCCGGCGAAGATCTGACGACGCTCGGGGAGGTCCCAATTGCGAAAGCTCGGGCGAATCACGTTGCGCCGGGTCGCCCAGGCGCCGCCTCGCAGGACCTTGTGGGTGTCGCCGAAGAAGACCTCAGAGTACTCGCGGTAGGGAAAGGCCCGAAAGCCGGGGTACGCCGTGAAGTCCGACGACGTCCACTCCCAGACGTCGCCCAGCATCTGGACGGCCCCACAGTCGGAGGGGGCGTCAGCGTAGGCGCCGGCGCCCGAGGGGTCGAAGGCGAGATGGTCGAGGTTGGCCCGCTCCGGATCCGCGCCGGCCGAGGCCGCCTCCGACTCGAGCTCGGAGGGCAGCCGCTTCCCGGCCCAGCGCGCGAACCCGTTCGCATCGTGCCACGAGACGTGGACGACCGGCGCATCGGGATCGAGGGGCGTCCGGCGCCCCATCGCCGTTCGCACCCACCAGCCGGCGCCATCCGGCTCCCAGTACAGCGGCGGCTCGGCGTTGGCGTCCTTCACGTACTCGGCGTACGAGCGGTTCGTGACCGGGGTTCGATCGAGCCAGAACGGCTCCAGCTCGACTGCGTGCTGCGGGCGCTCGTTGTCGTAGGCGAATCCGTGGGCCCCCGCGCCGATCTCGACCTCCCCACCCTCGACCAGGACCATCTCGGGGCCGTCGTCGGCCGGCTCGGACGCAACGGGCCGTTCCTCGACGGGCTCGTATCGCTCCACCATCTGGAGCAGCTGGAGCATCGTCTCGTTGTGCTGGTGCTCGTGGGCGAGGATCAGCTCGTACACGAAGCCGTCGGCGAGCAAGGGGTCGTCGGAGGACTCGAAGTCCACGCCGTCCAGCACCTCGAGCGTCCGCTGGCGCACGTCGTCGAGGTACAAGCGAAGGTCGTCGCCCCGCAGGATGGGCAGCTCGCCGCGGGTAGAGCGCGGGTTCTCGATCGCGTCGTAGAAGCGGCCGAGCTCGCCGTCGAGCGGCTCCAGGTGGCCGACGGTCTGCACCAGCCACAGCTCCTCGAAGTTGGCGATGTGCCCCAGATCCCAGGCGAGCGGGCTGAGGATCGGCGAGTAGACGCGGTTGAGCTGCTCATCGGACAGCGGTTCGACGAGCTGGAGGGTGCGTGCTCGTGCCTCCTCCAAGCGCTCGGCGATCTCTTGGGGGGTGCGGAGCTGGGCGGGCGCCGGAATGCTGACAGGCTACAGCGCGGAGGCCTTCCGCTCCTGGAACCCGGCATCAAGCGAAGCTGGCTGAACCCAGTTCGCGGCCCTCGAATAGGCTCCCCCGCCGATGCGAGTCGCGGATGCCAGCGCCCTGGTCGCCGGCGGGGCTTCGGGCCTCGGGGCCGCAACCGTCCGGGCGCTTCACGACGCCGGCGCACGGGTGGTGATCTGCGATCTCAACCCCGAGAAGGGAGAGGCGCTCGCCGGCGAGCTCGGCGAGCGGGCCAGCTTCGTCGAGGCGAACGTGATGGAGGAGGACCCGGTCCGGGCGGCCGTCGAAGCAGCCGCCGGCGCGGAAGGCGGGCTGCGGATCTCCGTCTGCTGCGCGGGGATCGGGTGGGCCCAGCGAACGGCGGGCAAGCGGGGGCCGCACGACCTGGAGATCTTCCACAACGTCATCAAGGTGAATCTGATCGGCACCTTCAACGTCCTGCGGCTCGCCGCCGCCGCGATGGTCGACAACGAGCCCGACGAAGGGGGCGAGCGCGGGGTGTGCGTCAACACGTCGTCGATCGCCGCCTTCGACGGCCAGATCGGCCAGGTCGCCTACTCGGCGTCCAAGGGCGGCATCGTCGGCCTCACGCTGCCGGCCGCCCGAGATCTGGCGAGCCGCGGGGTCCGCGTGATGACGATCGCCCCCGGAACCTTCGACACCCCATTGTTGGCCGCGCTGCCCCAGGAGGCCCGCGACGAGCTGGGCGCCCAGATCCCGTTCCCCAGCCGGCTCGGCCAGCCCGACGAGTTCGCGGCCCTCGCGCGCCACATCGTCGAAAACCCGATGCTGAACGGGGAGACGATCAGGCTCGACGGCGCCCTGCGAATGCCACCGCGGTAGGTGGGCCCGAGCATCAGGTTCCCTGGTCCTCCGGATCGGAATAGACGGGCTTTCTCCACGGCGGGACGATCGCGAACAGCGTGTGTCTGGCCTCCGGGCCCAGGGACTCGATGGGGATCAGGACGAGATCGGAGGCGGGGGTCCAGCGGGTCGACCGCGGCGGCGCCGTCAGGCTGATCTCGGCGTGAGCTCCGATCGGGAGCCGGCGCGCCGCGGCGGTGACTTCGGCGGCGGCTCGGGTCGTGGTTCGCGCGTCCCGAAGCGGCACCGTGCGGGGCGGCTCGTAGACGTGGCCGGCGTGGCTGCCGTCGGAGACGTACAGGTGGCCCGTCGACTCGCCCCAGGCGGCTTTGGAAACGATGCCGACGTCCGAGGGCCAGTTGACCGCGCCTCCCCGGTAGTCGTAGCCGTGGTGCGAGGTGGCGCGGGCATCGGTTTCTGCGGGCCCGATCCGGACCTGGTAGCCCTCCCAGTCGTCCCTGTGGGAGCCGGGGCTGCCCGGTAGGTCGCTCCAGGGCGCGGTCGACGAATCGCCGTAATAGAGCCAGTACTGAACGTAGACGTTTCCGGCCCGATCGCCCGAGCAGTCGTAGCGGCGCCGCGCGCCCGGCGTCGCTGGCCCTGGGTCACCGCAGTCCACCACGTGGACGAAGGCGGCGGCCGGCTCGCCCGTGCCGGATGCCCGGACGGCGCCGGCGTCGGGGCCTTCGCCGCACGGCCCGCCGCGGCAAGAGCGAAAGTCGACCGGTACGTCGCTCATCCCGTCCTCGTAGTCGATCTCCGGGGCGTTCTCCTCCACCCGGGCGGCGAGCTCAGGCCCGTAGGCGGCGATCAGCGGGCCCGGCGCCGAGCAGGCATCAGACAGGTCGGTGGCGCAGACGAGGCGCGTCGCGATCGCCTGCGCGAGACCGACGACCGAGAGCCCGCGGGCGACGAGACCCAGGACCGCGAGGGCCGCGATCGCGACCATGAGCACGAGGCCCAGCCACTCCACGGTGCTCTGGCCCGCGTTGTGGGCTCCGCGCCTCGCCGCCACGCGGCGACGCTAGGTTGCGGCGACGCGCGGGTGATGCGCAATCGATGCCGAGAGCGTCGCCGCTTGGCGCCGGCTATCGCCCGGGCTTCATGATCTGATTGGGCGGGCCGAGGCGGCGGCTCCAGGCGCGGTCGTCCGGATAGAGTCGGGTGCGATGGCGGAACCGCGCGAGCTCCAGCCGCAGGCCAAGCAGCGCAACTGGAGGGGCTGGGCGCTGGGGATCGCGGTGCTCGTGGCGATCATCTTCATCGCGCAGAACTCCCAGAAGGTCAAGGTCAAGTTCCTGTTCGTCGACACGACGACGCCGCTGATCTTCGCGCTGCTGATCGCGGCGATCCTCGGCGCCGTGATCGGGTACGTGGCACCGCTGGTGCGCCACCGGCGTCGCGAGGACTGAGCGAGCGGCCTCCCCGGCCGGCCTAGAGCTCCTGGATCTCGGCGGCGATGTCGGACGCGGCCTGCTTGGCGTCCGAGAACAGCATCGAGGTGTTCGGCTCGTAGAAGAGGTCGTTGTCGATTCCCGCGAACCCGGGGCTCAGGGAGCGTTTGATCACGATCACCTCGTGGGCCTGGTTGACCTCGATGATCGGCATCCCCGCGATCGGCGAGTTGGGGTCGTTCTTCGCGGCCGGGTTGGTGACGTCGTTCGCCCCGATCACGACCGCGACGTCGGTCTGGGGCATCTCGGGGTTGATGTCGTCCATCTCCTTGAGCTGCTCGTACGGGACGTCTGCCTCGGCGAGCAGGACGTTCATGTGACCGGGCATTCGGCCGGCGACCGGGTGGATTGCGTAGGCCACCCGGACGCCGTGCTTTTCGAGCTCATTGGCGAGCTCCTTGACCGCGTGCTGCGCCTGGGCCACCGCCATGCCGTAGCCGGGGACGAAAACGACGGAGTCGGCGTAGGCGAGCTTGATCGCCGCGTCCTGCGCGCCGATCGAGGTCACGGGACGCTGCTCGCCCCCCGCCGCAGGCCCCGTGGCGACCGCCCCGAAGCCCGCGAACAGCAGGTTGCCGATCGAGCGGTTCATCGCCTGGCTCATGGCGATCGTGAGAATCGTTCCCGAGGAGCCGACCAGGGTGCCGGCGACGATCAGCGCCACGTTGTCGAGCGCGAACCCGGCCGCCGCCGCCGACAGGCCCGTGAACGCGTTCAGGAGCGAGATCACGACGGGCATGTCGGCCCCGCCGATGGGGAGCACGAACAGGACGCCGAGCACCCCCGCGCCCACCAGCACGGCGACGAACAGCCCCTCGGAGGGGGCCGAAGCATGATCCGCCGCAAGGACCACGCATCCGGCCAGGATCGCCGCCAGCAGCAGTCCGTTGATGATGTGCTGCGCCGGGAAGCGGATCGGCCGCCCCGAGATCAGCTCCTGGAGCTTGCCGAAGGCCACGTTCGAGCCCCAGAACGACACCGAGCCGACGACCAGCGAGAACAGGATCGGAATCATCACGTCCAGGGGGATGTCCCCGCCGAGCGACAGCTGATGCCGGAACTCCGCCCACGCGATCAGCGCCGCGGCGCCCCCGCCGACCCCGTTGTAGAGGGCGACCATCTGCGGCATCTGGGTCATCTGCACCCGCCGCGAGGCGACCGCGCCGACCAGCGTCCCCACCAGGATCCCGATCAAGATCAAGATCCCGTTGCCGATCACGTCGAGCGACAGCGTGATCGCGATCGCGATCGCCATCCCGGCCGCCGCGATCAGGTTGCCACGGCGCGCGGTGGTCGGTCGGGTCCCCTGCCCCACGCCGAAGATGAAGAGTGAGAAGGCGACGACGTAACACGCGGTGACGAAGTCGCTCGATGGCGCGAACGCGCCAACCGGAATCGGGATCGTCAACCGCTCCCCCGTCCTTCATCGGACCCGTCCGCCCCCGGAGTAGTCCGAGCAGAGCTCGGACCATCGGTCGCTGTCGCTCCCTGCGAGGAGGCGGACGGCTTTGGTTCCGGCTTGGGCCTCCGGGTGAACATGCCGAGCATGCGGTCGGTGACCATGAAGCCGCCGACGATGTTGATCGTCCCGAACGCGATCGCGATCGTGCCGATGACCTTGTCGAGCGTGCCGTCGGCGGTGCCAATCACGATCAGGCCGCCGAGCATGATGATCCCGTGGATCGCGTTCGTCTGCGACATCAGCGGCGTGTGCAGCGTCGTCGGCACCTTCGAGATCACCTCGAAGCCGACAAAGGCGGCGAGGACGAAGATGGTGATCTCGGTCATCAGGTCCATTGGGATCAGCCCTCCCCCTCGGCGCCCGGCGCCGGGTCAGCGGTCGATGGGCTCTGGGGCTCAGCGGGAGGAGCCGGGGCGCCGGCTGTGCGCTCGCCGCGGATCTCGCCCTCGTAGGTGATGCATGCGCCGGCGACGATCTCGTCGTCGAAGTCCAGGGTCAGCTCGGCCCCCTCGGAGACCAGCAGCCCGAGCAGGTTCTCAACATTCTTGGCATAGAGCTGTGACGCGTGGGTGGCCATCTCGCTCGCGAGGTTGAGCGGGGCGATGACCTTGACGCCGTTTTCGATCACCGTCTCCCCCGCGGTCGACAGCTCGCAGTTGCCCCCCGACTCACCGGCCAGGTCGACGATCACCGAGCCGGCGTGCATCCCGCGTACCGCCTCGGCGGTGATCAGAAGGGGGGCGGGCCGCCCCGGCACCAGTGCGGTCGTGATGATCACGTCCTGGCGCGCCGCCGCGTCGGCCAGGGCGTCTCGGACCTGCTCGTTCTCTGATTCGGTGAGCGGACGCGCGTACCCGCCCTCCGCCTCTGCGTCCGGGATGAAGTCGAGCTCCAGGGGACGCCCACCCAGGCTGGCGATCTGCTCCCAGGCGGCACGCCGGATGTCGAACCCGGTGACCACGGCGCCGAGCCGCTTCGCGGTGGCGATCGCCTGCAGCCCTGCGACCCCCGCTCCGAGGACCATCACCTTGGCCGGGGGCACGGTGCCGGCGGCCGTGGTCATCATCGGGAAGAAGCGCCCGGCCTCGCGCGCGGCGAGCAGGGTTGCCGCGTAACCGGTCACGTTGGCCTGTGAGGAGAGGGCGTCCATCGCTTGTGCACGGGTGATCCTGGGGATGGCCTCCATGGCGAAGGCGGTAACGCCCTTCTCGGCCAGCGCCTTGTTGGTGTCGGGCGAGGTGAGCGGCGCCAGGTGTCCGATCAACACCTGACCGGAGCGCATCCTGCCAATCTCCTCGAGGGTGGGAACGGCGACCTTGGCGACCACGTCGGCGCCCCACGCGTCATCCGCCGAGCCCACGCTGGCGCCGGCATCCGCGTACTCGGGGTCGGGATGGCCGGCGCCGTCGCCCGCGCCCGCCTCGACCACGACGTCGAGCCCGTTGGCGACCAGCGAACGCACGCTGTCGGGGATCAGGGCCACCCGGCGCTCGCCCTCCCGGGACTCTCTGGGGACACCAACCCTCACAGGCGCGAGACACTATTCAACCGAGCGGGCACGGCGTCGACCCGGACGGCGGAACCCCGGCAGCCTGGCGCAGAGAGGAGATCACGATGAACGACGAGGTGGGGGCGGGCATGGAGAGGGGAAGCGGCGCCGAGCCGACCGCGGTCGCGCGGGAGAAGATCGCCGCGCTGTACGAGCGGGAGGCCGCTGCGTTCGAGGCCGCTCATCCTGCCTCGCGGGAGATCCACGAGCGCGCCAAGGACTCGCTCCTGGCGGGAGTGCCGATGAATTGGATGACCCGCTGGCCAGGCAGCTTTCCGGTCTTCTTCGCGGAGGCGAGCGGGGCGAGCGTGACTGACGTCGACGGCCACCGCTACGCGGACCTCTGCCTTGGCGACACGGGCGCGATGACCGGGCACTCCCCGGCGGCGACCGTCGAGGCGGTCGAGGAGCGGCTGCGCACCGGGATCACGACGATGCTGCCGAGCTCCGACTCGATCGCGGTCGGCGAGGAGCTCCGGCGGAGATTCGGGCTTCCCCGCTGGCAGGTCACCGTGTCGGCGACCGACGCGAACCGGTTCGTCATCCGCCTTGCTCGCGAGATCACCGGCCGAGGCAAGGTGCTCGTCTTCAACCACTGCTACCACGGCACGGTCGACGAGGCCCTGGTGACCCGGCAAGACGGCGAGGCCGCCCCGCGCCCGGGGAGCGTTGGCCCACCCGTGGACCCGTCGATGACCACGCGGGTCGTCGAGTTCAACGACGTCGACGCGCTGGAGCGCGAATTGGGCGCCGGGGATGTCGCCTGTGTGCTCACGGAGCCGGCGCTGACCAACGTCGGGATCGTGCTTCCGGAGGACGGCTTCCACGCACGCCTGCGGGAGCTCACCCGCGAGCACGGCACGCTGCTGGTGATCGACGAGACCCACACCCTCTGCTGCGGCCCCGGGGGCTACACAGCGAAGCACCGCCTCGACCCAGACCTGATGACGATCGGCAAGCCGATCGCCGGCGGGATCCCGGTCGGCGCCTACGGCATGAGCGAGGCGGTCGCCGAGCGCGTGCTGGACCACACCGTTTGGGACGCCGCTGACGAGGGCGGGGTTGGCGGGACCCTGGCGGGCAACGCGCTGTCCCTGGCCGCGATCCGGGCCACCCTGTGCGACGTGCTGACCGAACCCGCCTTCGAGCACATGATCGCGCTGGCGCGGAGATTCGAGGCGGGGGTCGACGCGGCGATCGCCGAGCACGGGCTTCCCTGGCAGGTGACGCGGCTCGGATGTCGCGCCGAGTACATGTTCGCGCCCGGCCGGCCGCGCACCGGCGCCGAGGCCGCCGCCGCGTTCGACCCCGAGCTCGACCGCCTGATGCACCTCTACATGCTCAATCGCGGCGTCCTGCTCACGCCGTTCCACATGATGGCCCTGATGTCGCCTGCGACGAGCGAGGAGCATGTCGACGCGCACGCCGCGGCTTTCGAGGAAGCGGCCTCCGAGCTAACGGAATAACTCCGCCGACCTCCTCCGAAGAACTCCGCCGAAAGCCTCGGCTTCGCCTACGTTTTCGGCGGGTTAGGGCCCGTTACGTGGCGGCAGGTCGTACTGGGGTGGCTTGGGCGACGCCCGCAAGCTCCGCGAGGCGCTCGAGCGTGTGGAGGCGCTGCTCGGGCTCGGGGCTGATCGGCGAGACGATCAGCCGGTCGACGCCGGCCGCCTTGTAACGCGCCAGCCGGTCCGCCACCTCCGCCTCGTCGCCGACGAGCGAGGTGGCGTCCACGAGCTCGTCCGGGATCGCGTTGTAGGCCTCCTCGCGCTTGCCGTCGAGGTACAGGGCCTGAACCTCGTCGGCCACCTCCCCGAAGCCGAACCTGTGGGTGAGGTCGACGTAGAAGTTGGTCTTGCGGCTCCCCATGCCGCCCAGATACAGCAGCAGCCCGGCCTTGACCACGGCCCGCGCGGCCTCGAGGTCGCCGTCGATCGCCACTTGGACGGTCGGCGAGATCTCGAGCTCGGAGCGCTCCCGGCCGCCCTTTGCCAGCCCGGCCTCGACGTGTTCGCCCCAGGTCGCCTGGAAGGCGTCGGGCGAGGAGAAGATCGGGATCCATCCGTCGGCGATCTCCGCGGCCAGCTCGACCGACTTGCGCCCGATCGCCCCGAGGAAGATCGGGATGCGGTTCCGAACCGGGTGGAAGTTGAGCTTCAGCGCCTTGCCCTCGCCGCCGGGCAGGGGAAGCTTGAAGTGCTCGCCGGAGTGCTCGAGCCGATCCTCGCGCGCGACCACCTTGCGCACGATCTCCACGTACTCGCGCGTGCGGCCCCATGGCTTCGGGTACGGGACCCCGTACCAGCCCTCGGAGACCTGCGGGCCGGAGGGCCCGAACCCGAAGATGAAGCGGCCGCCCGAGAGCGCGTCGATTGTGCAGCCCGCCATCGCGGCCGCGGCCGGGGCGCGAGCAGGCACCTGCATGATCGCCGCGCCGAGCTGGATGGTCTCGGTCTGGGGAACGAGCCAGGCGAGCACGCTGACGGCATCGGACCCGTACGACTCCGCGACCCAGGCCGAGTCGTAGCCGGCGCGCTCGGCGGCCTGGACGGCCTCAGCGGCCTCTTCGCCTTGGGGGCCGATGCCCCAATAGCCGAGATTGAGTCCAAGCTTGATTCCCATCGTTCGCCAACCCTACATCGGCGCTCCGGTATAGATGGTCCGGTGGAAGCGGTCGCGCACCCACACGGGCTGACCGGCGACGAGGCCGCGCGGCGCCTTGCGCGGCTGGGCCCGCGCGAGCCGACGTCGAGCCGCTCTGTGGCGAGCATCGTCACCGCCAACGTCTTCACGCTCTTCAACGCGATCCTGGGGGCGTTCTTCATCCTCATGCTCGCCCTTGGCCTGTTCGCCGACGCGCTCTTCGGCCTGATCGCGGTGGTCAACTCCGCGATCGGAATTCGCCAGGAGCTGAAGGCGAAGGAGACGCTCGATCGGCTGGCGGTCCTGGTCGCGCCGAAGGCGCGCGCGGTCCGGGACGGTCGGCTGGTGGAGCTCCGCGGCGACGAGGTCGTGCCCGGCGACGTCGTGCTTGTTGAGCCGGGCG
>JBOGZC010000102.1:0-11518 GCA_050697075.1 Solirubrobacterales bacterium | reverse complement strand
CAGGTCAAGAGGAGCGCTGACCCAACTCCGAATCCGCTCCGATATTCTCCGGCTTGAGCGATGAGGCTCGCTCCATAACCGCGCTACGGCGCTGATGGCCTCTACCCCGTCACTCGACGAAGGAGAAGCCACCTATGGAGCCAGTTCAGCTCGCCGCGATCCTCGCCGCCGTAGTCGTCCTCGCGAGCATGCTTTCCGTCGAGCTTGGCATCGCGGTGGCGCTGTTTGAACTCGGCCTCGGTGTCGTTGTCGGCAACGTCTTCAACCTCCACTCCCAGGAGTGGCTCGACTTCATCGCAACCTTCGCGTCCATCGTCTTGACCTTCCTCGCGGGACTGGAGGTAGACCCTGGCTACTTCCGCGAGCGATTCGCCGCCTCGGTGGGCATCGGACTCGTGTCGTTCATCGGCCCCTTCGTGGTCGCATCGCTCGTTGCCTACGGCCTGCTTGACTGGACGGTGAAGGCATCGCTGATCGCCGGTACGGCCCTCTCGACTACCTCGCTGGCGGTCATCTACGCCGTCTTGGTGGAGGACGGCCTGAACCAGACCGCGCTCGGGAAGTTGCTGATGAGCGCCACGTTCGTCACCGACATGGCGACGGCGGTCGCCCTCTCGGCCATCTTCATCAAGCCCAACCTCTGGTTCCCCGTGTTCCTGATCGTGTCGGTGGCGATGATGTTCGCGCTGCCGAAAATCGCCAAGCCGTTCTTCGCTCGCTACGGGAACCGCGTCATCGAGCCGGAGATCAAGCTCATCTTCGTGTGCTTGCTGGTGCTTATGGTCCTGGCCGACGCATCGAACGGCCACGCCGTGCTTCCCGCCTTCATCTTGGGGCTGGTGATGAGCCGCCACTTCCAGGAACACCGAAGCGAGCAGCAGCGACTGCGCGTGGTCGCCTTCGCCTTCCTGACGCCGTTCTTCTTCATCAAGGGCGGACTCAACGTCTCGCTTGGGGCGGTGTTCGCCAACCTCGGCGTCCTCGCGGTGTTGTTCGCGGCCAAGCTGCTTCCGAAGCTTGGCTTTGTATTCCCGATGGCTCGGCGCTACATCCCGCGGCACGCGACCTTCGCCACTCTGCTGATGAGTACCGGCCTCACCTTCGGCACCATCGCTTCGCTCTATGGCTTGACCGCCGGGATCATCAACGAGACGCAGTTCTCCCTGCTGGTCACCGTGGTCGTCGGCTCGGCGCTGATCCCCACGGCCATCGCCCAAACGTTTTTCCACCCGATAGCTGACCTCGAACGCCGTGAGCAGCCGGTTCCCGCTGAGGAGTACGTGTAGCCGGGGGATGCCCTCGAAGCCGCCGGGCTGCGGGAGTCGCGAGATACTGCGCGGGCGATGTCGCAGGAGAACGTGGAGATCGTGCGCCGAACTTATGAGTGGGTGACCGCCCACAGGGAGTTGCCTAGTGAGGTGTTCACCCCGGACTGGGAGCTCGACATAACGGATGTCTCGGCGGAAGTCGTGGGAGTCGTGCGTGGACTTGAAGCCGCGGAAGCCATGCGTCCTTACTGGGAGACGTTCGAGGCCTTCCATGTCGAGATTGAAGAGGTGATCCACGCCGACGAGGGGCAGGTCGTCGACGTCGTCCGCGACGGCGGCCGGATCAAAGGCAGCGAGGCTGCGGTTTGGAACCGCTTCTTCCATATCTGGACCTTCGGCGGTGGACAGGTCGTTCGCGTCTCGATACACACCGACAGGAACCGAGCCCTCGAAGCCGCCGGGCTGTCGGAGTAGGCGATGTCGCAGGAGAACGTGGAGATCGTGCGTCGCTCGCTCGAAGCCTTCAACCGCGGAGACTTCGAGGCGGTGTTCAAGGATGCGGCTCCGGATTTCGAGTACGACCTGTCGAGGGCGGTAGGCCCATGGCGCGGCGTTTACGGGCGCGATGGGGCGCTGTCGATGATCAGGGAGATCGTCGAGAACTGGGAGTGGGTTCGGGTCGAACCGCACGAGCTGATCGAGGTCGGTGAGCACGTCGTGGTGCCCTGGACGCTGCAGGGGGCGGGACGCGATGGGATCGAGGTAGAGGCTCGAAGCACTTGGGTCTCCACGATCCGCGACGGGTTGATCGTGCGGATCTGCCTCTATCAAGAGGTTCAGGAAGCCCTCGAAGCCGCCGGGCTGCGGGAGTAGGGCTGAACTCACGCCGTCCCCGCGAGGGTCGGGACCGACTCCGCCTCCTCGATCAGCCTCGCGCGGCGAGCCTCACGCGCCCTCTTGGACTCGCGACACTCGCTGGCGACGCCGGAGACCTCGGCGCAGTCGCCGCACAGGATCGACCGGGTGAGGTAGTCGTATGCGACCAGCTGGCCCGCGACGTCTGATCGGCAGTAGCGACAGCGACCACCACGAGCCGGGGTCCAGAACCATCGTTGCGTGGACGGGTCCACGCTGTCACCAAGATACGGGCGGCGAGGGACGCGACCGTAGGGCCTCGCTCGTTCTCGATTCGTCGTTCGCGTTCGCCACCTTTTGCTCCTATCCGCGTTGCGTTTCAGGTCCTACTCCTAAGCCGTTGCGTCTCCTTACTCCTCTAGCTCGTGACCTAGCTATTCACCTCCTCAGGGCGCAGTACTCCGTTGCGCCCAAAGGGGAGGACCCATTCGCTACGAGCTTCATCAGCTCGATCCCCGCCGCACACACATCCCCTCCTAGTCGGGGCCAAAGCACCAGGGTCGCCGCGCCCACCCGGATCACCTGATCACCGGGCCCACGGTAGGTCGCAGTGTGGGCTCGACCGCAGCCGGTGCAACTGTGACAGCAGGCTTGGGCCGGGCGGTGCTCAGCGCCACTTCGACCGGGCTACCGGGCGTCGCGGCTACCCATCTGCACCGACCCCTTCGACCCCGAAAGGGGTCAGATGGGCCGCGCGAACGCGAGCCCACTTGCCCGCGCATTTGCCCGCGCCGATTCGCCGGGTGCTGGAAAGGGCTCTAGATGGCCATTCCCCGAGCGCGTGTTCATAACGAACGGTTGTGGGTGGCGTACCTGGGTTCCAGTAGCTACTCTGAAAACAGGTCCGGCCATCGCGGCCGGGGAGGCCCCCCTTCGAAGGAGGCGCGATGCTGGTTCTGACACGCAAGACCAATCAAAGCATCATGATCGGCGACGAGGTCGAGGTGTCCGTGCTGGCCGTATCGCGCGACAAGATTCGCCTTGGTATCTCCGCCCCGCGGGAGATTCCGGTCTTCCGCAAGGAGGTCTATCTGTCGATCCAGGAGGAGCGGATGGCCGCGAACAAGGGAGCGGCGAACCCGAACGGGGGCCCCTCGAAGCGCGTCAACAGGGCGCTCGACGACTTCTCGGGCGACTAGCGCTCGACGACTCTCTGGCTATGAGAGCTGTGGGAGGACCGGTGGGCGCTAGCCCATCAGCCACGCCAGCGACTCGAACATGACCACGGCCACGGTCAGGACCGTGAGCGAGAGCGAGACCACGAGGACGCCGAAGGCGACCGTGCCGCGTTGCTCGGTTCGCTGGATGCGGCGTGCGCGGGAGCGGTTCGCGGACCGCTGACGGAGCTGCTCGCGACGGCGACGCTCGATCGCCGCCTCCTGCTCGAAGGCGAGCTCGAACGACTCGAAGCTTTCACTCATTCTCATCAGCAGGGCACTCCCAGCGGTCGAAACTCCATGCGCGCCTGGGAAGCCGCGCGGCGGGGCGATCGCCCACGCGGCGAATTCGCAAACTAGCAGACCCCGGGGCCGACGCCTGGACCCTCGGGTGGCAATTCGCACGAGCGCCGAGGGCGCTCAGCAGGCTCCCCAGAGGCCGCGGCCGGCCCCGCCGGCGCGTGCCTGGAGGCGGCCCAGGAGCCGCACGTGGGCGGTGTTGGGGGCGATCGTGAGGGTGCGCGCGTAGCCGCGCCGGACCAGCGTGGCGTTGACGAACCGCGAGCCCTTCGTGCCGTGCTCGGCGCCCGCGTAGACGTAGGCGAGGAGGCGCCCGTAGTCGTCGCGGCGCTCGCGGTCGAAGACGAGCCGCACCGTGCGGCCCTCGACCAGGCGGTGGTTCTCCTCGCTCGCCTGGGGCCCGTAGCACTGGACCGGGGCGCCGGGCTTCACGGTCTCGGGCGTGTCGACGCCGATGTAGCGGACGTACTGGTCGTCCCCCTCGACCGAGGCGACGATGGTGTCGCCGTCAACCACCCGAACGACGCGCGCCTCGATCGAGTGCGCGGTCGGCGTGGGCTCACCGCCGCCTCCGCCTCCGCAGCCGGCGCACACGAGGCCCAGGCCGAGAAGCGCCACTGCGACTCGCATAAACCCCATTTCCCCTACAACCCGCCTCGAGCGTCACGCGCCCCCGTCGTGCGGGCCGCGGATGGGCTGGGTAGGGGGGACGTCGGGGTCGGGCCCGGCGAACATCCGCAGCATGGATGTGAGGACTTGCGAAGCCGGATGCGAAAGCGTTCGCCGGGGGCGACCCCGGCGGCCCTCCAGGATGCGATCCGGCGCGGCCGCGCTACGGGATGCGGGTGACGTTCGAGAGCATGATCTCCTTGATCTGCTCGATGATCTCGAGCGCTTCGGAGTGCTCCCGCTGCCAGACGTTGCGGCCGTAGATCACGCCCGAGCCGCCGCACTCCATGATGAAGCGGGTTTGCTCGAGCAGGTGGTCGTCGTCGAGCTTGGAGCCGCCGGAGAGGACGACGAGCGAGCGGCCGGCCGAGCTGACCACGTGGCCGACCGCCTCCTCCTGCGTCACCTCCAGCTCGTTGTACGGAGCGGGGGAGTCCGGATTCGGCTCGGGGCTCGGAAGATTGAGCTTGACGACGTCGGCGCCCATCTCCATCGCGAGCCGGGCGCCGTAGTCGATCGCGTAGAGCGACTTCTGGCCACCCTTCTTCTCGACGTAGGCGCCGCGCGGATACGCCCAGATGATCAGCGGCATGCCGTAGCGATCGCAGTCCTCGCGCACGCCCCGGAGCTGGTGCAGGTCGGCGTCCTGGCGCGGCGAGCCGACATAGAGCGTGTAGCCGACCGCGTCGGCGCCCAGCCGGACCGCGTCCTCGACCGACGCGTTCGTGGTCGACAGCGCGTCGTCGGAGGGCGGGATGTCCGTCTTGCCGTTCACCTTAAGGATCAGCGGCACCTGGCCCGCGTAGTCGGGGTAGTACTTGGTCGCCAGGCCGATCTGGCAGGCGATCGCCGAGTAGCCGGCCTCGGCGGCGAGGTGGAACTGGTACTCGGGGTCCTTCGACGCCGGGTTGGGGAAGAAGTCGCGCGGCCCGTGCTCGATTCCCTGGTCGATCGGCAGGAAGAGCAGCGTCCCGTGGCCGGGGCCGAACTCGAATAGCAGGCGACGCAGGCGTGCCCGCTTGCCCGGAGCCAGGGTGGTCAGGAGGGATTTCTGCTCGGTCGCGGTCTTGATCTCCATTGGCGTGATGCTTCCTCTCGAATACAGCGGGACCGACCCGGATAATAACCGCGGGCTCTCGTGCTCGAACATCGCTTCATCGGGCCGCCGTTCACGATCGGCATCGAGGAGGAGCTCATGATCCTCGGCGCCGACGATCTGGGCCTCGCCCAGGAGGTCGAGGCGATCCTGGCGGCGGTGCCGCCCGAGCTGGAGGGGCAGGTGAAGCCCGAGCTGATGCAGTCCGTGCTGGAGATCGCGACGACGCCGTGCAAGGACGTCGCCGCCGCCGGGGAGGAGCTCCGCACCCTGCGCCGCACCGTGGCGGAGATCGCCGCTGAGCGGGGGCTGCTGCTGGCGGCCTCGGGGACGCACCCATTCGCCCTCTGGGAGGAGCAGGAGATCGTCGATCGCCCCCGCTACCTGGAGCTCGTCGACGAGCTCGGCTTCATCGCCCGCCGGGAGCTGATCTTCGGCACGCACGTCCACGTCGCGATCGAGGACCCCGACCGCGCGATCTACGTCGCCGACGGGCTGCGCCGCTACCTGCCGCTCCTGCTCGCCCTGTCGGCCAACTCGCCCTTCTGGCGCGGGGCGCGCACCGGGATGATGTCCAGCCGGACGCCCGTGTTTCGCGCCTTCCCGCGCGCCGGGATTCCGCCCCACTACGGCACCTGGGAGAACTACTCGAACCGGGTCGAGCAGATGATGCGCGGCGGGTCGATCGACGACTACACGTACCTGTGGTGGGACGTGCGCCCGCACCCCGACCTGGGCACGGTCGAGACCAGGATCTTCGACCAGCAGACCCGCCTGGAGCACACGATCGGGCTCGCGGCCCTGACGATCTCGCTGGCGCACCGGATGAGCGCGCTGTACGACTCCAACCAGCCGTTGATCGAATACCCGACCGAGCTGGTCGACGACAACAAGGTTCGCGCGGCCATCCGGGGCATGAACTCCGACCTCATCGACTTCTGGCGCGGCGAGCAGGTGCCCGCCGAGCGGATGGTGCGCGGCGTCCTCGCGGAGGTCGCGGGCCACGCGGAGGAGCTCGGCTGCACCGAGGAGCTGGGCGCCGTCGGCGACCTGCTGGATGACAACACCGGCGCCCATCGCCAGCTCCGCCACTTCCAGCGCGCCGGCGATCTCACCGCCCTCGTTCGCGAGATCGCCGCCAAGAGCCGTCCCTGAGGCGAGCGGCGAGGGCGGTTCGGGGGCTATTCTCGTGGTCGTGCCCGAGGCCGGCCCCGAGCTCAGCGTCGTCTGTAAGAACTGCGGCTCCGAGGTGAGCCCCTACGTGACGGAGTGCCCCTACTGCGGCACCCGGCTCCGCAAGCGGGCGCCGAAGCTCGAGCGCCGGGGGGACGAGCTGACCCCGCACGAGAGCCGCCGCGACCGCCGGCGCCGGCTCGCCGCCCAGCGACGCGCCGCCGCCCGCGAGCGCATCGCGTTCGCGACCGAGCGCCCGTACGTGACCTTCGCGGCGATCCTCGGCCCGGCGGTGCTGCTGCTCGTCCAGCGCGCCGCCGACCTGAGCGTCTTCCAGGTCGGAGCGATCGACGCCCCCTACACGGATGCGTGGTGGCAGTACCTGGCGGCGCCGTTCGTCTACGACCAACTCGGCTACCTGTTCGTGATCGGCGTGGCGATGGCGCTGTTCGTCCCGGGGCTCGAGCGGCGGCTGGGGCCGATTGCGACGCTGCTCCTGCTGGTCGCCTGCGGGGCGCTGGGGGCGCTTGCCGCTCCCCAGCTCGACGACGCCTTCGGCGACGGCATCACCGTGATCGCAGGGGGGAATGGGCTGGCCCTCGGCGCCGTTGGCGCCTGGTTCGTCCTGCGCCGCGCCGAGTCGCTCGACGAGCCGGCCGAGGATTTCGACTGGATCCCGGTGACGGTGGCCGCCTGCGTGCTGTTGCTTCTGCCGCTGGTCGACAGCTACGCCAACCCGTGGTCGGCGATCGTCGGCGGCGCGGTCGGGCTGGGCGCCGGCTTCGTGGCCAGCCGGACGCGGCGCGCGTGACCCGCTGATGCCCGACAAGTACACGGCGCTGACGCCGGAGCTATACGCGTACGCGGTCGAGCACGGCGCGAGGCAGGACGACGTCCTGCGACGGCTAGCCGCGGAGACCGAGCGCGAGCTCGAGGACATCGCGATCATGCAGATCGGCCCCGACCAAGGGGCCTTCATGACCTTGCTCATGCGGCTCATGGGGGCGAGCCGAGCGCTCGAGCTCGGCACGTTCACCGGCTACTCCGCGATCTGCATCGCCCGGGGCCTGCCCGCCGACGGACTGCTTGTGACCTGCGACCTGAATGACGACTGGACGGGGATCGCCCGCCGCTACTGGGACGAGGCCGGGGTCGCCGATCGGATCGACCTACGGCTCGGGCCGGCGCTTGAGACGCTCCGGGAGCTCCCCTCCGACGAGCCGTTCGACTTCGCGTTCATCGACGCCGACAAGTCCGAGTATCCGGATTACTACGAGGAGTGCCTGCGCCTCCTGCGCCCCGGCGGGCTGGCGATGCTGGACAACGTGTTTCGCGGCGGCGCGGTGCTGGACCCCGACGATGACGACCCCCGAAACGTCGCGACCCGCGTCGTCAACGAGCGGATCGCGGCGGATGAGCGGGTCGACGCCGCCATGCTGCCGGTGGCCGACGGGATCACCCTGGCGCTGAAGCGGTAGGCGTGGATCGCGCCGCGGCGATCGAGCTCCAGCGCAGCGGGCTGACTGCCTTCGTCCGCCTGCTCGCCGCCGGCTCGGAGAACTCGACGCTCTGGGAGCGCGACGGCGTGACGGCCTCCGTCGTCCCCGGCGCCCCGGAGCGCTCCGTGCTCAACTCGGTCGTCTATCGCGATGCGGCGTCGCTCGGCGCCGCGCTCGACGAGGTGGCGGGCGCCTTCGAGGCGGCCGGCGTGCGCGCCTGGACGGTCTGGGTGCCGGAGGCCGATCGCGACGCCGCCGCGCTCCTGGCGGCGGCCGGGCATCGCCTGGACGCCGCGCCCACTGCGATGGTCCTCGACCTCGCGGGCCTGGACGAGCCGAGGAGCGACGGCCTCGACTGGGACGCCCACGCGGCCGTCGAGGACGTGACCCGGATCAACGACCTCGCCTACGGGTTCGAGGTGGGCACCTTCGCCGGGGCGATGACCCGGGTTCCCCCGGGCCTGCCGCTGCGCCTCTACCAGGCCCGCGTCGACGACCAGCCCGCCTGTGTCATGGCCACCGTCGACCACGGCGCCGACTGCGGCATCTACCTGGTGGCAACGCTCAAGGAGCACCGGGGCCGCGGCCTCGCCCGCGGCCTCCTGCACGTCGCCCTCGCCGAGGCCCGGGAGCGTGGGCGCGAGACCTCGAGCCTCCAGTCCACGAAGTTCGGCTACCCGGTGTATGCGCGCCTCGGGTACGAGCCGATCTGCGCGCTGGAGATGTGGGAGCGCCGCGAGTGACCGCCGTCCCAGAGTGAATATCGTGCCCGGCGATGCCCATTGACGAGGCGCGGCTCGACGCGGCCATCGAGGCCCTCACCGACCGCGAGCGCATGCGCGAGGCTGAGGCCCTGGTCGCCGCGGCGGCGCCGACGCTGCAGCGCGTGCTCTCCGCGGCCATGGAGGAGGGCGGATGGTTTGGCGACGCGCACGCCGACCAGGTCCGAAAGGCTGCCACCGAGCCCGGCGAGGACGATCGCGTGACCGCCGTCCGCACCCTCCTCGCCGAGGAGGCGCGCATGGGGATGATGGTCGGCGTCGCCGTCGGCTGGGCGCTCGCCGAGGAGCTGCGACCGAACGAACCCGAAGAGGAGGAATGACCCGATGGAGATCCGATTCCTTGGCCAGGCGTGCTTCGAGCTCTCGGAGGGCGACGCGCGCGTGGTGGTGGACCCGTTCCTGAAGCCGAACAACCCGATCTCGCCGGTAACGGCAGACGAGCTCGAGCCCACCCACATCCTGCTCACCCACGGCCACGCCGACCACGTGGCGGACGCCGTCCCGCTCGCCAAGCGCACCGGCGCCCACTGCGTGGCGCTGGTCGAGATGGCGAGCTGGCTCCAGGCCCAGGGGATCGAGGCGGTGAGCGACCCGAACCTCGGCGGCACCGTCGAGTTCGACCGGGGATGGGTGAAGCTCGTGCAGGCGTTCCACACCAACACGCTTCCCGGCTCGTCGGAGACGCCGTTCAGCGCCGAGACGGGCGTCGTGATCGGGCAAGCCGCCGGCCTCGTGATCCATATCGGCGGAAAGACCGTCTACCACCTCGGCGACACCTGCCTGTTCGGGGACATGAAGCTGATCGCCGAGCGGACCCCGGTCGACATCGCGCTGATCCCGATCGGCGGCCACTACACGATGGACCGCCACGACGCCGTCGTCGCGGCGGACCTGATCGGCGCCTCGACCGTGATTCCCATGCACTACAACACCTTCCCGCCCATCGAGACCGACGCCCAGGCCTTCAAGGCCGACGTGGAGTCGAAGACGAGCTCGAAGGTGGTCGTGCTCGATCCCGGCGAGAGCCACAGCCCCTAGGGACAGCGCATATTCCCGAATCCTGGCCGACTGGCCAGTCAAGCGGTAGCCTTGCGGCAAGCGGCGCTTGGCGTCGGGACGGCTAGGAGAGGAGACCGAAGTGGAAGCAGGCACCGAGAGCACTGCCACGGAGGGCGCCGGCAGGACCGCCTCGACGCTCAGCGAGATCGCCACCCGTGAGGGGTTCATGGAGACCTCGGACCCGGCCCTTCAGGAGTCGGCCGACCGCGGCAAGGCGGACCTCCTCGGCTACACCCAGCTCTATGAGCTCTGGGAGCGTCAGCAGTGGCGAACCCAGGACCTCGACTTCAGCCGCGACCGCACCGACTGGACGGACCGGATCGACGCCGAGGAGCGCTACCAGCGCATGTACGGGCTCTCGGCCTTCTTCATCGGCGAGCAGCGGGTCACCGACGAGCTCGGGCCGATCATGCGGGCGGCGCCCACCGCGGAGCAGCGGATCTTCCTCTCGACCCAGATCGCCGACGAGGCCCGCCACGTGCGGTTCTTCAACCGCTTCTACGAGGAGGTCGGGGTGCTCGAGGGCGCCGACGACCTCGCGGCGCGGCTGCGGGCCACCGAGGAGCACCTGAACCCCGCATTCGCCGACCTCTTCGACGGGATGCTGAAGAGCAAGGTCGACAAGCTCGCCGCGGAGCCCGAGAACACCGAGCTGCTGGTCGAGTCTGTGACGCTCTACCACATGATCATCGAGGGGGCCCTGGCCCTCACCGGCCAGCACTTCATCATCGAGTACAACACCGAGCAGGACACGCTTCCGGGGTTCGTCGAGGGCTTCCAGAACGTGGCCCGCGACGAACACCGCCACATCGCCTTCGGCGTGCGGTTCCTCACCGACATGGCGAAGGAGGACGAGCGGTACCGCGAGGCGATCCAGCGCACGATGGAAGAGGCGCTGCCGGTCGCCGATCAGGTGCTCGACCCGCCGTGGGCCGAGGAGGACGACTGGGAGCTGTTCGGGTACTCCCGCGACGAGACGCACGCCTTCGCCGCCCAGTGCCTGTCGCGGCGGCTGAAGGTGATCGGGCTCGTCTGAGCCCGGGCTAGCCGCGTACGGTCGTCCCGACTAGCTCGCCGGCGGCGGCGGGCTTGGCGTGGTCGTAGTGGGGGGCGGCGTGGGCGTCGGGTCGGGGGGTGGCGGAGTCGGGTCGGGGGGTGGCGGAGTCGGGTCGGGCGGCGGCGTCGGGTCGGTGCCGGTGCCGGTGCCGCTCCCGGACGCGGAGCCGGTGCCGTCGCCGGAATTGGTCGCGGGCGGCGGCGGCTGAATGGCGGTCGTCGTGGTCGTGGTGGGGGTTGTCGTGGTCTGCGTGGGCGTGGTCGTCTCGGCGGGCGCCGGCTTCTCCTCGGGCTTGCCGGCCTTGGCGTGCGCGGCGGCGTGATGGGCGGGGTGGCGGTTCGTGACGAGGTTGTGCTTGGCGTGGTGGGCGGGTGCGGACACTCGGTGAATCGCGTGTGGCTTCTCGACGGGCTTGACCGCGGCCGGGACGGACTGCGGCGGGGCGTGGCTGCCGGTCTCCTGCATCTTGTTCACACCGACCGCGCCGGCCGTGAACAGCGCGGCGGTGGCCATCCCGACGGCCGCCTTCGCCCCGATCGTCCC
>JBOGZC010000101.1:0-11593 GCA_050697075.1 Solirubrobacterales bacterium | reverse complement strand
GGGCCGGGGCGTTCCTGTCCGAGCCTCGGTTCGAGAGCCTGCCGGCGCTGATCGAGACGCCTGGGCCCGACGGCCATGGCCCGGACCGCAAGGAGGTGCGCCTCGCGAAGCGCCTTCGCCGTGAGGGCCTGAAACAGCGGCGCTAAAGGGGCCGCCAGCGCAAACTGTGGCAATCCGTGTCCGGAGGACGGACACGACGGGACCCAGTTCGGTTGGCCGGCGCCCCAACCTCCCCACCCCGCCTCAACCCGGCCCGGGCCACGCAGGCGCCGGGACTACGCCAGCGCGTCGCGCAGGTCGAATGCGGGCTCGGGCCCGTCCCCGGCGTCGAAGAACCCGGGGTTGACGCACTCGTGCTCCGGCCCGGAGCGCTCGTAGGAGGGCTCGACGCGGAACTGGCACTGCGGGAGCGGCTCGCCGGTCATCTTGATTCCGCCATAGCCGCCCTTGCGCTCCTCGGCCTCGAACATCGCGAGGTCGATCTCCGCGCGGAACACCTTGCGCATGCAGCCCATGTAGATGCCGCCTTGAAACGGGTCGACGTAGCTGTAGAGATAGGGGCAGCGACGCTCGAGGCAGCCGCGTGGCTCGACCAGGCGATCGCAGAACGTGCGGCACTGCCGGCACTCGCCCGATGCAGCCCCTGACTCGCCTCGCTTGGTGAGCGGCATGACGAAAGTCTAGACGCGCTCAGGCCGCCAGCGCACGTGGGCCGAGGAGTTGGTCCAGCTCGGCGCGAAGAGCGGCGGTGGGAGTGACGCCGTACTCGTCCCCGAACCGCAGCCGTCTCGTCCCCTCGCGGGTCTCCATTTCGAGCAGGACCTCGCACTTGCCCGGGAACGTCTCGAACAGCGACTTCAGCTCCTCGACCAGCCGGGGGCCGAACTCGGCGGCGCGGACCTTGAGCACGATCCGGGCGGGATCGCGCGCGATCGCCTTTGCTCGGGCCGCGGCCACCTCGTCCTCGCCGGGCTCGAATGCCTCGGCCTCGGCGACCACGAGGCTCATCTCCCCACGGCCCTTGTGGTCCACCCGGCCGCGGACCAGGATCACCCGGTCGAGCTCGATCTGCTCGGCCGCCTCTCCCGCGGCGTCGCGAACGAACAGCTCCACCCTCCCCTCCAGGTCGTCGAGGGTGGCGAACATCACGTACGCGCCGCTTCGAGTCCGCACCCGCTTGCACTCGCTGACGATCCCGCCGACCCTGACCCAGGCGCCATCCTCCTTCGCGGCCACGTCCGGCAGCGAGCAATCCACACGCTCCCGGAGAGCATCGCGGACCTCACCCAACGGGTGGGCCGAGAGGAAGGTGCCAAGCGTCTCCTTCTCTAGCCGCAGCAGCTCGCGCTGGTCGAACTCCTCCGTGGGGATCGGGGGCCGATGCGCGCCCCGGCCCTGCTCGGCCTCTGGGGCGGCGTCGGCCGAAGGACCGCCGCCCAGGTCGAAGATCGACCCCTGGCCGTTGCGGGCGTCCTCCTGCGACTTGGAGGCGCTCGCCTGGGCGGCGGCGAGGACCTCGAGCATCCCCCTGCGGCCGTCACCCGTCGAGTCGAGCGCTCCGCACTTGACGAGGCACTCGACCGCGCGCTTGTTCACGGCACGTGCGTCCACCCGCTCGCAGAAGTCCCAGACGGAGTCGAATGGCCCACCCCGCTCCCGCGCCGCGATGATCGCCTCGACCGCCGCGTGGCCGACGTTCTTTACGGCGTCGAGCCCGAACCGAATGGACTTCCCGCTGACCACGAATCCGTGGTCGGAGGAGTTGACGTCCGGCGGGAGCACCTCGATCCCCATCTCCTCGCACCGGTTGACGAAGAACGGCACCTTGTCCTTCGTCGACATCACGGAGGAGATGACCGCCGCCATGTACTCGGCCGGATAGTTGGCACGCAGGAAGGCGGTCCGATAGGCGATCAGCGCGTAGCAGGCGGCGTGCGAGCGGTTGAAGGAGTAGTCGGCGGCGGCGGTCATCAGCGACCAGAGATCCTGGGCGACGCGCCGATCGGTGCCCGAGCCGGCGAGGCCCGAGAGGAACTTGTCCTTCATCTGGGCCATGAGGTCGCGCTTCTTCTTGCCCACCGCCTTTCGCAGGTCGTCGGCCTCGGCGGGACTGAACCCCGCCATCTGCTTGGCGATCTCCATCAGCTGCTCCTGGTAGATGCAGCAGCCGTACGTCGACTCCGTGATCGATCGCAGGCGGGGATCCGCGTACGTGACCGAGGACGGATCCCGCTTGCCGTTTGCGTAATCGTCGATGAACCGCATCGCCCCCGGCCGATACAGGGAGACGAGCGCCACGATGTCGTTGAAGTCGGTTGGGCGGACGCGGCGCAGGGCGTCCCGCATCCCGTCGGACTCCAGCTGGAAGACGCCGATCGACTCCCCGCGAGCCAGCATCTCGAAGGTCTTGGGGTCGTCGAGCGGGATTCCCTCGATGTCCACCGAGGTCCCCCGGGACCGCTCGATGATCTCGACCGCGTCCTCGATCACGTCCAGGTTGCGGAGGCCGAGGAAGTCCATCTTCAGCAGGCCGATTTCCTCGATCGGCCCCATCGAGTATTGGGTGACGATCTTGTATGCCCGCTCGGGCTTCCCATTGGCGCCGCGCTCGGCGGGGGCGGCGCGATCCTCGGCCAACTGCAACGGCACGATCTCCGCGAGCGGCCGATCGGCGATCACCACGGCGGCCGCGTGGATCGAGTTGTTGCGGACGATTCCCTCGAGCCCGCGCGCCACGTCGAGGATCTGCCTCGCGTCCGCGTCCGAGTCGTAGGTGTGCTTGAGCTCCTCGCCGTCCTTGAGGCATTCGGCGAAGCTCGGGTTGCGGCCCAGCACCGGCTCCGGGATCTGCTTCGCGACCCGGTCGCCGGTCGCGTAGTCGAAGCCCAGGACGCGGGCCGCGTCGCGGGTGGCTGCCCTTGGGGCCATCTTGCCGAAGGTGATGATCTGCGCCACCGACTCCCGGCCGTACTTCTCGGCCACATAGCGGATCACCCGCTCCCGCCCGCGGACCGAGAAGTCGATGTCGATGTCGGGCATGGACTTGCGCGCCGGGTTCAGGAAGCGCTCGAACAGCAGCCCGTTGGCAAGCGGGTCGAGGTCGGTGATGTTGAGGCAGTAAGCGACGATCGAGCCCGCCGCGGAGCCGCGCCCCGGGCCAACCGCGATCCCGTTGTCCTTCGCGTACTTGACGAAGTCCCAGACGATCAGGAAGTAGGACTCGAACCCCATCTCACTGATCACCCCGAGCTCGAACTCCAGCCTCTCCACCGCTTCGGCCGGCGGTGGGTCGCCGTAGAAGCGCCGCAGTCCCTCGGTGGCGAGCCGCCTGAGCATCGCTCCGGGCTCCTCCCCGTCCGGCGCCGGGAACTTGGGCAGCAGCAGTTGGCCGAGCTCGACCTCCACGTCGCAGCGCTCGGCGATCTCCAGCGTGGTCGCCACGGATTCGGGCCACTGGGCGAACGAGTCCGCCATCTCGGCCGGGCTCTTGAGGAAGAACTCGTTGGTCTCGAAGCGAAGCTTCGGCTGCTCGATGGTCGACTTCGTCTGGACGCAGAGCAACGCGGCGTGGTTTGAATAGTCCTCGCGGCGCAGGTAGTGGACGTCGGCGGTCGCCACCAGGGGGCGCCCGCACTCGCCTGCGATCCGAACGATTCCCTCGTTCGCCTTGTCCTGCTCGGCGAGCCCGTTCGCCTGGATCTCGAAGTAGACGTTGTCGAGACCGAAGATCCCGGCCAGCTGGTCGACGTGCGCCCGGGCATCCTTGTCCCGCGCGGAGATCAGCCGCTGACAGAACCGGGATTGAAGGCAGCCGGTGAGCGCGATGACGCCATCCGAGTGCCGGTCCAGAAGCTCGGTATCGACGCTCGGCTTGCCGCGGGCGAAGCCCTCCAGAAAGCCCAGCGAGGTGAGCTTGACGAGGTTCCGAAAGCCAGCCTCGCTGGCCGCGAGAAGGGTCAGGTGGTTGCGCTCGCCGGGCACATCCGCACGCCGGTCATCGACCAGGTAGGCCTCGAGGCCGACGATCGGCTTGATCCCGTTCGCCTTGCAGGCCTTGTAGTGCTCGACGGCGCCGTTCATGACGCCGTGGTCGGTCAGGCCCAGCGCCGGCATCCCGAGCTCGGCCGCCCTGGCGGCCATCGCATTGATCTTGCAGGCGCCGTCGAGCAGCGAGTACTCGCTGTGGACGTGGAGGTGGACCGCCTCGGCGCTCGCCATGGATTGATCATTTCAATCCGTCCAGATGCATCCGGCTCCTGAAGTCGCACCGTGGGGCTATTCGGAGCCATGACCCGAGCCCCCGCGCGGGCCATTAAGCTGCCCGCCGAATGAAGGCCCTGGTCACCGGAGGTGCCGGATTCATCGGCTCGCACCTCGTGGACGCCCTGGTGGAACGCGGCGACGACGTGGTCGTGGTCGACAACCTCTCGAGCGGGCGACGTGAGAACCTGGCCGGGGCGATCGGCGAGGGTGCCGAGCTAGTGGAGGCAGACGTCACGGACGCCGCCGCGATCGCCGACCTGGTCGAGCAGCGGCGTCCGGAGGTCGTTTTCCACCTCGCCGCGCAGATCGACGTCCGGCGCTCCGTCGCGGATCCGGTGTACGACGTGAACGTCAACGTCGCCGGCACGCTCAACCTGCTCGAGGCGGCCCGGGCTAACGACACGAGCCGGTTCCTGCTCGCCTCCACCGGGGGCGCGGTCTACGGGGAGGGGGCGGGGCTCGAGCTCCCCCTCGACGAGAGCGCGCAGTGCCGCCCGGACGCCCCCTACGGACAGAGCAAGTTCGCCGCCGAGGGCTACGCGTCGCTATACGGGCGCCTCTACGGGCTCACCGCAACGTCGCTTCGCCTGGGCAACGTATACGGGCCGCGACAGGACCCGCACGGAGAGGCGGGCGTCGTCGCCATCTTCTGCGGGGCCCTGCTCACCGGCGGCACCTCCCGGGTGTTCGGCGACGGCCGCCAGACCCGCGACTACATCTACGTCCGCGACGTCATCGAGGCATTCATCGCCGCCGCCACGTCGGAGGCCAACGGGATCTACAACGTCGGCACCGGGGTGGAGACCAGCGTGCTCGAGCTCGGCGAGCTGATCGGGGGCGTCTGCGACCGTCGGTTCGAGCCCGAGATGGCGCCGCCCCGGGCAGGTGAGGTCCAGCGCATCGCGATCGACAGCGGCCGGGCGGCAGCGGATCTCGGCTGGCGGGCGCGCACGGGGCTGGTCGATGGCCTGCGCGAGACGGCCCGCTCGTTCGCCGGCATCAGCTGACGGTCCCGCCGGACGGCTCGTCTCCCGGCTCGGTGATCAGCCCCAGGAGTCGCCGCTCGGCGTCGCTGATTCGCCGAGCGGCCTCGGCTTCGATCCGCGCCGCGGCGGCCATTCGCCCCTCCCAGTCGGCCGCGCGAGTGGCGGTCTGGGCGGCCTCGACCACCCGCTCCTCCATCTGGGCCGCCCGCTGCTCGATCCCGCGCACCCGGCGTTCCGCCTCGCCGACCTCCGCGATCGCCGCCTCGACCCGGCCGATCGCCTGCTCGATTCTGGCCAGGGTCGCCTCGGTTTGTTGCTCCGTCGCCGAGAGCGTCTCGGCGGCCTCCGAGACGGTTCGCACCGCCCGGGACTCCGCCTCGAGAATCGATCCGAGTGCAGCCTCGGCCGCTTGCTCGAATCCCTCGCCCCCCTTTGGAGTCTCGGCGCCCCGTCCGATCGACCGGGCGGCCACGTCCTCGAGCCGGGCCTGGGCGGTGCCGATCCGCGCCCCGACCTCGCCGGCGAGGCGCTCGATGGCCCGCTCCAGCCTCCCCTCCACCTCCGCCTGAAGCTGGCCCTTCTCCATGCCAAGGCGCACGAGCGCGTCGTCGATCCGCTCGGCCGCCACGCGGCTGAGCCGGTCCTCGGCGGCCTGCAGCGCGGCCCGCTCCTGTTGCTCGAGCCTCTCGATCGCGTCCCGCAGCATCTCGCCGATCGAGGTCCGCGCGGAGGCCACCCGCTCACGCAGGCGATCGTCCGGCTCGGACGATCCCTCACCGGGCTCGAACGGCTCGCGCTTTTCGTCCCCCACGGGATGCAGATGGTGCTAAACCCATCGGTCGCCCCCGCTCGAACGGCCGATCGCGCGTCCGCCCGCCCGGGCGCTAGCTTGAGCCGGTGCGAGCGCGCCTCGAAGCCCCGGGCCACGCTTCGGGCGGCGGCGTCGGCGCTCGCCCGCCCGCCCGCTTCGAGCCGGCCGCGCTGCTGCCGCTGCTCGTCCTCACGGTCGTCTTCTCCTGGTGGGGCGCGAAGTCAGGTGGGTTCTTCGGAACGGTGCTGCTGCCGGGCACGGTGGCACTGTGCGCGACGCTCGCGATGCTCGCCTGGATCGCTCCCTGGCGGGCGAGCCTGCGTGCCTCCCGGGCGGCGGCGGTCGCCCTCGGCGCCTCGATCGCACTCGGGTGCTGGGCGGCCCTCTCCGCCATCTGGAGCCCGGCGCCGGATATCGCGATCGCCGACGGCCAGCGGATCCTGGCGTACGCGCTCGCCTTCGGCCTCGGCCTCTGGCTTTCGGCCCTGGTCGCGGATCGCCGGCACCTCGCGCTGCTCCCGCTCGCCGTCGCCGGGGCGTTCGGAGGGGTCATCGCGGCGATCGGCATGCACGGCGGCGACCACCCCGCAAACTACCTGGAGCCGGACGGGACGCTCGAGTACCCGCTTGGGTACCGCAACGCGAACGCGGCCTTCTTCCTGATCGCGTTCTGGCCGGCGCTGGGCCTCGCCGCACGCCGCGAGGGCTTTTGGCTCGGTCGCGCCGCGGCCCTGGCGGCCGCGACGCTCTGCCTGTCGATGGGGATGCTCAGCCAGAGCCGCGGATCCATGATCGCGGGGGCGGCCGCGCTCTGCGTCTACATCGCCTTCTCGCGCGACCGGGCTCGCCGCCTCGGCTGGCTGGCGCTGGCGGTGCTCCCGGCGCTGCTCGTCCTCCCGGCGCTGACGGACCTATACCAGGCGGCGAACGCGGGCACCCCCCTTCACGCCCTCGGAAGCGAGCTCCGAGGCGCCGCGAACGCCGCGATCCTCAGCACCGTTGCGGCGTTCGGCATCGGTGCCGCCGCCGCGCTGGTCGAGGCGCGGCTGCCAGCGTCGGCGCGGGCGGGACGGATCGCCGATCGGGTTGCGATCGGCGGGCTGGTCGCCATCGTCCTCGGTGGCTCCATCGCGTTCGTGGCCGTCGTCGGCGACCCGCTCGACTGGCTGGGGCAGAAGGCATCGGAGTTCCAGGCCGGGGAGTCGTCGCACCCGATCGGAAAGGAGAGCCGATTCACGCTCAACGCCCGCACCGGCCGGGGCGAGTTGTGGCGGATCGCGCTGCTCGACTTCCGGCACCATCCGGTGCTCGGGGACGGCGGGGGCGGCTACCGCTACACCTATCTGCGCGAGCGACGACCGGACGCCCCGCCGGCGGTCCACGACGCCCACAGCGTCGAGCTCGAGAACCTCTCCGAGCTCGGGATCGTTGGCTTGGCGCTGTTCGCAACCGCGGTCGCGGCGGCGGCGGCGGGCGCCTTTAGGGCGCGGCGCTTCGGCGCCGGCGCGGCCTGGGTGTCGGCCTTCGCGCTCACCGCGGGGACGTATTGGCTCTTCCATTCCTCGCTCGACTGGTTCTGGCCCTACCCGGCGATCACCGCGCCGGTATTCGCGCTGCTCGGCTCGGCGTGTGCGCCCGCCCTGAAGGTGGACCGCCCGGCTGAACGCCGGGGGCGCGGGCGGCTGCTGGTGGCGGGCGCGGCGATCGTCCTCGCGGTCTCGACCGTGCCGCCGTTCCTCAGCGAGCGCTACGTGAACGACGCCTACGAGGTGTGGCGGGCGGACCCGGGGCGCGCGTACGCGGACCTCGACCGCGCGCGGTCGCTCAACCCACTGAGCGTCGACCCCCTGCTCGCCGAGGGGGCGATCGCCAAGGCGAACGGCGATCGCGGGCGGGCGATTCGTGCTTTCAAGGACGCGATCGCCAAACGATCTGAGGAGTGGGTGTCCTATTACCTGCTCGCGGTGCTCCACCTGCGCGATGACCCCGCGCTGGCCCGCCGCGAGCTGGCGGCCGCCCACGCGCGCGACCCCCACAACGCCGAGGTCACGGCGCTGGCGGACAAGCTGCGGTCGCGTTCGCGCCGCGGCGGGTAGAGGCCGCGATGGTGATCAGCGCGGGCGGCTCGAGAACGCGCACCAGTGCGGGATTGGCTGGGTAGGGGAACGGGGCGGCGGCGGCCGGCGGCGCCGCGCAAGCAGCGAGTGTCGCCTTTGGTACCCCAGGGAGTACCAAACGCGACAACGGACGAACTATGGCGTTTCGTGTCCGGTGGACGGACGCCGCAGGACACAGTTTCGGATGGAGAGGGGCCGTCTCCCTACCAAGCCTGATCCACAGCGATGGCGGGACCGGCCGCGCCCGCAGCCGCGACCCAAGCCGCAGCGCCGATGCGCCGCGGTCTAGGTCAGGTCGATCATGCCGCCCTGCAGCGCGAGCGCCACCGCCTGCGCCCGGGTACGCGCCCCGAGCTTGGCCTTCGCGTTGCGAACATGCGTCTGCACGGTCGCGGGCGAAAGCTCCAGCAGTCCCGCGATCTGCTCATCGGTGGCGCCCGCGGCCAGCAGGGCGAGCACCTCCCGCTCGCGTGAAGTCGGGCCACCGCGCGTGAAGCGCGACACGTGGTTGGCCGCCTGGACCTTGCGGTTGGGCTCCGGCTGGGCCTCGGGCTCGCCTATTCGGGCTCCGCCGCCCGAGAGGATCAGCAGGTGGCGTCCCGGCAGCACGTTGGCGGTCACCGTGATGTGGACCTCCTCGGTGGCCGCGGCCTGCGAGCTGAGCTCGAACGGACCGGCGTGCCCGCCCCCCTCGCGGAACGCGCGCCAGACGTGGTCGACCCTGGACCGCATGCCCGGCGCCAGAAAGTCGTCGAAGGTCCGGCCGACCACGGCGCGGCGCGGCAGCCCGAGCAGGCGGCAGGCGGCCAGGTTGGCCTCCAGGCAGCGGCGCTCGTCGTCCACGACCATGATGGCGAGCTGGGCCGGCATACCCGCCATGGCCCCCCCGGCACTGGAGCTCGCGCTCCGCCTATTCACTGGCCTCGCCGACAATGAACCTCTGTTCCGGCGCACGGAGCGCTCGATGAGCGTCGCGACCCGCTTCGAAGAGGGTCTCGACGATGATCAGCCAGTCCGCGAGCACGGACCGGCGCTTGACATAGAACAGGTCGTGGCACAGCTTCCATGCCGTGCCAAGCTCGGACCCGGCATACCCGCATCGCAGCTGGGCCCAGCCCGTGATCCCGGGCTTCACCAGGTGGCGGCGGGTGTAATGCGGAAAGCGTTGCTCGAGCTCCGCGACGATCTCGGGGCGCTCGGGCCGCGGGCCCACCAGGGTCATCTCCCCCTTCAGCACGTTCCAGAGCTGCGGCAGCTCGTCGACGTGGGTCCTGCGAAGCAGCCCGCCCAGACGCGTTATGCGATCGTCGTCGGCGGTGCACCACTGCGGGCCGGCGGCCTCGGCGTCAGTCACCATCGTCCGGAGCTTGAGCACGTAGAAGTCACGCCCGCGCTCGCCGACGCGACGCTGCCGGAAGAGCACCGGGCCCGAGTCGGAGAGCTTGATCGCGATCGCCACCACGGCGAGGAGCGGCAGCGCCACAATCGCGGCCGGCAGCGCAACCGCGAGATCGGAGATGCGCTTCGAAAGCGGCGAGGTGGGTCGGAAGCGCGGGTGCATCATGTAGCGGAACCAGGCGGCGTCGACCGTCCCGAGCGGCACGTGGCCGAGCAGCTCCTCGTACAGCTGGCTCGCCTCCATCATCCTCACCGGAAGGTCGAGGCAGGCATCGGCGATCAGGGCGCAGGGATCGGAGCCCCCGGCGCCGCCGCGCTCCTCGCTGGTCTCCTCCCGAGCCCAGACGAGCAGCTCGACCCTCCGCGCGATCACCGCCGCGCGAACCCCGTCGAGCGTGCCGAGGCACTCGAGCCCGCTCGAGTGCGTGACAGGCGCGGCGGCGCCGAACCATCCGATCACCTCGTACCCCCGAATGCCGGCCGCCCCCAACTCGGCTGCGAGGTCGGAGGCGAACCCCGGCGGCCCGATCACAGCCACCCGTGCCGGGCGCCCTTCCTGGAAATGCACAGTCACCCATGCTCCGAGGGCCAATACGAGCCAGGCACCGATGACCGACGGCTCCAGGGGTCCCAGAGCCACGTGGTCACCGGCGCCCAGCTCGAGCACCAAAGCAAGCGCCGCGCCGAGGAGGGGCGCCAGCAGCGCAAGGGCGATTCGCGCCGCCGGCATCAGGTCGAGCGGCAGGGCGCAGCGCTCCACCAGCTGCAGGGCCACCAGCATCGCGGCCCCGAGGACGAACGCGTAGCCGACCTCCCCCAGGTGCAGATAGGCGATCAGCCCGGCCGCCACCGCGGGCATCACCTTGAGCGCGATCAGGTCCAGCAGGCGCTGCGCCTCCAGGGCGCGAAGCACCCGCGGGGGCCGATCGTCCGTCGGCAGCTGGCCCTTGATGTCAGCGCTCGCGCCGTCCATGGCGGACACCGTCTTAATTTCCCCTACCTAGTCTTTCTCGCGATCAGCGTTCCAGGGCTTGCGCCTAGGAGGACGACCGCCTCGTGGGATCGGACAGACGTCGCAAGGCGAAGCCGGCGCCGAGCAGAGCGGCCGCCGCGAGCGCCAGGACGCCGACGTCGAGCCCGGTGAAGGGCAGGCTGCCGATCGTGTTGTGACTCGGGGCGGAAGGTCCGCCGCCGCCTCCGCCGGCAGAGATCTGATGATTCTGCGTCTCGTACTGGCTGGTGCTTGGCGAGGCTGCGATGGCCGCCGAGGGGGCCACGAGCGCCAGAACCAGCAGCGCGGCTGCGAGCCACATGGCAGGGCCACGTCTTGTGGAAGATCTAGAGTGGCGGTTGATCATTGCGATGACTCGCTCCTGCCGCATCGAACGGCGATACCGCCACACGACCCTGTCGCTACCGGGATCAACGAAACCCGGATGCGACCGGGTCGAGTGGCCCGGGTCGACCTGAACGTCGATCGACCCAACTGGTTTTCGGGACGCTTGCCACTCTGCCTCACCACTAGCGAAAGTCAAGGATTCAGGCCTGGGAATACCCGAAAATCGTTGGTGCATTACCGCAATGCGGGTAGTGCTACCCTCGCAAACGGCTAAGCTCACGGACGAGCCGAGCCGCGAGACTCAGACCTGTGACCGACAGCGAGAACCGATCCACTCGCGCCCGTGGGGGTACTTCCGGAGTGGCATCTGACGACCGCGACGTGCGACCCGGCGGGCGTCGCGTGGGCGGCGGGCCGCTCTCCACGCGGGAGCGCGAGATCCTCGGCCTGCTCGCCGGCGGGGTGAGCGGAGCGCAGATCGCCGAGAGCCTCGTGCTCTCGCCCGAGACCGTCCGCACGCACATCCGCAACGCGATGGCGAAGCTCGGGGCGACCAGCCGTGCCCAGGCGGTGGCGCTCGCCGTCAAGCGCCAGGAGATCGAGCCCCACGCCGAAGTCGCCGACGGACAGCCGGGGCACGCGGCCGCGCCGCCGACCCCGCCCGCGGGCGGCGCCCGCG
>JBOGZC010000100.1:0-11854 GCA_050697075.1 Solirubrobacterales bacterium | reverse complement strand
AGCATGCCCAGCACGCGGGATCCCCAGGCGGGGCAGGATTCGTCCGCTCTTGGATGCGGCCCAGCGCAGCGCCAGAGCACCCCGCTGTGCGAGCATGAACTGGGTGTTAGGGCACCTTCTGCGATGCAGGGTCCTGTGGTCCCTCGGGGCCGAGGAAGGACGGAGAACGGGAGCGTGTGTGGGCGCTCGTTCGCGGAAATGGGGCCACGCCGGCGCCCCTGGGGACGGTCATCGGCGCTAGCGAACCGCCACCGCCCTAGCCAGTGCTGCAATACCACGGGCGATGCTCACGGGACGCCGGTGCTCAGAGACCTCCCCCCACGACCACGCCGCCACTCGCCAAGCTGGCGAGTGGCGGCTATGACCAGCACGGTGAGACCTGCGAGCAGGATCGCAGCGACAACCACGATCGATAGGGCGGCCAGGAATGCGCCGATCGCTTCTCCCGCCAAGGTGTGCTGGGGCATTTTTCCTCCTTTCCAGGGTCACTGACGCCCACGCGCCATCGATTGCGACGGCCGTCGTGGGAGGCTGGTGCTCGATGGGCCCTCGCCCCGACCCGGCCGCTCTTCAGTTGCCAGGTCGACGGCGCCACCTTCCATCGGCCGGTCGTCATCGTTGCGCGAAGCCGGCCAATCGGGCCCATGAGCGAGTTCGGGTAGAAGGGGGATTCCGCGCATGCCCACATGATCGGCGCTAAGCCCTCGCGCGTCGATGGGGCGATTCACCCATCCCGTCCGAATCCGGCAAGACGCTCCGCGCTAGCGCAGCGCTCGATCGGACCGTGCCTACCTCCCGCGTCGAACGGTTGGTACTTAGACTCCAGGGGGTGCCGCTGTCGCGCCGCCGGATCGCAGTCGGCGAAGGCGTGAGTGACCTCGACCAACTTCCGGCCGGCGTGCAGAAGCTGATCGATTCGGTCGACGAGATCCTGGTCATGGCGCCCGTTGCCTAATCGATTCGAATGGCTGGCTTACAGGTCTGCTCAGGGAAAGCCCCGCTCAGGCGGATTTTTTCTATAGGACCTTTCGCTAGGGACTCGTCAAGCCGCCGCGAGGACGATCGGGCCAACCGTCATTGGAATCCGGGCGCCGATCCGCTGCCCCAGCCTGCCCGCCTGGGCGGAGAAGGCGAGCAGACTTGAACCCAAATACGATCGGTCCACGACGATCACAACACGCTTGGAGGCCCGCCATGGCCAAACGCACGACAAGCCTCATCCCGACGGGTGCGTGGACGGTCGATGCCGCCCACTCCACGGTTGGGTTCGCCGTCAAGCACATGGGGATCGCCAACGTGCGCGGCAAGTTCACCGAGTTCGAGGGCACCCTGGAGGTCGGCGAGGACCTCGCGAGCTCCTCGGCACGGGGGAGCGTGAAGGTCGCATCCATCACGACGGAGGAGGAGCAGCGCGACGAGCACCTGCGCTCAGCGGATTTCTTCAACGTGGAGGACTTTCCGGAGATCACCTTCGAGTCCATCCAGGTCGAGGCGATCGACGATGAGTCCACGAGCGTCCTCGGCAACCTGACCATGCACGGCGTCACCCGAGAGGTGAAGCTCAAGGTCGTCGTGCAGGGCACCGACGTTGACCCCTGGGGGAAGGAGCGGGCTGGGCTGGAGGTCGTCGGGGTGCTCAAGCGCAGCGACTTCGACATGAAGTTCAATCAGGCGCTAGGCAGCGGCAATGTGCCGGTGGGCGACAAGGTCAACATGTCGCTGGACATCTCCGCGGTCCACCAGGGATAGACGAGTCGCGGGGATCGATCTGCCCCGAAAGACGCGCTCGGCGGCCCTGAGCTCTCGGACTCCCTTACCGGCTAGCCCGTCAATCAAAGAGCCGGAACGCGGTCACCGGCAGCCCGAAGCGCTCCAAGACCTTGTCGACCAATCCTCGCTCCTGCCAGCCGCTTCGCTCGGGACCGCAAGGGCGATGCGTCTGGGCACGACGAGGGATGGGGGAAATAGGCCCAGGCGCCGTGACTGCTCGACCAGCACCTTGGCGGGATCGCCCCTGAACGAGTGGGAGTCAGCCGATACGTCCGAGGGCTTCGACAAGCGGCTCGCTTTCGGCCTGACGCTCCCTGGCTAAGACCTGATCACCAGAAGATGGGTCTTCTCCCCCATGGCGCCATGCGCCCGCGTTCGTCAACCTCGGAGCGGTCGAGACCGCTCTCGAAAGGAGGTTACGTGCCACCAGACTCCATCACTCAACCGGCAAGTGAAGTCCCGCCGGCCGAGCGCGTGTTGGTCGTCACTAACGAGGACCTGGCCGAGGCTACCGAGGTACCGACTGAGATTCGTCCGCTGCTGGATAGCGCCGAAGAGGTCTACGTTGTTGCGCCAACCTTGACGTCCTGGCTGCAATGGCTGGCCTCAGACATTGATGGCGCTCGTACCTCGGCGGACGAGCGCCTGCACAGGGTCTTTGACCATATGCATGCCGACGGGCTTGAGCCCCGGGGAACTATCGGAGATGAGGATCAAGTCCTCGCAATCGCTGATGTTCTCGCTGACTTCGACGCTGATCTGATCGTGCTGCGACTGCACATCCCCGGCACCGCCAACGAGAATTGGCACGAGCACCGAATCGCCGAGCGCGTCAGGTCGCATTTCGGCGTCCCGACGATCGCCTTCTTCTTCAACAGCGAGGGGCAGGTCGTCCGACGGGTAGAGGCCTAAGCAGGTGCTCATGAACCCTCCAATCCGCTCACACATTTGGTGTCGACCAGTGCCATTGCTGGTGCCGGTCTTATCTCCCCGGGGGCAACCGTGGACGTGCGCCTGAAGCGCGCCTATGAACACGCCTCCCCTTCGGATGGCTATCGCGTCTTGATCGACCGCCTCTGGCCGCGCGGAGTTTCGCGCGAAGGGGCCAAGCTCGATGAGTGGGAACGTAACCTGGCCCCGAGCAATGAGTTGCGCAAGTGGTTCGGCCACCAGCCGGAGCGCTTCGATGAGTTTCGTCGTCGCTACCTGACGGAGCTCTCCGAACACCGCGACCGAATCGCAGAGCTTCGGCGCCGGGCGCGGGCCGGCAGGCTGACACTTGTTTACGCGGCCCGCGACGCGGAGCACAACGACGCTGTTGTTCTGGCAGAGGTCTTGCGACGCGGGCTACCTAAGGGCCCGAGCCGGCGGTAACTCGGCAGGGCAGGGGCTGGCGGGCTCAGTCGCCTGACCGACCCGAAGGGCATGGGAAAGGTGGGGCTTTCCGCCCATTGCCGGAGCTGCCGGCGACGGGCAACCTCGGGGTTACGAAGTCATCCCTCGAAAAGGAGTCGATCATGTTCCGGGAGTACCTCACGCGCCTTGCATCAGCAGTCGTCCAGCCCTTCAACCTCGAGCCGGCGCGCTCGCCGCTGGTACCTCTCGAGGTTGGAGCGGGCCTGATCCCGCTCTTCACCGGCCGCGTATCGCGCCGGCGAGGCGATCGCCACAGGAGCAGGTCGGTTCGCCGGAAGCGAGGCTGGAACACCCGCCGTCGTCGCGCTCGGCGCCCGACTCATCGGAGGGTGGCCGCAGATCGCGGCGCCATCCGATCGAGCTGCGCCCAGGGCGCCTTCTGACGGCTAAACATGACGCGAAGTCCGGCATTTCAGGTGCTCTCTCGAGATCACCATCAGGCACTGTTCGCCGCCAAAAAGATGAGAAAGGCTGTCGGGGCGCGAAGAGCGGCCGCGGCGTTCCTCTCGTTCTGGGACGCACACGAGAGTGCTCACTTTCGAATCGAGGAGGAAGTTCTCCTGCCGGCATGGGCCAGCCTGGACGAGGAGGCCGACTACGAGATGATCAGTCGGGTGCTGACTGAGCATTCCTTGATTCGCAGCTTGGCGCGGAATCTGGAGCATGAGGAGCCGTCGGTCGAAAGGCTATGGGACCTCGGCACGCTCCTTGAGCGTCACATCCGTTTTGAGGAGGGCGAGGTCTTTCCGCTCATCGAGCTGCGGCTCGGACCCAAGGCACTGGTCGAGCTGGGGCGCGAGATCGCCGCGGCACACGCGGCCAGCGAGCGAGAGCCAACGGATTGAGCGAGGCAGACCTCTGGCGGGCGGTCCTCTACCTGCACCTGCTGGCGATGGCCTTCTTCGTCGGCGGTCAGGTCTTCCTCGCCACTGCGGTCCTTCCGGTCGAGCGCAAGGATCCGGAGCGCCTTCGAGCCGTGGCCATCCGGTTTGGCTGGGGTTCCGCCGCAGCTCTGTTGATCTTGCTGGTAACCGGGGCGGCGATGGCCAGTCACTACGACCTTTGGAGCTCGAGCACACTTCAGGCCAAGCTCGGCCTAGTGGGACTGGTTCTGGTTCTGACCCTGGTTCACCTGCGCTATCCCCGTCTCCACGCCTTGCAGGCGACGATCTTCGTAGCAACCCTGGCGATCGTCTGGCTCGGCCTGGCCCTGGCTGACTGAGCTCAGCCGGAGAGCGAGATGGAGCCGCCGACGATCGCGCCGTAGGCGATGTGCCCGACCAGGGTGACCAGGGGGGTGCGGGCGCCGTAGTTGAGCATCAGAAAGCCGGGCGGTTCCAACAGAGCAACCGAGCCGGCCACTGTCAGTGAGGTACCCATTCGCGGGTGGACGAGCGGCAGCAGGATGCTGACCAGCGCCGTCGCGGCGAAGAGGGCGCGCAGCGCCCCGAACAGGCCCCCCAACCCCCAGCCGCTGTGGCCGATGGCCGCAAATACCCCGAGGTAGATCAGCGCGAACGCCAATCCAGCGACGAAGTGGAGCCCGTAGCCGAGCGCCTTGGCTCGGACCCGGTCGCCGCTGAACGCCGTCCCGAGCAAGAAGGGCAGATCCATACGGGTCATTCCCAGCTCGCCGGCTGCCCGCATGATCGTGGTCAGGACGAGCGTCCCGACGAAGCCTCCTGCAAGCGCGCCCCAGACGGTCATCCTGAAGCCTCCTGGCCGATGGCTACTGCGGCGCTGATCAGCGCCAGGTGGCTGAGCCCCTGCGGAAAGTTGCCCAGGAAGTCAGTGCTGGCGCAGCTTGCGCCGGGCGTCATGCAGCGTCTTATAGAGGGCGCCTCGTGTGGTGCTGAGCCGCTCCGCTAGGACGTCTGCCGGCACCTCGTTGAGGGCCAGCGCAGAGAACACCTCACGCTGGTGCGGAGTCAGCGTCTCGTCGATCGCATCCCGCAGTGCGCCGAGCAGCTCGGTTTGCTCCAGGTCCTCGTGCGCGGAGTTGCCGTGGTCGGCGAGGCGGCCCCAGCTGTCGGGCTCGAGTAGAACCTCGCGGCCCTGCCATGCCCGTCGGCGCAGCTTCACGCCAGCTTCAAGCAGCGCGAACTTATAGGCCCACGTCGTGAACCGGCTCTCGCCACGGAAATCGTTGAGCTTGGCCAACACGGCCATCAATGCGTCATTGGCCGCCTGCATGGCGATGTCGTCGAGCTCCTCACCGCGTACGTATGAGAGCGCCGCGCGACGGCGCCCCACCTCGAAGCGCGCAGCGCGCACCAGCAGCCCGTGGAGTTCGGCGATGGCCTGGTCGCGGCTAACCCCATCACTGCGGAGTGCCGACAACCAGGCCATCGACTCGTCGTTTGCTGATTCGACGCGGTCCCGTAGCGTTTGCTGGGCAGCCATGGCGACCCGTCCTCGGCCGTTCAGCTCCGAGCTGAGGCGCGGACCGCCACGATCCTCAGCATTCGGTTGCTGCCGTTGGGGAGCTCGACCTCGACCTCGTCACCCCGCGAGCGGCCCAGCAAAGCCACGCCGACCGGAGAGCTGGCGGAGACCGTGTCGGGGATTGGCTGCTCGTAGTCGCCGATCAGGCGAAGCCGGCGCACCTCACCGGAATCGAGATCCTCAACCTCGACAGTCGTTCCGATCGCTGCCGCTCCGCCGGCCCCAACCGGCGATAAGACCACCGTTGCCGAGGCCAGCAATCTCTCAAGTCCGGAGATCCGCGACGTGAGAACGGCTTCCTCCTCGATGGTCTGCAGGTAGTCGTCATTGCCGGCGACCTCACCGAAAGTCCGCGCTTGTCTCAGGCGGGTCGGGAACTCGCCGTCCAGCCGGCGATGAAGCCGATCCAGTGTCGTCCTGAGCGCACGCTCCCGTTCGCGAGTGATGACCGCTCGGGGACGCGGCGCTGGGGACTCGACGTGCGATGCACTTCGCGGATCGGAGCCGGGAATTGTCTCTGTTGGCATTGGTGTAGTCATGCCCCAAGCATGGCGACAGCGGGTCACCCTTGCCATGGGCTGTTTCACCCATCCCGCGGGATACTGCGCAGGCATGTCGCAGGAGCAGCCAGGGGCGGCGATTGAGGCAGGAACCGAGGGCGGCTCCCTGAACAGCCTCGCGGTCAGCGCCACCACACACTGCCTGACGGGGTGTGCGATGGGCGAGATCGTCGGCATGGCGATCGCCACGGCGCTCGGCTGGGGGAACGTCGCCCGGATCGCGCTCGCGGTCGCGCGCGCCGCCGACACAGTGTCGATCACGATCATGGAGGTGATCGACAACCTGACCGTCGTGCTGTGGCCGGGTGCAATGGGCGCCGGCGTCGGCGATCCGATCCTCTACATCAGCATCGCGTCGGCTTCGTGATCGCCTTTCCGTTCGCCTTCTGGGCCAATCGCTACATGATCGCGCGCGGCAAGGGCCATGCGGTGATGCACGGCCACCACGAGGGTTGACACGTTCAGCGGGGCTGTCCGGTCGCTCGGGGAGGTCCTTCGCCAGCTTCCCGGCGCTCAAGGGTCCATTAGCACTCGCCCGAAATGGATCAAAGGCTCCATCGGCTATGGACTCGGGGAAGCCACCCGATGTGGCGAAGCAGGGTCTCTGACCTCAGTGACGCGGCCGCGAGCTCGAGGATGGGCACCGGCCGACGAGGGAATGGCCGTTAGCACCCATTCCCGAGGAGCGCCGTAACGTCGACAATCCTTCCGAGCGCGCAAAAGGAACCGACGTGACGGAGCCGCGCTCTTCATGGATCTCTCGGGGAAGGGCGTCCCGGCATCACGAGCGCGGGGCGCGATTCCCCGATTCGCGGATCGCTCAATTGCCTGCAGAGAAAGCCAGAGTCCCCGTGGTGCCACCGAATTGCTGAAGGAGTGATCGCTAGATGAGCACAAACGAGAGAGATCGCCGGAGGGGTTTTTCGAGGGAGGACAGCTCGATCACCTTCTACCTGGCGATTTTTGCGCTGGTCGCGCTTGTCGGAAACGGGTTGATCGCGCTGCTGATCAGCCTCATCGGCTAGTCGGACGCCAGGGCCTAGACCACGGCGGCGCATCCGCATCTTCGCCGACTGCGGCCTGCGCCTCAACGAGCCGACCCGCCTCGAAGCCCAGGACATAGCGGCGATTGCAGCTCTTCAGGCTCACCCGGCCCCCGGTCTCATCGGGCGGTCAAGGTTCGACGAGCCCGCGCTTGATTGCGTAGCGCGTCAGGTCAACCCTGTTGCGCATTCCGAGCTTCTCCAGGATGTTGGCCCGGTGGCGGTCGACAGTCTTGTGGCTGATGATCAGCGCCTCGGCGATCTCCTCACTGGTCAACCCCTCGGCAATCAGCTTGATCACCTCTAGCTCGCGCGGAGTCAGGGGATCCTCGGGTACGTCCTCCCCAGAGGCGGCCCGCTCTAGATAGTCACGAACCAACGCCGAGACCGCGGCTGGGTAGATGAAGGGCTCACCTCGCATCGCCGCCCGGCAGGCTTCGATCAGGTCTCGGTTGGCTTCCGATTTGAGGACGTAGCCAGACGCACCGGACTTGAGCGCCTCAAAGAAGTACTGCTCGTTGTCGTGTACCGAAAGCATTAGGACGCGAATCTGCGGGCGCTGTTTGGCCAGCTCCCTGGCCACATCGAGGCCAGTCATTCGCGGCATGGCCACGTCAAGCACGGCCAGGTCGACCTCCTCACTGATGCCCAGCCTGAGCGCCTCGACACCGTCACCGGCCTCGGCGACGACCTCGAGATCGGGCACAGACTCGAGGACCAGCTTCAGCCCATCGCGTACCAGGGCGTGGTCGTCGGCCAGCAGGATTCGCGTTTTCAGCGGGACCGGCATCTACGCCTCGGTGTCGACTGGTAGGGCGAGTCTTACCGTCGTGCCTCGCGGCGGAGCTGATTCGATCGAGAACTGCGCTCCGAGCAGCAGCGCCCGTTCACGCATCCCCTCGATCCCGCTGCCATCGGCAGCTTCGGGGTTCGAGATCCCTTGACCGTCGTCCCGCACAGTCAGCACCACCTCGCCGCCTTCGGGGGCGAGCGCAATGCGGGCTGTCCTTGCCTGGGCGTGGCGAACTACGTTGGTCAGCGACTCCTGAGCGACCCGGTAGATGACAAGCTCTTGCTCGGAGCTGAGCGGCGGGAGTTCGCTACTAAGCTCGCGCTCGATACGAACCTCAGTCCCGCGACCGACTCTCAAGGCGAGCGCGATCAGGGCGTTGACCAAACCGAGATCGTCAAGGGCCTCCGGCCGAAGCTTGCGCACGATCCGACGGAGGTCATCGAGGCTTCCCTGCAAATGCCTGGCCATCTCGTCCAGGCGCTCGGCCGTGCCTGAATCGGCCGCGGCGTTGGAAAGCTGCTCAGCCTGGAGCGCCACCGCGGTCAATGATTGCCCGACCTCGTCGTGGAGCTCGCGCGCGGTGCGCGCTCGCTCGGCCTCCTGCGCATTGAGGGCGGCCCGTACGCTGTGACGTCGTTCGTCGGCCAGTCGTTCGAGCATCTCGTTAAACGCCTCGACGAAGGCACTGATCTCCGCGCTCTGATCAGCGGTCTTGATCAGTCCCTGTTGCGGCTGGCGGAGGTCGACGTGCTGCATCTCGTCGGCAAGTCGGCTCAAGGGAGCCATCAGACGGCGGACCAGTAGGAACTGGAGGGCGAGCATTGCCAGGAGACCGCCGAGAAGAATCGCCGCTTCGACAAGGCGGATTGGTGCGCTGACCTCGACCGGCGTAACCAGCAGCAGGACGAAGATCAGCACCAGCACTGCCGCGCCGGCGAGAAAGACTCGTTCCGCGAGCGAGCGTCTATCCGGGTGCATTCGCCGTGTCATTACACGACAGATGGAACCTCGCCGTCGGTTCGGGGCGCGGCGCCTGGCCTGTCCCTGTCCGGCGCACGCCCTGGCCAGCGACCACCAGCTCAAGTTCTGATCCTGGCCTCGCCGCTACTTGGCGTCTAGCGCGAGCTCGGTCCCTGGTGGCGAACTGGCCGCCGGGCCCGGTCACGCTCACCCGCGGAATCGAGGCGCCGACAGGAGCGCCCGAAGAGCGCACTGGCCGCCAGGACACGCCTGGTCGCGCCGTGGCGCAAGCGCCACGCGACCGCGTTTTGTAATTGCAGACTCATGAGTCGGAGTCTCCTACCGCACCGCCGGCGTGGGAATGGGTGGATTTCTGCATCTGCCGGATAGACGGCCGACCTGCCGCGAGCCGCACTTGGGCGGCCTCGTGTGGCGGAGAGATGGATGTTTTGGCCCATAGCCAAGGCGCCAAGACGGGGGCACTGTCTGAGTTCCGGTTGCGAACGAAAGGAGCCGATCATGCCCCCCGGGCTTGTCATGCCCTACGGAATGCCGACGACCACGCCCCGTGGGCCGGCGTTGGCGCTCAGGATGCGGGTCTGGCTCAGGCAGCTCGAGCTCGACGCTGCCCTGGCCGGCGGCGCTGACCCAATGCGCAGCGAGGAGCTCGCCTTGCGGGTCAGCCAATTACGCGAGCCCAGGAGCCGAGCCGCCCAGGCCAGGGCGATCGAGAAGCTCATTGGCATCACGGCCCGAAGCAGCCGAGCAGTAGTCGCAACGCCGTTCCCGCCGTTCAAACGTCGGCAAGTGCAGGCCAACCGTTCGCTACTCATTGATCTGGCCGAACGCCTTGGTGATCGCAGGCCAGTTGCCGTTCGCGGTCTGGCGATAACGGCACTGCTGTTGGAAGACGGACGTGGACCACTAGCCACGAGTAGCGATCCACGGACGCTGCGTCGCGCGATCTGCGCTGCGCGCTCGGCGCTCGATTCCTAGCCCGACCACTCCCCCTACCTGTCACAGCGCGGATGGTCATCCACACCCATGGCAGCGGGGGTGGTTTGTCGAGATCCTCGAGTCATGAGACAGAGGACATGGACAACCCCCAGGCGCGACAGACAACAGTGTGCCGCCACCCCGATGCGAAGCCGGATGGCCACGCTAGCCATCGCCGGGGTCTTGGTCGCGGTCGGCGCGACGATCATGGCCACTGGACTGGCGGCTGGCATCGGGGTGGCCGTGGTGCTCGGAGGCTTGGCCGTCGGCTCGAGGGTCTTCCGCGATGTTGGCGGTCGCGTCCGAAGGGAGGAGGCGTGAACTCAACACCTACTCGGCCGGTCATCGTCGGCGTCGAGGGCAGCGCACGCTCCGCCGATGCCATCGCTCTCGGCGACCTCCTGGCCGAGAGGTTGGGAGCTCCGCTGCTGCTCGTACATACCCATCCGAGCGAGCCACTTGCGCGAACCCTTGATCGCCTCGAACACCGACAAATGGTTCGCTCGCTCTTCGATTCGACCTTTTCCCAGGTGCAGGCCTTGATCGGCGAGGGACGCCAGCGCGCGATGCGCGTCGTTCCTGCGAGCTCGGCAGCAGCCGGGCTGCAGAGAGTCGCCGAGCGCGAGCGGGCTCAGCTGATTGTCGTTGGACCCTCGCGCCGGTCTGGACTCGGCCGGGTTCGGCCGGGCGCGACCGGGGAGCGGCTGCTCTCAGGTTCGCCCGTTCCAGTGGCCAACGCACCTCGAGGGTATGCCGGACAGGAGGCGCGCCTTGAGCGCCTGGCGTCTGCCTTCGATGGCTCGTCGGAGTCCTATCAGGCCTTTCAGTGGGCGGCGCGCCTAGCGCGGCCTGGCGACAGCCAGCTGCTGCTAGCCAGCGTCCACACGCCGATGGCCTTCGGACACCTCTCCGCAAATAGGACGCTGGCCGGCGAATCGGTCAATCGGGCTCTGCGTCGGGAGCTCAGTGAACGGCACGCCGCGGCCATTGCCGCGCAAGACATTTGTGTCGACGGAGTCTTGCGTGACGGAGACCCAGGCACGGTCCTGATCGACCTGGCGCGTGACAGAGACCTCCTGGTCCTCGGTTCACGTGGCTACGGGCCCTTGCGGGCGGTCCTTCTCGGCAGCGTTTCGCAGGCGGTGATCCGTCGTGCAAATTGTCCAGTCGTTGTCGTACCGCGCGGCGCAACCGGGCCGGAGAGCTGGCAACCCATCCAGCCTGCCACCGGCGAGGACTGGAGCGAGCCGGCCCCTGAACCCGTCGAGCGCGTCCCCGCGTTGAGCAATGGCCGCTGACGAGAGACATATCGATAGCGCCAGCAATGGCAATGGACTGGTCCGGTTCGCCATCCGCTGCCAGCCGCGGATCCCTGTGGCTACGGAGGATGTCGAGCGCTGGCTTGACCGTGAACTGGCCGACCTGCGTCACCATGCACCTGAAGGAACGATCCGGCTGTCGCGCTTGACTCAGGAGCTGCCGACGGTGGAGGTCGGGATCGGATGGCTGATCGAGCTCGAGCTGGCGGAAGACCAGCCTCTGCTCCGCTGGGATCGCCTGGCCTCCGTTCTCAGGGACCTGCGCCTGCTCGGCCTACAACCGACTCTTCTCACTCCAGCGACCGGACCCGGACGGCCCGTATCCACCGTCGCATAAGTGCCATGATCGGGGTCATAGACGCTGAGCATTCAGGTCAGTCGGTGGGCAATAGCGCCACCGAGTCGGGCCGCCCGGCACCCGCCAGCGCGCCAGCCGGAGGCTCAACGGTCGATGAGATGAGCGAGTGGTCCTTTCCTGCCAGCGACCCGCCTGCGGTATGGACCTGGGAACCGCCACCGCCCGCCCCTTCGCCAGAGCCGATCCGCGGCTAG
>JBOGZC010000099.1:0-11916 GCA_050697075.1 Solirubrobacterales bacterium | reverse complement strand
AACCCTCCCCTGTCGACGCCTACCACTCTGAGTCGCTGCCTACTGCTTGTGGACCTTCCAGGGCTCCTTGGCTGAGACGCAGTACTGCGTCGGGTTGGAGACGAGCGAGCGCCTCTCCTTGTATGTCCCCGTGGCGGTTCGCTTGCTCACGAACTCGCCGTCGATCGTGTAGTTGACCTTGATGTTGCCGTTCGTGAACGACCTGCTCGCGAAGAAGTTGCCGCTGTGCACCGTGATCGGAGTGTGGATCGTGGTGTTGCTACGGAACGCCGGTTGCGGCGGTGTGGTGTGACAGGTGAAATGCAGCTGCTTGCTCGCGAAGTCCTTGACCTTGGGCGGATGCCCGGCCGTCTTCACCCTCTTGAAGCTGACCTTGAAGACGGGGTCGTTGGTTCCCGCGCCGCTCCAGGTGGTCGTAGCGGCGAACGCTTGAACAGCGACCACGGCGCCCACCGCCAGAGCGCTGAGCGCGACCGCGGTCAGTAGACGAGACTTGGTCATGGTCCTCCCTCTTTCGTGCGAAGCGCCGAACCGAGCTCCGAAGTCGGCCCGGCACCCCCTTTCGAGTCGGACCGAACCTAGTCGCTCGCGGGACTCGGTGTCAAGCCCGGATTCGGGCCTCGATCGTCATTTCCAGGGGTTTTGGGGAGGTAGATCGCTGACGGTGGCGACGGTTACTCGCTGTCCGGCGTCCAGAGGCCCTCGGCGCCCTCGCCCTCCGATCGCTCCTTCTCGGGCGTCCAGAGCTTCTCGCGGGCGGCGGCCTGCTCCTGCGGGATCGCCGTGGCCGCGTCGGCGATCAGCTCGGCGGCCTTGCGCATGCGGAGCTCGTCCCGGAGCATGGCGTCCCTTCCATTGGCGCGAAGGCGCTCGAGGAGCCGCTCGGGGCTCTCCCCCTCCTCGCCGGGCCGAAGCGCATTGAGCATCTCGTCCTGGGAGACCTCGATCCCCTCCGCGTCGGCGACCGCCGCCAGGGTCGCCTCCCGGCGAAGCGTTTGCTCGGCGTCGGACTCAAGATCCGTGACCAGCTCCTCTCGCGTCTTCCCCTGCATCTGGAGGTAGACCTGCGGGTCGATGTTGCGGGCGGTGAGCGAGCGCTCCAACCGCTCCCACATCTCGTGAGCACGGGCGTGGATGAGCTCCTTGGGGAGGTCGATGCTCGACGCTGCGGCCGCCGCGTCGACAGCGGCGTCCCGAAACTCGCTGTCGGCCCGGGCCTCGAGGGCCTTGGCGATCCGGCCCCGGATCTCGCCACTGAGCTCCTCGACCGTGTCGAACTCGGACGCGTCGGACACGAAGTCGTCGTCGAGCTCGGGGAGCCGCTTCTCGCGTACCTCCTTGGCCTTGACCTCGAAGACGCCCTTCTTTCCCGCCAGAGCGTCGGGCTTGTGGTCGGCGGGGAACTGCACCTCCACCGTCACCTCGTCGCCCGCCGAGGCGCCCGCCAACGTGCGATCGAACTCCGGCAGCAGGCTCTCCGTCCCCAGCTCGACCATCAGGTCGCTCGCCTCCGAGCCGTCGAACGGCTCGCCGTCCGCCGTTCCCGAGTAGTCGATCAGCACCAGGTCGCCGTCGGCGGCGGGTCGATCAACGGTCTCCAGTCTCGCGAAGCCCTCGCGCAGGCGGTCGAGCTCGGCCTCGACCGCGTCGTCGGGCACGACCGCCTCGGGCCTTCCCACCTCGAGTCCCTTGTACTCACCGAGCTTCGCCTCGGGCAGGACCGCGACCTCGATCGTGAACGAGAGCTCTTCTCCGGCGTCCGGAAGCGACGGGACGTTCAGCTGCGGGTCGCCGACGGGCGAGATCCCGGCGTCCAGGAGGGCCCGCTCATACCAGTGTGGGAGGGAGTCGCGCAGCGCCTGCTCGAGCACAGCGTCCCGGCCGACCCGCTGCAGCACGAGCTGCGGCGGGACCTTGCCCTTGCGAAACCCGGGCATCTTCATGTCGCGCGCGAGCCCTCGAGCGGCGCGCTCGAGCCCCTGCTCAACGGCTTCCGGCTCGACCCCGACGTCCACGCGGACGCGGGAGTCACCGAGCTGGGTCACGGAGGTCTTCATCGGCGGCCCAGCTTAGTGACCGCACCCCGAAGCAAGGCAGCACCGAAGTCCCAGACGAAGGCAACGACGCGCCCCACGGGTCCGGTGACGAGCCAGGCGACGAAACGATCTAGAGCCACTTAATGCGCTTGAAGAAGCGGTACAGCAGCAGTGTCGCAGTGAACATCACCACGAGTGCGAGCGGATAACCGACCCGGAGACCCAGCTCCGGCATGTGCTCGAAGTTCATCCCCCAGATCGAGGCGAAGAAGGTGGGCACCGCGATGATCGCTGCCCATGCCGAGATCGCCTGCACGACCTCGTTCTGGCGGACACTGATCAGCGACAGGTTCGCCTCGAGAATCGAGGTGAGGAGCTCGCGCTGGGAGTTGATCTGCTCGTCGATTCGCCGGCCTCGGCCGAGAACCTCGCGGAAGAAGCGCCGCAGATCCTCCGGCATCTGCGGGAAGGCTCCCCTCTCGATCGCCTCCAGCGACGGCAGTAGGGGCGCAACCGCGCGGTGGAACTCGATCACCTCGCGCTTCAGGAAGTAGATCCGCTGCGTCGACTCCGTCCCCCCCTCGAACACCGCCTGCTCGACCTCCTCGATGTCGTTGTCGATCCCGCCGACCACCGGCTCGTAGTCGTCCACGACCTGGTCGAGGATCGCCCAGACGACCGCCGCGGGCCCCGCGTCGAAGAGGTTCGCGTGATCCTGCTCCAGGTGTTGGCGCGCCGGCTGGAGGTTGGCGGCCTCCCCGTGCCTGATCGTGATCACGTAGCTCGGCCCGAGGAACGCGTGAATCTGGCCGAAGTGGACCTCCTCCTTCGTGTCCTCGTACCAGGCGGTCTTGACGACCCCGAAGAAGTGGTCCCCGTGCTCGTCGAGCTTCGGTCGCTGGTGGACCTCGGAAGCTTCCTCGACCGCGAGCTCGGGGACGTCGAACGCGCGAGTCGCTGTCGCGATCTCCTCGGGCGTCGGGTCCTTCATGCCCAGCCAGACGAAGCCCATCCCGGTCGCGATGCACTCCCGCGCGCGCTCGAGGCTCAGCGCAGCGTCGTTCTGGCGCTGTCGATCCTTGTAGTAGGCGCAGTCGACGATCATCGCTGGGCCGCGGGGTTCGCCCGCGTCTTGCCGAGTTCAGCGCCCGGGCCCCCGTTCCTGCCCGGGGCCGCCACCTCACCGGGGAGCGTTCAGGGGTGCAAGGATCAAGGAATCCGGCGACCCGTCGATACAGGTGAAGTGTGGACTGGCCGGGGCGCCCGTCGTTCGCTGATCGTGCTGACGGGCATCGGCGCGCTGGTGGCCCTTCTCGGGGCAGCCGGCGGCGCCGCTGCCGCGCCCCCGAGCATCGGCGGCTGCCAGGTCTTCCCGCCGTTCGCGGGCTCCGCGACGGCGCCCTCGGCCGGGGATGAGACGGCGTGGAACCAGGACGTCTCCAGGTCGCCCGTGGCCGCGAGGTCGAGCGCCTACGTCAACCGGATCAAGGCCCTGGGCGGAAACCAGGTGGTGCACCCCGACTTCGGCGGCAACGGCGCCTACGGCATCCCCTACACCACCGTCGGCCCCAACCAGCCCCGGGTCCGGGTCAAGGTGACGGGCTATCCGGACGAGAGCGACTTCGGGCTCGCGCCGATCCCGGCCCACGCCCCCGTGGAGGGCGGGTCCGACCGCCACGTGCTCGTGCTGCAGCGCCAGAGCTGCCTTCTGTTCGAGATGTTCGCCGCCCACTACGTGGGCGGGAGCGGCCACCGGTGGACCGCCGGCTCCACCGCCCGCTTCAACCTGGGCTCGCGCGCGCGGCGACACGAGGGCTGGACATCGGCCGACGCCGCGGGACTTCCGATCCTGCCCGGACTCGTCCGCTACGGCGAGGTCGAGCAGGGTCACGTGCGCCACGCGATTCGCGCCACGTTCTCCGAAACGCGCCGCGCCTACATCCACCCCGCCACCCACTACGCGTCCGACCTGTGCGGTCGGAACCTGCCGCCGATGGGCCTACGGCTGCGGCTCTCGAGCAAGTACTTCCACGGCAACCTCGACCGCTTCCCGGCGGGCAGCCAGTCGCGGGTGATCTTCGAGGCGCTCTACCACTTCGGGATCATCAACGCCGACAACGGCGGGAGCGGATCCAACTGGTTCATCACGGGCGCCCGCTCGAAGAGCTGGAACGACGGCGACCTGAACCGCCTCAAGACCGTGCCCGGGCGGGCGTTCGTCGTCGTCCAGTCCGGGGCGCCGGTGAAGTCGCCCTGCTGAGCTAGTTGAAGCTGACCTTGACCGGCTCGCGGTCGGCCGCGTCCTCGATCTCGAAGAACTCCTTCGGCTGAAAGCCTCGGGAGTTGGCGATGAACGAGTTCGGGAACACCTGGATCTTCGTGTTGTAGGCCTGGACGTTGGAGTTGTAGATCCGGCGCGAGGCCTGGATCTCGTCCTCGACCTCCGAGAGGTTTCGTGACAGCTGCTGGAAGTTCTCGGTGGCCCGGAGCTCGGGGTAGTTCTCGGCGACGGCGCGAAGGTCGCCGAGCACGGCGCTCAGCCGGCCCTCAGCGGCGCTCGACTGCGCCGGGCCCTGGGCCTTCATCGCCTCGGCCCGCGCCTCGGTCACCTTCTCGAACGTCTCGCGCTCGTGGGTGGCGTAGCCCTTGACCGTCTCCACCAGGTTCGGGATCAGGTCGTGGCGGCGCTTGAGCTGCACGTCGATCCCGGACCACGCCTCGTCGCAGCGGTTCCGGGCCCCGATCATCGAGTTGTTGACCCCGATGAAGACGAGGACCAAGATGACCACTAGGACGGCGATGATGATGATCGGAATCACGCCCGCAGCTTAGACCACCGCGGCCGTGCACAGCCTTAGACGGCGCCCTCCAGCTCGAGCAGGAAACGCTTCATCTGCGGCCCGCCGCCATAATTGCCGATGTCCCCCCCGGTCCGGATCACGCGATGGCAGGGCACCACGATCGGGATCGGGTTCGAGCCCAGCGCCGTTCCAGCCGCCCGAAACGCGCGGGGGTTGCCGGCGCGCTTCGCCGCGTCGCCGTAGGTGATCACCTCGCCGAACGGGACTCGCGCCGTGGCCCTGAGGACCCGCCTGTAGAACCCGGCGTGGCTGAGGCGCCAATCCAATGGCAGCTCGAAGTGGTCGCGCCGGTGCTCGAAGTACTCGTCGAGCTCACGCCGCGCATCGTCGAGGCGGGCCGGGTACTCGAGCAGCCGCGGCGATACCTCGGCCGCGAGCCCGGCGAGCACCCCGTCAGGGTCCTCGTTGGGGAGCGCCAGCCGCACCACCCCGCGCGGCGTCGCCGCCACTATGGCCGTGCCGAGCGGCGTGTCGAGCGTCGCGTAGGCGACGTCGACCAGGCCGTCCTCGTCGGCCCTCGCCACCAGCCGATCGACGAACTCGCTCATTTAGCCATCTCCTTCAGGTCGTCTGCGCGGGCGCGCAGCTTCTTCAACCCCTCGTGGACGCTCTGCCGCGCCGCCTCCTCCGAGGTTCCGAGGGCCTCCCCGACCTCGCGGTAGCGCAGGTCCACCGCGAACCGCAGGACCACCGCGGCCCGCTGGCTTGGCGGAAGCTCCGCGACCGCGGTCCAGATCTCGCTGTGCCGAGCGCTCATCCCGAGCGCCGAGTTCACGGATCCAGCCGTGGCCTGGCGGTCGATCAACTCCTCGGGCTCGGCCACGGGCTGGGCACGGCGCGTGCGCGTGCGGTGATGGTCGATCGCCTTGCGGCGCGCGATCGTGAAGATCCAGCTGCGCAGATTGGTCGCCTCGGCGCGCGGATAGGCGCGCAGCGCCGCCAGGAAGGTCTCCTGGAGGCAGTCCTCGGCGTCGTTCGGCCCCACCATCCCTCGCAGGAAGGCGCGAACAGGGTGCAGGTGCTCGTCGAGGAACGCCTGGAACGGGGGGAGCGCTTCGGCCATCGCGATCATCCAACCAAAGAACGCCCCCGCCCCGTGAAACGTGAGATTTGGAGGGCAGCCACCGCCATCGCCGAATTACGTCGAGTAGACGAGCGAAGCTGGGCCATCGATGTACACGCGGGGGCGTCGATGGCTAACCTCTGTTTGTGGGTCGGCGAAGGGAGTCGCAATGCTCGGCAAGGGTCTGATCGGCGTGTTGGCGGTCGCCCTGGCGGCGACCGGGATCGCGGTCGCGGAGGCGGGCGGCGGCGCAAACCGGCCCGAGCCGTTCAAGCCGTTCCCCCAGCACCAGGTCGCGGCGCCGAGCAAGGCGGTCGGCTCCAAGGCGGCGAAACTCCGGGCGTTCACCAAGGTCAAGTACATCGAGAGCAGCACCGCCACGGTGGCCGCCAGCAGCGAGATCAGCGGCTCGCTGAAGTGCCCCCGGCGCTCGGCGGCGATCAGCGGCTACTTCCGCAACAACCGAAGCGGCGTCGTGCTCGACTTCTCGTCGGTCGGCAACACGGTCCGCAAGTGGGACTTCGCGGTCCTCAACCTGAATGACCAGACCGCGCCCAACAACGGGACCGCGCGGGCGTTGGTCGGCGTCGTCTGCATCAAGTAACCGCCTGACGGCGCCCCGCTAGTCCTCGCCCTGGCGGACGAACGCCTCCACCCCCTGCACCCGAACGCGGTCGCCCTCCGGGAGGCTCAGGTAGACGGCGCCGTCGCGCTCGAGCTGCGCGCGCGGGTCCATCAGGATCACCCCGGAGAGGCGCCCGCGCCCGTCGAAGCGGAGGTAATGGGACTCCGGAGTTCGCTCGCGGCGTCCTGAGCGGGGACTCCCGATCGCCGCGTAGAGCACGTCGCTCGGCGGGTCGTAGGTGACGTGGGAGAAGGTGTAGCGGCCGGCCCGAAGGCTCATCGCTCCAGGCTAGCGGGAGGCGGCCGGCTCGCTCGTGGGCCGGCACCCCCGGCGGGTCGCTCACGGCCCCGCGCGCGGGCGGCGGGCGGCGGGCGGTCTTACATACCACCCGTCAAGGGACCTCGTGGGGCCGGACCCGGCGCCGGCCGGCGAGCCCCATCGGCCGCGCCGCGGCCACCGTCACCAAAAGCAGCGCTGCGGCGAGAAGACAGGGCAGCGTGTTCCCCGCAGCGCTCGCGGCAGCCCCTCCGCCAATAGAGCCGACCACCTGCCCGGTCGCCCAGGCGATGTTGATCAACCCCGTCGCGAACCCCTGGTGCAGGCGGGTCGCTTCCGCGGCGTCGCTGAGCATTGCGACGGCGGGCGCGAAGCAGAGGCCGGCGCCCACCGAGACCACGATGAGGACGGCGAAGACCACGCCGAGCGCTCCCGCGGCGGGCAGCACGACGACAGCGGGGACGCAGACCAACATCCCCAGGGCGTAAGGGCGAAGCCTCCCGACCCGGTCGGAGACCCGCCCCACCGCCGGCGCCAGGATCGCCTCGATGGCGGCTCCCGCGATGAAACCGGCGGCCACCAGGCCGGCTCCGCCGCCGAGCTCGGCCATCTGCAGCGGGACCAGCACCTCGATGACCCCGAACATCGCTGATGGCGCCGCCACGTACCAGGTGGCCCGCAGCACAGTGGGGCTGAGCATCGCCTCCTTGACCTCGCTCAATGTCTGCCGCTCGGTCTCCTGCGGCTCGGGGATCCGGAGGGCGAACACCGCCAACGCCACGGTGATCACCAGAACGGAGGAGAACACGAGCTCGGTGCCAACGCTCTCGGCGAGCGCCCCGATCGCCGGGCCCAGCAGGGATCCGGCGACGGCGACGCCCAGGATGTCCCCGATCACGGAGCCGCGCCGCGCCTCCGGGCTGGACAGGATCAGCCAGGTGAGCGCGCCGGCCCAAGCCATGGCTCCGGCGACCCCCTGGATGAAGCGGGCGGCGTCGAGCATCAACACGTGGTGGGAGAACCCGAACGCGACGCTGGCCAAGCCGAGGAGCAGGAGCCCGGACAGGAGCGCGCGCCGGGGACCGACCCGTGCAGCGACGAACCCGGCGGGCAACGCGGCGATCAACGTGCCCGCCGCGTAGGAGGCGGAGAGGACGCCGGCGCCCCCCTTGGAGAGCCCCAGGTCGTCCACGTACGTAGGGAGCAGCGGGGTGATCGCCGTGTAGAAGGCGACGTCCAGGAAGACGACGGCGGAGCCAAGCAGCAGGAGCCGACGCATCCACCCATCCTGCCAAGCGCAGAGCCCAGCACGATTTTTCCCTGCTTCCGCGCGGCGAGGCACGACAATCAAGACCGCATGCACCCGAGCGACCCTTCGCCGCCGGACCCCGACCCCCAGGTCACGATCGGCGCGGGCGCCGTCTTCGCCGGGTACCGGATCGAGTCCGAGATCGGCCGGGGCGGAATGGGGGTGGTCTATCGAGCCCGCCACCTGGCGCTCGACCGCGAGTGCGCGCTGAAGCTGATCTCGCCGTCCCTCTCCAATGACCCGCGGTTTCGCGAGCGCTTCCGGCGGGAGTCCCGGTTGGCCGCGTCGCTGGAGCACCCGAACGTGGTGCAGGTCGATCACGCGGGCGACGAGGGCGGCATCCTCTACCTGGCGATGCGCCTGGTTGACGGGAGCGACCTGCGCCGCATCGTGGAGGCCGAGGGACCCCTCGAGCTGGGACGGGCGGCGCGGCTGCTCGGCGGGGTCGCCGCCGGGCTCGACGCCGCCCATGCCCGCGGCCTGATCCATCGTGACGTGAAGCCCGCGAACGTCCTGGTCGAGACCGTGAGCGGCGGCGAGCGGGTCTTCCTCACCGACTTCGGGGTCAGCCGGACGACCGGCAAGGGCGGGACGGTCACGTCCTCGGGCGAGCTCCTGGGAAGCCCCGACTACATGGCCCCGGAGCAGATCGCGGGCGACCCCGTCGACCATCGCGCCGACATCTACGCCCTGGGGTGCCTCCTTCACTTCGCGCTCACGGGCCAGCCGCCGTTTCCCCGGGACAACGACATGGCGAAGCTCTTCGCCCACGGCAACGCACCTCGGCCGCGGCCATCCGAGCTCGTGCCTTCGCTCTCGGAGCCGCTCGATCGGGTCGTCGCGCAGGCGATGGCGGTCGACCCCCGCCAGCGCTACGAGAACGCCGGCCAGCTCGCAGCGGACCTGGAGCGCGTGGTGCGCGGCGCCGAGCCGCTCGCCCGCGAGACGGCCGCGCGGCGGGAGCCCCTCCCGGACCGAACGGTCACGCGCCGCCTCCAGCGCCCTCGTGGCCGGCGATGGCCGGCGGTCGTCGCCGGCGTCATCGCCCTGGCCGCAGCGGCGGCCATCGCGGTGATCCTGATTCGCGGGGACAACGGCTCCTCCGGGCCCACCAGCCCGCAGTCCCACGCCGTCGACACGGTGAACGTCGGTCGGGAGCCGACCCGCCTGGCGGTGGCCCCCTCCCGTCTCTGGGTGGCCAGCACCGGCGCATCGGCGCTTTACGCGGTCGACCTCGTGAACGACCAGCAGGCGCATGCGCCGGTGGCGACCGGTGGGCGCCCGGTGTCGGTCGGCGTCGGCTTTCACTCGCTCTGGGCCCTGAACAAGGGCTCGAACGCGCTGGTTCGCCTGGCTCCGCCCAAGGCCCCGATCGAGATCCCGGTTGGAGCGGACCCGACCGACATCGACTTCGACCAGTACGGAGTGTGGGTCGTGAACCGCGACGACGGCACGGTCTCGCGGATCGACCCGGAGACAAACGCCGTCAACGCGACGGTCAAGGTCGGCCCGGGGCCCACGGCAATCGCGACCGGCGCCGGGGCCGTCTGGGTGACAAGCACCGTCGATCGATCGGTCTTGAAGATCGACCCCGGCCGCGCGACAGTGGTCGGCAAGCCGATCCCCGTTGGCCGCCACCCCAACCAGGTCACCGTGGGCCTGGGCTATGTGTGGGTGACTGACCCGGCCACGGGCACGGTGACCAAGATCGGCCCGGAGGCGATGCATCCCGTGGGCGACCCGATCGAGGTCGGCAACCGTCCGACCGCCGTGGCCACGGGCGTCGGCTACGTGTGGGTTGCCAACGGCGCCGACTCGACGATCAGCCGGATAGACCCGAGGAGCCGGACGGTCGCCGGCCCCCCGATTGGAGTCGGCCAGGACCCCGTAGACGTCATCGTCGGCAAGGGCGCGGTCTGGACCGCCAACTTCGGCGATTCGACCGTGACCCGAATCAGGCCCTGATCATCCGCCCAGATCTCGGGGCGCGATCGTTCCGGTTCGAAGCGCGAGCTCGGCGAGGCGGACCCGCTTCTTGTTCTGTGGAAGATCGCCGACGTCGAACCGCTCGAAGAGGGCGCGAAGGTTCGCCTTCACGGCGTCGATGCTGAGGGCGACCTCGTCGGCGATCTGGCGGTTGGTGGCCGGGGTCGCGAACTCGCTCCCGCCGGCGAACGGGCGGCAGAGCGCGATCAGCACTCGGCGTTGCGTGTCGGTCACCCGCGCGATCTCGCGACCTCCAGTCGCAGCCATCGTCTCGTCCGCCCCGGCCTCGGCCGGCGCGCGAAACAGAACGACGGTGTCGCCAAACTGGAGCGCGTCGCCGTCGCGCAGGCGCCGCCGCCCGACGACCCGCTCGCCGTTTACGAACGAGCCGTTGCGCGAGAGCCCGTCGTCGGCGACCGTCCACTCCTCCCCCACCCGCTCGAGCTCGGCGTGCACCCGGGACACCTCGCGGTCGAACTCGAGGCTCACATCCGCCGCCTCGCTACGGCCGACGCTCAGGCGATCGCGCTTTCCCACCAGCCGTTGGATCCGCTGGCGCCCTTCGCCGTCCCGGTAGACGAGGAACGCGACACCCGCCCGCTCCGCCTCGATTCTCGCCTTCAACTCGCCCGCCGTCTCCGCGGGTACGGGGCCACGTGCCACGGGGGCAGGATAGGCGCACTGATCACCTTCCAAATGATGGGCCTCGTGACCCGCGGGGAGGATGACCCTGGGTGTAGACCGGCGACACCCGCGGCGGTGCGCCACGACCCGATGCGGGGGCGGGTTTTTGCCGCTATCCGGCAAAACCCGCCCCGCGCGCCTTCGCTACGCGGCCTGGGATGCGCCCGAGTACCGCAGCGAGCCGGGAGTGGTGAGCGTCTCGCCGGTCTCGAGCAGCGTCTTCAGGCCCGAGAGGATCATCGGCCAGCCGCCGTAGAGCTCGCCGTGAGCGTCCTCGCGCAGCTGGTCGTGGGTGACCGTCAACCGGCACGAATCGCCCACCTGCTCGATCTCCCAGCTGATCCGCGAGGTGCCCTCGCGCTTCACGTCCTCACTCCAGAGGGCGTTGAAGCTCTGCACGAGCCGGTGCGGCGGGTCGACCTCGAGGTTCTCGCCCTCGGCGATCTCGACCGTCCCGCCGGGGTTCGCGGACTTGTAGCTCGAGCCCTGTCTCCAGTCGGAGGTGGTCTCGATCCCGAAGCTGTACTTCGCCCTCATCTCCGGGTCAGTGATCGCCTCCCAGAGGCGCTCCGGGGTCGTCTTGATGTAGATCTCGAACACCTTGTCCTCGGGCGCCGCGGTCCACGGCCTCTTTCCCTCGTTCATGCTTCCTCCTCGATTGTCTTCTTGAGCCCGCTGAGCGTCGCCGCCCAGGGCTCGGCGTATTTGCTCACCCACCGGTCGTGGACGAGCCGGATCGGGACGGGGTTCAGGAAGTGGAGCTTCTCGCGCCCCCTCCGGCGGGTGGTCACGAGTCCCGCCTCCTCGAGCACCCGAAGGTGCTTCATCACGCCGAAGCGCGTCATCGGCAGCCGCCGCTCCAACTCGGTCAGGGTCTGGCCGTCGCGCCTGAACAGCTCGTCGAGCAGGCCGCGCCGAGTCGGGTCGGAGAGCGCCTTGAACACCTCGTCCATGCGACAATGATACGTGACCGTTTAGTCACATGTCAAGTTCCGCTTGACAAACACTTAGGGTCGGCTCCACATCGGCGACTTGGGGTCGCCTCGATCTCAGTGGGGATGACCGATCGCGGCGGG
>JBOGZC010000098.1:0-11963 GCA_050697075.1 Solirubrobacterales bacterium | reverse complement strand
GTCCAGATCGAGGCGACCAACCCGAACCTCGAGGTCGCCCAGAGCTCTCCGATCGACAGCGGAGATCAGGGCTTAGTTCCCGATAACGGCTGGCGCGGCGCGGCGAACAACCAGAGCACCGGCTCACCCAGCAGGGTGAAGACCTTCGCGGTCTGCAAGGCCTGAGCCCCGGGAGCCGAGGCGAACGTGAGGCAGGCCGGCTTCCGGCCCGCCGCCGGGCTGCGTGGCCCGAGAGCTCCCACATCCGTGCGCACCGCGACTAGCAGTGCCCGCCGGCCCCCGTTCGCGTCTGAAGGAATCCAGTACCTGGGTCACACTCTCCCCGGCGCCACGAGGGGCGCACGAGAACGGCCACGCCTGGACATAGCGCCACGAAGGCCCGAGAGGGAGGGCGCCAAGCCCGCGGTGGGAGGCAAGCCGGCAAGAGCCCACGCGGGCTCGTGTCCGCACGTGTCCGGGCGGATGGGGCGGAGATACGAGTTGCGAAAGCCGCTCGGAAAGTGGCCGTGTCCGGGCGTGTCCCAGCGTGTCCGGGTACACATCCCCATCCTCAAGACGGGCGCGAGCGCAGAGGAGCCATGGCACTCCAACGTCTGGCGTGCTACCAGTTCGCGTGGAAGGAGGCGTCCGGTGGAGGTCCGCGAGACGCTCGGATAGGACGAGTTGCGACCGCTGGCCGTGCGGCAGTCCGGACTCTCGCTCTGCCCGGGCAATGCGGAAGCCGATGAGCCGCCTGCCGGGAGTGTCCGAACTCGTCCTGAGCAATGGTCCTGGTCGGCGTGGGCCGAAACGCCGGTTGTCGGACGAAGGGAGCGCGACGGGTTGGCTACTGGTTCCGATGCGGATTGGCGTCTCTGAGCCGGCGCTCGATCACTTGGGGAGGGCCGACGAAGAGAGTCTGCCCAGGAAGAACGTGCCCGGACCCGCCGCGCCGCCGGCGACGACCTCCACCCCACGTCGGCGGAAGCCGTTGCGCAGCGTGCGCTCGGGCGTGTGGAACGGCGTCTTCAGCCCCAGGCTGCTGACCACGACCACATAGCCGCCGGGGGCGAGCAGGCGCGCCACCTCGTCGAAGAACACCGGCACGCTGATCTGAGTCACCAGGTCAAACGAGCCGTCTGCGAAGGGCAGGCGCTCGGCGTCGCCGACCAAGAAGTCGACGCGGCCCGACAACTCGGCGGGAAGCTTCGTCCGCGCCTGCTCGATCATCGCCTCCGAGATGTCCACGCCCGTGATGCGCGCCTCCGGAAACTCTCGGGCGAGCCACAGCGCTCCGGCGCCTGTTCCTGTACCGAGATCGAGGGCCCCGGCCGGCGGCGCCTCGAGACGGGCGACGGCCGCGGCGAGCGCCGCCAGGTGCTCCGGTGCGTCGGGCCTCACGCGCTCGTCCCAGCCGCCCGCCAGTCGGTCGAAGAAGCCGCGCACCGACCGGCGCATCAACGGCCAGGTCCAGGGAGCGCGCGCAACCAGCCGCGTGAGGGCCTTCCCGATCACGCGGACCGGCAGCGGTGGCGGAGGACTGGTGCGTTCGGGCTGCTCGCTCACGTCGCGACCCTAGACCAGCAGAATCCGCAGCGTCGCGCGGCGTCAGCCAGTGGAGAGAGGGGCGTTAGATCCCGCGCTCTGAACTACCTGCCACCGCTCACAGCGATCGCGTCAAACAAATAATGCGTCGTCAACACAACGCGCTGACCGCTACCGCGATGAGTCATCGACTGGTTGTCGAGTAGTCGCAGGGTGGCGCGGTTACTACCGTGGACCGCTCAGCCTCTGCGAGATGTTTCATGGCGACATACCGGCCCATCACAACTGCTCCTTGTCGCGCCAGCGGGAGCTAGGCATAGCCACGCATCACTCGGCATCTCGAAGCGCAATGCCCGACGTCGAAATCCGCTAGACCAGCTGGCGCGATGGACGACTTCCGCAAGGCTCGCTGGTACGCGGTGCGCTCCGCCAGCAACCGCAAGCCGGCGACTTACCGTTGCCCACTGTGCGGCGGCCTGCTTCCGGCTTTGAGCGATCACATGCTCGTGCTGCCCGAGGGCGATGCATCGCGTCGCCGCCACGCACACGCCAGGTGTGTCATGAACGCCCGGCGCGACGGCGGCCTGCCCCTGCGCGAGGAGATCGAACCGCGTCGTCCCGGCCTGCTGGCTCGTCTGCTGCGCCGCGGATAAGCCAGCAGCACTGCGCGAGGAGCCACAGTCCACCGCTTCCTTCTCCGAGGCCACCTCGTCCTGAGCGGGCATCTGCGCAGCCGGAATGAGACGCTCGCAGGTCGCGCAGAGCAGCAGCGACGCAGCGGCGTTACCGCCGCTCCAACGCCCCGATGTCTGGCTTCCTGTCGCCCTTCACGCGGCGCTTCACGCCGCGCTGGTCGCGCGGCGGGGCGTCGCTTCCGGCGTGGTTGATCGCCTTCGAGTGACGCCGGAGCGCGATCGTCTTGGTCGGCCCGCCGTTGTCGGCGAGCTTGCCGATTCTCGGGTTGACGTCCGTGATGTCGTGGGTGGCGCTGCCGAAGGCCCCGCCGCAGTCGGTGGTGTCGCCGATCAGGTTGTGGCCCTGGGAGACGACACCGCCGGGGTCGGTCCGGTCGCAGTCGGGGCCTACCAAGGGGCCGGCCTGGTTGAGCGCGATCAGCGAGTTCCTCACGTTGATGACGCCCTGCTCCTCATAGATCCCGCCGCCGTTCCCGCCCGCGCTGTTGCGGGCGATGGTCACGGCGTTCAGCTTTGCCGTCGCTCCACAGAAGTTGTTGCCGCAGGTGTCGATTCCGCCGCCCCCGCCCCCGGTGGTGTTGTTCGCGATCGTGTCGTTCGTGAACGTGCCAGTACCGCCGCCGAGGTACACCCCGCCGCCGGGAGCATTAGCGGCCGTGTTCTTGTTGCCCGCGATTGTCGAGCCGACGACCGTCAGAGTGTCATAGGAGGTGATCCCGCCGGTGCCGGCAGCGGTGTTGCCGCTCACGGTTGAGTTGCGAATCGACGTTGGCGTCGATGTCCAGATTCCCCCGGCATAGCCGCCGGAGTTTCCGGAGATCCTGCTCCTCGAGATCCGCACGGAGCTGCCGTCGTTTAGATCGGCATCGATGCCGTCGCCCGCGGAGTTAGGTTGTGCACGGTTGCCGCTGACGACGCTCTTTACGAGCACCAGGTGACCGTCGTCGACGTCGATCCCGCCGCCGCTCCCTCTGGCCGGGTTGGCCCTGCCTCCGCGGATGACGAGGCCGATGAGCCGGCCCGTCGGCAGTTTCGTCGTTACCGCTGGGTAGGGGAAGTGGAAGATGCTGTCGATGCCGTGGGCGTCGATCGTCGCCCGCTTCTTGCCCGAGTGGGTGATCGTCACGTCGTGGAGGAGGTCGAGGTCGCCGGTGGTGGCTTGGTCCTCGTCTAGGCCGCCCGCGTTGGGGATCCTCAGGTTGTAGGTCTTCCCGCCCTTGAGAACGATCTTGTCGGCGCCGGGAAGTGCGTTCGCCGTGATCACGGCCTCGCGCAAAGAGCAATCGTGCCGCTTGCACCCATTCGGGACCGGGTCGCCGGTCCTGGTCGGGCGGTAGATGTTTGCGAGCGCCGCCGGCGGAAGCACCACGAGCAACGCCATCGCCACGCCCGCCAGAGCCCATCTTCTGCCCGCCTTGCTCAGAACGCGGGCAAGCCTACGCGGGCCGTGCGGCCACGTCAAGCTCCCCGGCCGCTGCAGGCCCGCCTCGCCAAGCAGGCGTCTCCAGCCGGTCAGGCCAGGCGCTCGCTGTGGACTGCCATGAAGAAGGGCCTCCTTCAGTGACACGCTTCTCGTGTCCCGAAAAACGAGCACCGAGGAGGCCCGCCCGACATGTTGCACGCTGGACTCGACCTAAGTCGCAAGAAGCTCGATATCTGCCTGCTCTCCGATGAAGGAGACCACCTGGACCAGCTCGCGGTCCCGCCCGACGTCGACGCGCTGAGAACGCTCGCCCGCCGCATCGAGGCAGTGCACTCAGAGCCGGTCTGCGCGGTGATCGAGTCGATGACGGGTGCGAGGATCGTCCACGACACCCTCGAGCAAGAGGGCTGGGATGTCGAGATCGCCGATGCCCAGAAGGTCAAGGGCCTTGCGCCCCTGCCTGCAAGACCGACAAGATCGACTCGAAGGTCCTGGCGGTGCTCTCGCAGCGAGACCTCGTGCCGGCGATCTGGCTGCCGGATCCGAGGGTGCGTGAGGAGCGCGAGCTCGCCCGCTTCAGATTGCACCTGGTCAAGCACAAGTCGGCGCTCAAGTGCCGCATCCACTCGACGCTGATCAACTTCGGGCGCGCCTGCCCGGTCACCGACCTGTTCGGGGTCGAGGGCCGAAGGCTCTTGGAGCGCCTCGAGGTACCGGAGCCGTGGCGAGGCAACGTCACCGCGTCGGTCGAGCTGATCGACGACCTCGAGCGCCAGATCTCAGAGATCAACGCTCGGCTTAGGGCCGGACGCCGACCACCCCTACATCCCATTGCTGATGAGCGTCCCCGGGATCGGCTGGGTGCTGGCGTTCACGATCGCCGCCGAGATCGGCGAGATCGAGCGCTTCTCCTCGCCCGAGAAGCTCACCGGCTACACGGGCCTTTGCCCGCGCGTCAACCAGTCGGGAGACAAGGACCGCCGCGGGCCCTTGAGCAAGCACGGTCCCGCTTACCTGCGCTGGGCCTTGCTCGAGGCGACGATGCACGCGCTCCGACACCCCGTCTACTCCGGGCGCTACCAGCGAACCAAGCGCCGGCTCGGCAAGCAGCGCGGCGCCAAGGTCGCCCAGGTCGACATCGCTCGTCGACTCGCCCACGCGATCTGGCACATGCTTTCTCGAAGTGAGAAGTTCGCTCCCCGAGGCGCCGCTTTTCGTCTGGCGGCCTGACCGCCCTTTTTGGACTTGCGCCCGCGAGCGAACATCCGATTTCGCCTGATCCTCCCGACGAGGAGGCCATAGAGACATGAGCGTCGCTCCAAACCGCCGACCGGCGAGAGGAGGTCGACTCCAACTACAAGCCGCTACTTGACAGCCGGCCCTTCTTCATAGAGACGAGGAGCAGGCGTCTCGAACTGCAGGCGGCTCGCTTTCGCTCCGGACGAGGGGGAGAAGTCTGCGCGGCCGCGCCGCTCTCCCTCGCAAAGCGCGAGAAGGGGAAAGCGCACATCGCGTCGGGCTGTAGGGCCAATCGAGCGAGGCACCGAACTTCAGAAACCCCAGGCGTCCGAAGACCCCCAAAGGCCTCTCAAAACTCTCAAAACGGCCGAATCGCAAATCAATCGCGCAACCCGAGGGGCGCGACGAGAATTCCCCGGAACACGCCACATTCCCCCGCTTGAACTGCTCGTCTCGAAAACCGTTTCACGTCTTAAGGGCGTGACGAGGGTTCGAATCCCTCCCCCTCCGCTTTAGATCGGGAAGGGGCTGCAAGCTCGCCGTTTTCGATCGTCCATCCAGCGGCCGGAGGCGCTGGAGTCGGCGGCGATCTCCCTGATTCGGGCCCGATTTGGCACGCCCGTCGCCGAACGAGCCGATCGCACGACGATCGCGGGTTTGGACGGAGAGGCACGACCCAAGCGCGATCGCCAGCGCAACCGCTGCCATGGAGACGTTGTCGGGGGCCTCCCACAGGTTGTAGCCGTCGTGGTTGCCGAAGGCGTACCAGAACCCGTGCAGCTTCCCGCCGAGCGAGCTCCCCGCTGGATCGGGCTGATCCTCAACGCCCGTGGCCCAACCAGCCGATCGCGCGAGGATCGCGCCTCGTAGCGATGCTCTGCCATCAGGCTCGCGGCGGCGTCGAGAACCGCGTCGCGCTGACGCAACTGCTTGACAGCGTCGGGCCTGCATGAGGGCGTCGCGCGCATGGTCAGCCCGACCCGTAGGGGCCTCGCGATCCTTCTGACGTCGGCGCTCGCCGCCCTCGCTTCTTGACTCACTCGATGGCGCGCATTAGGGTCATCGCAATGGAGAGGGAACCCATCGCCAGGGCGCGGGGCTTGGCGCTGGCCTTCGCGACCGCTGCGCTCGTCGCGCTGGCGACGATCGCGCTCGTCGACCGCCCCGCCCGAGCCGCTTTCCCGGGCGACAACGGGCGGATCGCCTTCAACAGCGACCGCGACGGGGATCCCGAGATCTACTCGATGCAGCCCAACGGCAGCGATGTGCGCCAGCTCACCCACAACGACGCGAGCGACTTCAAGAACTCCTACTCGCCGAACGGCAAGCGGATCGCCTTCAACAGCGACCGCGACGGCGACTTCGAGATCTTTGTGATGCGGGCGAACGGCACGCACCAGCACCAGATCACGCACAACACATTCGACGACCGATTCCCCGCCTGCTCGCCGAACGGAAAACGGATCGTCTTCGACAGCAACCGCGACGGCGACGACGAGATCTACACGATGCGGACAGATGGCACCGGCGTTCACCAGCTGACCCACAACACGACCGCCACCGAGATCCAGGCAGTCTGGTCCCCGAACGGCAAGCAAATCGCCTTCACCAGCGACCGCGACGGGGACTCTGAGATCTTCGTGATGCGCGCGAACGGCTCCCACCAGCATCCGATCACCCACAACGCCTTCGACGACCGGCAGGCCAACTACTCCCCGAACGGCGCGAAGATCGCCTTCACCAGCGACCGCGACGGCAACGCTGAGATCTGGGTGATGCGCTCGAACGGCGACCACCAGCACCCCTTAACGCATACCAGCGTCCCGTCAGTCAACAACGCTCCGGCCTTCTCCCCGAACGGCAGGCTGATCACGTGGAGCCCGATCCGCGCCCCAGACCTTGACCGCGAGGTCTTCGTGATGCACGCGAACGGCACCCACCAGCATCCGATCACCCACAACGACCTCTTCAACGATCAGTTACCGGACTGGCAACCGCTGCGCCGCTGAGCCGGGTCAGATCGCGTCGGCGGGCCGGGTGATGTTCGGGCCGGCGCCGGTAGCAGTGGTGGGCCTCGCCGTTGAGAACGACGACGTTCCGCTTGCTGCCCAGCTCTCGACACACGCGCCGCACCATTTGATCTGGAGTCTCAGCGTCGGGCTCTCCTCGCCTTGGGCGAGGATGGCCTTGGTCGTCTTGGACACGTCGCCGCGATCGCGCCGTTGGAAGGCGTGGAAGTTTGTGAGCGCGATCCGTGCTTGGCCGAGTCGGTCACGGTCTGTCGTGGGAACTAGATCGAGGAAACGGTAGTAGTTGGCCGGATCCTCGGGCAGGAGCACGCGCAGGCGGTCGCAGATCGTGATCCCCGGGGTGACCACGAGGAACGCATCCGAGAAGCGGCGGTCCTGCGGATTCGCCAGCTTGTTCAGCGTCTGCCAGGCGGCGGCTTGATCCCATGCACCGGCAAGGGATCGCTGACCGAGGCGTGCTACTACAAGTTGCTGGAGCTGCTCAATGGGCTCAGGGCTATGCTCGCGCGATCGACACTCCGGCCAGTCGACAGATGCTCGTCTGTCCCGCTTGCGGGTCCTCCTTGATCGAGTTCTTCACCGCGAATCTCGGCCCCGATCTTGAGATGCCGGATACGCCGGCGACCGTGACATGTACCGGACCGCACGAGCACCGATACGCCGTGCTCCGGGTTGACCGATCGCCGGAGGGCGAGCGGCTTTACACGCTCGGCGCCGAGATGGACCCAGAGTGACTGGCCCGAAAACGGTCAACAAGACCGTTGCAAAGATCTCGAAAACCGTTTCACGTCTTAAGGGCGTGACGAGGGTTCGAATCCCTCCCCCTCCGCTCCTCAGGGCGAAGTGCCTGCAAAGCGCGCTTTCCTTGAACGGCCTTTGCCCTTAAAGCGCGCGCATCCGGGCCGTAGTCGCGCGGGAAAGCGCCGATTACCGGCGCCCGTCGCCCAGTCAGCGGATCGCACGCCAATCGCACGGGAGCCCGCCTGCTGGGCAGGAGACCTAGGCAAAGTCGCGGCCGACGAACTGGCCCGGACCTGTGCCGTCACGCGGCGAAGCCGTTGCCGTGTTCGCGGCCGGCGCCCTAGGCGCGGTCGTGCTTCAGTCGTGCCCGGCCGAGATCGACACGGTCGCCGCGCACCGGAACGCCCTCCCGGCGCAAGAGCTGAAGCTGCGCCGCGCCTTTTGGCAGGCTCCCATCAGCGCGCACGACGCGATGCCACGGGAGGCCTTCGTCCGGCGCCCCTGGGTGCTTCGCAAGTACCCGTCCGACCGTCCGTGGCGCGCGCGGCTCGATGTCGCCGTAGGTGGATACGAATCCCCGCGGGATGGCCCGCACGCGAGTAATGATGCGATCGACTTGCTCCTGCGAGCTCCGCGGACATTCGGGCTGAGCCCGCTCGTCCTCACATCTACTGGCCGGCACCTTGGGCCGAGAGCCGCACGGGCTGCGGTCTAGACTCGGCAAACGCCATGCGGTTCAAGGTGGGCATTAGCGGAGAGCATCTTGATCGGGCAAGGTCGGCCCTGAACCGTGCTGACATCCCGACAATCGGTCCTCTCTATTACTGGCTCAGCGAGCAGGAGGTAATCGAGGGTGAGAGGGGGCTCCTGGCGGTACTCGATGCCGAGACCGCCGAGGAGGCGAAAGACCGCGTGAGGGAAAACTTGCCCGCGAATGGCAACGGCAACTACGGCATCGGGGACCCAGAGAGCTGGGTAGAACGGCCGACTGGCGCAGCTTGACCCGCAGATGATCGAGGAACGGTCCCCGCGTTGCCGCGTCTGCGGCCGTGAGGCAGCCGAGCACGAGCACCTTTACCAGTTCATGCGACGCTGGAAGGTCCCGTCTACTTCAGTTGCTGGACCGAGGCCGAGCGCGAGGAACTTCTGCCCTCTCGACTAGGCCGTAGCCGGATAGGCTCCGCCCTGTGTCGTATCGCCTTCGCCTGTTCAGTGGCGATCGCTTACTCCTCGCGACGGACCACGCGACAACCCGGGAGGCCGGCAGGGCGCTGGGCGAGTTCCCACTAGACGAGGTGATCGAGGGGAAGGCGGGCGCCACGGGGGTCGAGGTCCGGTGGGAAACCACCCACCGCGATGCGAGCGGCCAACGCCCGGCGACCGCTGAAGAGGAGGACGAGGTGTTTGAGGCAATGGTGAAGCGCCACGCAGAGGTCACGGTGGAACAGATGCCGGAGTGCCAGCGTTGTGGCCGCAAAGGCGTCGACCACCTGGATCGCTACCCGCTGCGGACCACGCTGGAGGGGCCGATCTATTACGACTGCTGGACGCAGGAGGAGCGGGATCGGCTACTGCCGTCCGACTGGCCTAGGTAGCGTGGACTCGCTCCGAGGCGTGTGCCGCCTGGCGAACGGTATCCGAGACCATTGCAAGATCTCGAAAACCGTTTCACCTCTTAAGGGCGTGACGAGGGTTCGAATCCCTCCCCCTCCGCTTCGAGCCAGGAAGTCCCCGTAAACGGCGGACTCTGAACATCGGTCCAGCCGCGGAAGCGCGAAGTTTTGTCCTCAATCTCAGCCGGAAACGGCGGCATTCGGCACGCCTGTCGCCAACGAGCCGATCGCGCGCCGATCGCAAACACTACGTGCTCGTCGCTCACGATTATCCAATAGGGCTAGCTTGATCCTCTCCTCGAATAGGACCGAGGCTCCCGCGGGTCAGTGGGGATTAGCTGAGGCCTGGCTCGTAGCGGGCGCCGCGCGGCGCATCGAGGCCGAAGTCTGCGAGCGGCGCCCAACCGCGCTTTCCAGCTCCGTGAACGCCGCCGGGAGGAGCGAGCGAAGCTCGGTCGCCTCCGGCAGCGCATCGGGGTCCGCGTACCCCGAGAAGTGCAGGTAACCGTCGTAGCTCAGCGCGCCGACCGAGAGCGCGTGACCCTGGCTGATCGGAATCACGGGGTAGCGCCTCGCGAGCGAGCCCGCCGCTCGCAACGCAAACATCTCGAGCTGAAGCCGTCCGGGAAGATCTGCACGGTCAGACGGCCGCCGCAGTTGGTGCAGAAGCGCGGCGGGTCGAGGGACGCAGGAACCTTTAACGGACGATCGCAGTGATGACCGCCAGCCGCCGCTCCGCAGCGGCTGTAGAAGCGCTCTGCGCTCACAGGGTGTCGCTCACCGCTCTTACTGGCATCTTGAGGTCCCGCAGCATCGCGAAGTCCTGGTCTACCGTCTGGCCGAGCGTAGTCAAGTAGTTCCCGGTGATAAGCGCATTAATCCCGGCCTTCAGACCCATCGCCTGCAGCTCCCCGAGAGTGATCTCGCGTCCGCCGGCATAGCGCATGACCGTTGACGGCATGATCAGACGAAAGAGAGCGATGGTGCGGATCGCCTCGGCGCCGTCGAGGATCGGCCGGTCGCCCAAGGGCGTGCCGCGCCTCGGGTTAAGGAAGTTGACGGGGACCTCGTGCGGTTCCAGCTCGGCGAGCTCGAACGCAAACTCCACTCGCTGCTCGGGAGTCTCGCCCATGCCGATGATCCCCCCTGTGCAGAGCTGCATCCCGACTTCCTTGACCAGCTTGCAGGTCTCCCGGCGCTCCTCCCAGGTGTGTGTGGTGCAGATCTTGGGAAAGAAGCTCCGGCAAGACTCGAGGTTGTGGTTGTAGCGGTGAACGCCAAAGGAGGCGAGCTCGACCGTCTGCTGCCTGGTGAGCAGACCGAGCGAGCAAGCAACGTTGAGGTCGGTCTCGCGGCGCAACAGTTCGACGGCCCCGGCGACGTAGTCCATGGTGCGCTGGTCGGGACCGCGCAGCGCCATCACGATGCAGAACTCGGTCGCGCCCCTCTGCTGGGTTTCCTCCGCCGCGCGCAAGAGTTCCTTGTGCGACAAATACCCTGTCGGGGCGACCTCGGTTGGGAAGCGTGAAGATTGCGAGCAGAAGGCGCAGTCCTCCGGACAGCCGCCGGTCTTGGCGGAGATGATCGACTCGACGTCTACCGCGTCGCCGCAGTACTCGACGCGTACACGGTGTGCCAGGTCGGCAAGGTCGCCGAGCCGCTCATCGCTTAGCGCCTGAAGAGCGAGTACCTCGGGGGGTGTCAGACAAGCTCGCTCGACCAGCAACCGCCGCTCGGCCTCGGCGAGAATGTCGGTCAGGGGAAGCGAGCGTTCGGCGCCTGTGGCTTCAATCGCTGAGTCGGTCACGCTGGGCCCTTCGTGATTCGGCCGCATGTTAAGCAGCCGACTACTCGGAATCCCTCGGGCCGGACCAGCGCAGAACGGGAGCGACGGTCTCGCTCCGGGGCACCCAGGCCCCGGGGCCGGCGCCCAACTTGTCTATTTGCAGGGTCTGGACGAGGACGGGCCGATACGGTCGTTCGACCCCCTCGACCGGGGTGCGGGGGCGGGATGTGATGCTCCGCTTGCGACCACGTCTACTTAGACGGCGAGCCCCTCTACAATTCGTCCGGATGGATACCCCCAACGCGGCGATAACCCTGACCGACGGGGCAGCGGCGAAGATCAAGGAGCTGCTCGCGCCGCAGGAGGACGCCTCGGACCAGGCGCTGCGCGTCGCGGTTCGCGGCGGCGGCTGCTCCGGATTCAAGTACGCGCTGGCGTTCGACAAGCGGCGCGATGACGACCACGTGTTCGAGCAGAATGGCGTCTTCGTGGTCGTCGACAAGACGGGCATGCAGTTCGTGCTCGGCTCGGAGGTCGACTACGTGGACGGCCTCCAGGGCGCCGGGTTCGCGGTCAACAACCCGAACGTCGTCGCGGCCTGCGGGTGCGGCTCCTCGTTCCAGGTACGCGAGGACGCCGACCAGCAGGCGACGACCGTCTAGCTCCGCCGCATCCCGGCGGGCTCAGTTCTCGATCTAGGATGCCTGAGATGGCCACCCCCGCGACAACCACCAAGGAGCTCGACCCGAAGGTCGCCGAGCAGGATGCGCTCAAGGGGATCGGGTCCGACTACGCGGAGCGCTTCGGCTTCCACGACCCGGAGACCGACTACGCCTACAAATCCCCGAAGGGGCTCAGCCGAGAGGTCGTCGAGTCGATCTCTTCCTATAAGGACGAGCCGCAGTGGATGCG
>JBOGZC010000097.1:0-12093 GCA_050697075.1 Solirubrobacterales bacterium | reverse complement strand
CGGACGCCCTCGAGCACCGGGATGAGCGAGCCGACGAGGTAGCTCAGCGGCCGGTCGCCGCCGACGGCCCTGTCGCAGATCACGAGGACCATGGTCTGGACGGCGATACCACCGATGAGGTTGCCGGCGGCCAGGTCGAGGTGCGCCTGGAAGACCGCGGCCACCGTGATCGCGAGCTCGGGCAGGCTGCCCGAGACGGCCAGCAGCACCACGCCACCAAGCGCCTCGCCGAGGTGCAGCCGATCGTCGAGGGCGTCCGTGGTGCGCGACAGCACGATGCCCGCGAACCATGTCGCGATCGCGCCGATGAGGAAGATCGCGATGAGCAGCGGGCTCGGCAGGTCGGCCATGTCACCCCATTCGGTGAGCGATGGCCCATAGCATCGCGCATCGCACACCCACTCGTTCGTGGCCGGCGATGCCGCGGCTGAGGATTCCTCTTACCGACGTGTCCAGTCGTGTCCATGCGTCACGGCGCGATGACGGCGCCCGATCAGTGGCGCAAGATGGTCCGAGTTCCGCCGACCCGCCGCGCGCGCGGCTGGCTGGCTCTCGGCCGCAAGAGGTCTCTCGACGATGAAGTGGGTCACACGTGAACATCCCAGGACGGACCGCATCGCGTGCCCTTGGCTGATCAGGAAATTCATCGACCCCGATGCCGAGATCGTCTACGTGGCTCGCGACGATGTCCTGGCCTTCGCCGAGCGCGAAAGCGCCAAGTCATTCGATGCCCCCGGTGCGACGTACACCCATCGGGCCGGCATGTGCTCGTTCGAGACCCTTGTGGCGGACTACAGGATCGACGACCCGGCGATCGCGCTGATGGCCGGTGTCATCCATGGTGCCGACGTGTCGGAGGATGCCGACGCAACAGCACAATCTCCGGGCCTGCAGGCCATCGCCGACGGCTTCGCACTGCTCGACGTCGACGACCAGCGGCAGTTGGAGCTGGAGCTGCCGGTCTACGACGCCCTCTATGCATGGGCGCAGGCACAGATCGCGACGGGGCGTTGAGCCGGCGGCGGTACGCGGCGTGCCATGCGCGTACGGTTGTCTACGGCGTCCACCACGCATTTCGGGCCATCAGGACGATCGCGGTGCAAGCCCAGTGCCGCGTACGCATCTCGGGTCTACCGGGGGATAATGCGCGGTAGCGGCCCCCCCACGTCCCAGAAGGAGCTGGAAGATGCCGATGTACCTGACGCGCTTCAGCTACACGCCTGAGACGTGGGCTCGGATGGCAAAGCACCCCGAGGACCGCCGAGACGCGGCACGTTCCTACATCGAGTCCGTCGGTGGCAAGCTCCACGGCTTCTGGTATGCGCTTGGCGAGTACGACGGCTACAACCTGTGGGAGGCACCCGACACGGTGTCCATGGCGGCGGTCGCGATCGCCCTCAGCGGCGGCGGGGCGCTCTCGAAGTTCGAGACGACGGAGTTGCTGACTGTCGACGAGACCTTGGCCGCGCTTGGGCGCGCGGACGCGATCCGCTATCGTCCGCCGAGCGAATGAGCGGCTTTCGCGATCCCATCGCTCCGAGGAGCTGAACGAGAGGAGCCGCTGCGTCACTGGCTCCACGCCGTGTACCGCGTCTACTACGCGTACGGCACGTAGCGGAAAGCGGGCCCGCGAACGCCTCCAGGCACTTCCGGTGGCCATGATGCGACGCGGTGGCCGTCGAATCGCGGCTATCGGCGCCCTGGTCGCCTTGGTGACCGCGATGCTCTTTGTGTCTGGCTTGACGGCGACGTCGCCCGACTATCGGGCCGTCGTTGACGTGTCGACCCGCGCCATGCAAGCAACGCAGCAGGTTCCAACGCAAGCCTTCGTGCGCAGCAACGGCTTGGTCGGGCAGACCAACGAGCAGATCATCGCGCTCGCCGAAGCGCAATTCCGTGACCTCTATACAGGGTCCGTGCTGGCGCGAAAGCTCGCGATCGTTGATGGAGCGCTTGGCGGTCAGCTGACCGAAGGTGCGACGATCGACGATGCCGGAATGGCCGATGTGGTCGTCACGTCGGTGACGATCGATGGGAACCATGCCTCGGTCCAAGCTTCGGGCACCGGCTGGGCGACGTTCACTCAGCAGGTGGCGGGTCACGACCCGGTCACCGCACGACCGCAGAACGTCACCGATTGGACGTTCACGCTGGTGAAAGCCGGTGATAAGTGGCTGATCGAGAGCGAGGATTGGACCTTCGCCCCGGGCAGCGAGCCGTAGGGATCGTAGGAATGAACCGCCTGCTTCTCTGGATCACGACGGCAGTCCTCGGCGCGGCGGCGGCCCTGATCACGGGCATCGGCGGCCTGCTCGCCGGTCTGCTCCTTCTCGTGCTCGCAGTGCCGCTGGTTCTGCGCGGCGCCCATGCCGTGGCGCTCTCAGGGCTCATGACAGGCTTCGGCACTCTGTGGTCGTTCGCGATGGCGCAGCAGCCCGTCACCGGCGGCGTACTCCATGATGCCGAGTTCTGGTGGGCCGTCGGCATCGTGCCACTGGTCATCGGCGGCTCCTTGCTTGTGCTCGTCGCCACCAGATCGCTTCGACGGAGGGTTGCTCGACCTTCCTGAACTCGGGCTTCTCACCCGGCCGGTTCGTGACCCCGCGCCGATCCAGGCTCTCACGGCCTCCCGGGTGCACCCTCAGGCTCGCCTGCGTTCAACTCCCGTCCGCCACGCTGGGCTCAGAAACAGTTCTACCCTCGCTCAGTGCATACCGAGTATGTATACTGGGCTGCAGCGCAGCCGAGGAGCGGGTAGTGTCAGTTCGGTTTGGACTCCTGGCCTTGCTTGCCGAGGCGCCGACCCATGGCTACCAGCTCAAAACCGCATTCGAGCGGCGGACCGGTGGTTCGTGGGTCCTCAACATCGGGCAGGTTTACACGACGCTCCAGCGTCTCGAGCGTGACGGGCTCGTCGTGGAGATCCCGGGTTCGGACACCGACCGCCGCGACTACCGGATCACGGGCGCCGGGCGCGAGGCGCTGGACGAGTGGTTCACGAGCCCGGTGGTCCCTGACGGAGCGGCGCGCGACGAACTGACGATCAAGGTCCTGCTCGCGGTCGCGGCCGGCGCCGTCGACGTGACCGACGTCCTGCAGCGCCAACGGCGGGCGTCGGTCGAGCAACTCCAGGCCTACACCCGCCGCAAGGCACAGGCCGACCCCGAGCGCGACGTCGCCTTCCTGATCCTGCTCGACGCCCTGATCTTCCGGACCGAGGCCGAGGTCCGCTGGCTCGACGCCTGCGAGGCCCGCATCGGCTCGCTTGAGCGCACGGCGACGCCGCTGCCCCCGTCCGCCTCCGCTCGCGCCATCAAGGAGTCAAGCCGATGACCACCGTCGTCCAGCTCGCTGGGGCCGCCCGCTGGTTTGGCAGCGGCCATACCGAGGTGGTGGCCCTGCAGCCCACGGACCTGTCGATCGCGGCCGGCGAGCTCGTGGCGATCATGGGCCCGAGCGGCTCGGGCAAGACGACCCTGCTGTCGCTCGTCGGCGGTCTGGACCGCCCGAGCGCCGGGCGCGTCCTCGTCGACGGGACCGACATCGGGTCGCTCGACGCCCGGCGCCTCGCGGTCCTCCGACGCCGGACCGTGGGCTACGTCTTCCAGGAACTGAACCTGCTGGCCGGGCTGACCGCGCGGGAGAACGTGTCGCTGCCTCTCGAGCTCGACGGGCGGCCGCTCGGGGCGGCTCGGGCAGCGGCCGATTCAGCCCTTGATTCGGTCGGCCTCGGGCCGTTACGCGACCGCTTCCCGGACGACCTGTCCGGGGGCGAGCAGCAGCGCGTCGCGATCGCCCGGGCGCTCGTCGGCGGCCGGCGGATCCTCCTGGCGGACGAGCCGACCGGCGCCCTCGACTCGATGACGGGAGAATCGGTGATGCGGCTGCTGCGCGGCCACTGCGACGGCGGTGGAACGGCGATCCTGGTGACCCACGACGCCGCCCACGCCGCCTGGGCCGATCGGGTGGTCTTCCTCCGCGACGGCCGGATCGTCGACGAGGCCAAGCCGGGGCCCGGCCCGGAGTTCGACGTGCCGGCGCGCACGCTGGCCCCGGACGCCGCATGATCACGTCCCTGCGCGCCCTGCTCAAGGTCGCCCGCCGGAACATCGCCCGCAGCCCCTGGCGCAGTGCCCTGATCGTCGTCCTGATCATGCTTCCGGTCGGCGGGATGGTCGGCCTGGCCACGGTCATGGTCACGATCACCCCGAGCGCCGAGCGGACGACGGTCCAGCGGATGGGGATGGCCGACGTCCTCGTCTATCCGGGCCCGGGTGGCAGCGAGGCTCGGCTCGTCGCCTCGCTGCCGGCAGGCAGCCGCATCGAGCCGAACCTGTGGACGGGCGGGAACCTCGTCCTGCCCGGCTACGCGGTCCAGGTCAATGTGCGGTCCGAAGACCTCGGAGGCCTAGCGCGGGGCATGCTCGATCTCGTTGGCGGTCGCCTCCCGGTGGGACCCGACGAGATCGCCATCAATGAGCCGGTGGCAAGGCTGACCGGCGCCTCGATCGGCGATCGGATCGAGGTCCGCGAACTCGGTCCCCGAACCATCGTCGGGCTCATCGAGGATCCCCTGGGCCTGGACGGGCGGATGGTCCTGGCCGACCCATCGCTCGCCGCGGCGGCGATCGAGTCCGGCGAGGCGGGCTGGCTCGTCGGGCTGCCGGCGGGAACCGACCCGCAGAGCCTCGAGATCGTCGCCAGCGGGTTGAACTTGGCGGCCCTCGATCCAGCGAGCGCCCCGCCATTCAACGTGACGACGCGCGCCGAGGCGATCCAGCAGGCGAGCGGCCTCGGGCCGACGACGATCGTCATGGGCACGCTCGCCCTCGTCGATGGGGCGCTGGTGGCCGCCGCGGCCTTCGCGGTCGGCGTCCGACGGCGCCAGCGCGAGCTCGGGCTTCTGGCCGCGAGCGGGGCGTCGCCCCGGCAGCTGGCCGCCAGCGTGCTCGCCGAGGGCGCCCTCCTCGGGACGCTCGGCGCGCTGCTCGGGGCGGCTCTCGGGATCGCCGGCGCGCTCGCCCTCTGCCCCTTCCTTGACGGGCTCACGAACCACCGGAATCCGCCGCTCGTCCTCGACCTGCCAGTGCTCGCAGCGGCGGTCGCCATGGGGCTCGTGGCCGCGCTGCTGGCGGCCCTCGCGCCGGCCTGGTCGGCGGCGAGGACTTCGGTGCTGGCCGCCCTCTCCGGTCGTCGTCCGCCGATCCGGTCCGCCGGCCGGAGCCTCGCCGCTGGCCTCGTGGTCCTCGGCATCGCGGTCTCGCTGACGACGCTCGGCGCGGCCATCCGCCTGCAGGACCCAGGCACGCTGAGCCTGCTCCTGCTCCTCGGCGGAGCGGTCCTCGGCACGCTTGGGCTCGGGGCCTGCGCACCGTGGCTCCTCGAGCGACTTGACATCCCCGGCATCGGGCTGCCCCCGGCGACCCGGATCGCGCTCCGAGACACCGCCCGGGCTCGCTCGCGCAACGGTCCGATCGTGACCGCGCTCCTGGCGGCCGCCGGCGCCACCGTGGCCCTGGCCGCCTACGCGGCGAGCCTCAACGCGGCGGCCCTCGCTCGCTGGCAGCCGGTGCTGCGGCCGGACCAGGTCATGATCGCCGGGCCCGGCTACGCTCAGGCTGGCCCCGCGGCCGCGAGGGAGGTCGGAGCAGTCGCCGCGGCATCGATCGTGAGCGCGATCGGCCCCGATCGGGTCATCTGGATCGGTGCGGGCGACGACGGTCCGTCGGCGCTGCTGTCGACCGCCTGGGTCGCGCTGGCCAGGCCCGAGCTCGTGCGTGCGCTCGGGCTCGAGGCGGCCTCGGCAGCGCTCGACGCCGGGCGGGTCGTCTTGCTGTGGCCGCGCGCCCAGGAGGGCCAACCGTTCGCCGGCGACCCCCCGGACGTCGCTGAGGCGACCATCCACATCATGAGCCGGTCCGATGGGACCGCAGTCGACGACGTCGTCGTCCCGGCGACGGTCCTTGCGACGGGCCTTTCCCGGGACGACCTCCCGGGAGCCTTGATCTCCGAGGCAACAGCCGCGAACCTTGGCCTCACGGCCGGCCAGTCCGAGGCCGGGCCGACCGACCGCTACCTCATCCGCCTCGACCATCCGATCAGCGGCGACGATCTCGCGGCCGTCGGCCGGGTCGCCGCCCAGTACCCCGATACGACGGCCTTCGCGTCGCAACCGCCGGACCTCGCGGGTGGCCTCTTCCGGCTCGTGCTCATCGCCGGCAGCCTGGTCTTCACGCTCACCGTCACCGCGATCGCGGTCGCGCTCGGCGAGGCCGAGTCGAGGCCAGAGCAGCGGACGCTCCTCGCGATCGGGGCGGACCCCCGGCTCCGCCGCCGGATCACCGCGGCTCGCGCCGGCGTCATCGCCATCCTCGGCGGCCTGCTGGCGGTGCCGGCCGGGCTGCTGCCGGTCTGGGGCCTCCTCGCCAGCCGCGGCGCTCCGCTGGTGGTGCCCGTGCCCGAGATCCTGGCCATGGTGGGCGGGTTGCCACTGCTCGCGATCGGCGCCGCCCTGCTGCTGGCCCGCCCGATCCCGACCTGGTCGGCGTTCCGCGGAGACTGATCGCGTCGTCCTGGACTCGCGCCACCCGCTCAACCCGTCGCCCATCCGGGCCCGGCAGCGGAGCGCGCTCAGGGATCAATGCGGAACGAAAGCCGGATCTCGGGCCACAATGGTCGGCGTGACGACCCCCATAGTGTTCTCGTGGAGCGCGGGGAAGGATTCTGCTATCGGACTGTGGACGCTGCTTCGCGACCCGAGCTTCGAGGTCAGAGCGCTCCTCACCACCCTGACCGACGGCTACGACCGCGTGAGCATGTCCGGTGTGCGCGAGGAGCTGCTGGACCGGCAGGCCGATGCCATCGGACTCCCCGTGATCAAGGTGTGGGTTCCGCCGCAATGCGCGAATGAGGTGTATGAGAGCCGGTTGGCCTCCACACTCAGCTCAGCCGAGTTCCAAGGCGTCGAGCACGTGGCGTTCGCCGACCTGTTCTTGCACGACGTCCGGTCCCACCGCGAAGACCGACTGGCGCTGATCGGCAGGCGGGGAGTCTTCCCCCTCTGGGGACGAGACACGGCTGCACTGGCGCAGGAGATGATTGCCGCCGGCTTCCGGGCCACTGTGGTGTGTGTGGACCCCCGGGCCGTGGCTCCCTCGTTCGCCGGACGTGACTTCGACGCGACCTTCCTGGCCGACCTGCCCGAGAGCGTGGACCCCTGCGGGGAGAACGGCGAATTCCACACGTTCGTCTACGCCGGGCCGCTGTTCCGAGCGCCGATCTCCTGCCGCACCGGCGAGGCCGTGACTCGCGACGGCTTCGTGTTCTGCGACGTCGTCGCGGCGTAGTGCCGCGCTGCGATGACCGGGTTCGGGGCCCCAGGAGAGCCATTTCACGCGTGTATTGCTGGTGAGCCGGCTGGGATTCGAACCCAGGACACGAGGATTAAAAGTCTCTCCGACCGCCATCTATGACGTCGGTCCGAACGCTCTGGCGCGCGTTTGCCGCGCGGCCGCAGTCCACATGCTCCACAACATGGGACCGACTCCCACGGCCGTGGCCGTCAACCTGGTTGTCAGGGCACCGGCTCGATCGACTGTGGACCGCGTGACCTGATCTGGTCCGTAAACCCTGGCACAGGCCACCCGTGCCTAGGCAAATTCACGTGAAAGGCGTTCTCTGGGCGAGTAGTTGAGGGCGTAGCCTCTCGTCATGCGTGCTCGAAATCCGACGAAAGCAACCTCGAAACGCGGGCTCAGCTCGAACGACGGCGCGCCACGACTCCGAATGTCAGCAGCAGCGCGGCAGTTCCGTTGGCGGCCCCCAAGATCCCCTCCATGAGCTGGAAATGGGCGTAGGAGGAGACGGGGACCACTCGAATCCATTGATGTTGGTCCGCGAATCGCACGTGGCAATCGTTCCAGGCGGTAACCTCTGGTGAGACTTCGGCGCCACCGGGATATGGGCCACATTCCTCGAGCTGGAGCTGTTGGAGCTGATCGTCGTCGATCCGGGCGCCGGGCTCGCCTATGGCCCCGGATCGCGATGGGTCGAAGTTGCCATAATCCACGAACGCAATCGGACCGACGCCATTCTGCCAGCCTGTGTCGCCTTGGCTTTGCCACACCGCGTACTGCTCGAACATCGCGTGTTGCACGATTGGCACCGCGACAACGCTCCAGGCGAGCACCGCGAGCGCGGCGAGCAGGAAGGCCGGCATCGTGCGGCCGATGACGGCACCCAAGAGAACGGCGATGCCCATGGCCATCAGCCCGCGGGCGACCAGAGTCGGGCCCTGCGATGCGACCTCGGTAAGTTCCGGCGATGCCCGGCCGGCCTTGATCGCGGTGAACAGCGTTGACCCCGAGAAGCCGAGGATCATGAAGCCGACGAGTGCCAGCGCAAGCATCGGGACCAAGCGCGACAAGAGCCAGCGGCTGCGTCGAAGCGTGAGCGACCAGGCTAGGTCCGTCGTCCGCAGCTCGATCTCTCGAGCCACAATCGGGACGCCCAAGATGAGGCCCACGATTGGCGCGAGGAGGGCGAGACCAGCTCTGGCATAGAGGGCGTCCGCCCCAAGGGCGCCGAAGCGCTCCATAAGCGCATCGCACACGGGCTGCGCGAAGTTCCCGTTTACATCCTTCGGCCAGCACGTTCCCGGGATATCCAGGTCGATGATGCTCGAACTGACAAACCACACACCGGCCGCGAATAACGCGAGCACGAGCGCCGAAATCACAACCTCATAACGGTGCATTCGGTACGTCAGCCAGGCAGCGCGGAGCATCATGCCGCGCGGCCATCGGACGAGATGACTCCAGCCCGTGAGGCAGACAGGTAGCCCATTACCAGCTCCTCCAGCGATGGCGCAGGCAGAGACGGATCTGACGACCGGATCAGCGCCGTCGGCTCGCCGCCGGGCCGCGTGAAGGTCGCCACGGTCTGCTCCGCGGCCGCCCATCGTTCCGGCACGAGCCGGTGCCCCGCGATAGCCTGCCCGATGGGCGACTGGAGTGTCACGCGGCCACGGCCCAGTACCACGAGCTGGTCGCATACCGCCGCGATGTCGCTCACGATGTGCGACGACAAGAGTGCAGTGGCGCCCCGCTCGCGCACTGCGGACAACAGCACGTTCAGGAAGTCGTGGCGCGCCAGCGGATCGAGCGACGCGAGCGGCTCATCAAGAAGCAGCACCGGCGCGCGCGTGCCCAATGCAATACACAGCGCCACCTGAGCGGCCTGGCCGCCGGAAAGCGATCCGGCAACCTGCGAGAGGGGGATGGCCAATTCTTCGAGCCGCTGCCTGGCTTCCTGTTTGTCGAAGGTAGCGCGTAGCGTGCGAGCAAGGTCGAGGTGCTCGGCGACCGTCAGTCCGCGGTAGAGCGAGGTCGACTGCGACAGGTAGCCCAGCTTGGCCACCGCCCCCGCCCGGTCAGTTTGGGGGTCGATGCCTCCAACGAGGACCCGCCCGCGTGTCGGCCGCTCGAAACCGATCCAGCTCCGAATGAGCGTCGATTTGCCTGCCCCATTCGGCCCCACCAGCGCGGTGATCGTGCCCTGGCGTACCACGAGATCTACGTCTAAGAGCGCCCAGGGACCCGACCGTCGATAGCGCTTCGAGACGCCAATGGTCTCCAGCGCATGGGAGGTCGAGGCGGCTTTAGATCGGGTGCGCACGGTGAGCGCCACGGTCACGCCGGCCTCCACTTCGGCTGCGATGGTTTGGAGTATGCCGCACGACATCCGCGCTCCACCCAAACGAAGAAGTGCGATCGCATCGATGCACCCGCCGCGATGGCCGTGGTGGAGCGCCCCATAGGCGCATCGAGTCCCCTGTCGAATTTCGGGCCGCCGCGACGGCGGCCCGCGCCGCAATGCGGAGGCTGTTACCCGTGGTACAAGGGGACCGGCTCCGTCCCTGCGGGTTATGTCGACCTTCTGTCAGTCGCCACGCATGAGTTCGGCCACACCGTCGAGCTGACCCACAGCACGACCTGCGATCCCTCGTGCAGCATCATGTACCCGACCTTGGGCGCGGGTGCCCAGCGGCGCAATCTCAACGCCCACGACTACGCGAGCACCAGAGCGTTGTATGCGTATCCGGCGCACTAGGTGGTGGTGAGACGATGAAGAGACGGCTGGTCGTCCCTCTGATTGTGCTTCCCCTGGTCGTAGTGCTGGTTGGGTTCGTGACAGTTGGCGTGCGATCCTATCCGCCATCGCAGGAGATCGTCATCGATGCGATCGGGCCCCGATACGAACTCGCGGAACTCCTGCACGATGCCGAATTGGTCATCGTCGCGCGCGCCGTCGACCAAGACGCCGGCTGGAACAGCTCGAACAACCTTCCCTGGAAAGCCGACGCGGGGGCACCGAACCAGTCGTTCATCTACTCCACAACGCGGCTCGCCGTCCTGCGCGTGATTCGCGGTGAATATGCGGCGCCTGAGATCGATGTGAAGTCGATCGGTGGTGACGTTGGCGAAGTCAGAATGACCTTTGCCGAATCCGCCGCATTGAAGCCCGGTCAGGAGTACATGCTGATGCTCAGGCGCGTGACCATTCCAACGCGGGAGGGCGCCGAGGAGGCTTGGATGCCGATCGCCCTTGGCCAAGGCACCTTTGTCGGCGAACTCGGCGGGTTCCGGAACAGCGCCGGGGAGTTTGCCGCACGCGCCGACTTCGGCGAATAAGGGCTCGCCGGGCGTGATGGCCGCGGGCGCGGCTCGACCGGCCATCGGGATGCGGCGCCTGGCGTTCGCCGCCTTGGCGGTCCTCGTTGTTCTGCTCGTGGCGGGCGCTGCGATTCTCTACGTCGGTTCGCAGTTCGCCATATCTGGTCCGACAGCCAGGGTCGCGGGGCTGCGATATGACGTCGGTGTGGCTCGGAGCCTCCGGGTCGGCCCCGCCGACGTCACGCCCTTCGGTCCTGTGGACGCGTACACGGATCCGGGCGCCTTCCCATTTGCCGATGCCACGGCATATGCACTGCAGGGCGTTGATCCTCGCGTCGCCCTGATCGTCCGATGGAAGGCCGGCCTCCGCGACGATGCGGGATCGATCGGGGAGTATGCGTTGCTGATGCGTGGGTCTATTGCCGAGACGCCGGGCCTTTGCGCCTACTTCGATCCGAAGAGTGAGGCCACGCCACCCGACTGTCCGTGAGGCTGCGCGGGTTCAGAACGGCGGCCACGGCACGGCCGGCCAGTCGGGGTTCGGCCGCGCGCAGCGGGTGGCTTGGGGCGCCGTGGGTGCCGAGCGCATCCCAGCAGCCGGCCCAGGCACCGGGCGCGTTGCCGAGCCAGGCCTCGCCCCGGGCCACGAACTGGTTGAGGTGGTACATCCGCCACTCGAGGACGGCGCCACGGGCTTTGAGCTTGGCGTACTCCTGCGCGAGTCGTGGGCTCGCCCTGTCCACCCGTGCCACCTCGTCGCACCCAGATGTACCGCCGTTGCGGTCAATGTGGCTGGCAAACGGTCCCTCGGCGGCATCCCGAGAGCCTTCACGAGCCCATTTCACGCGTGGAAAGCTGGTGAGCCGGCTGGGATTCGAACCCAGGACACGAGGATTAAAAGTCTCTCCGACCGCCATCCATGCTGTGGTCCCGGGCCTTCTGACGTACGTTTGCCGCGCGACCCCCGTCCACCTGCTCCACGCCGTGTGACCGAGTGCCACCGCCGTGGCTGTCAACGTGGCTGTCGGAACATCGGCTCGACCGACCAGACGAACCCCAGCTTGGGTGCTGGGCCGGAGTGCCCAGCACCGCCGGCTCGGACGGCATTCACGCCGCGCCGCGAGGGGAGCCCGGCTCGCCTCGGAAGAGATGCCGTGACCGGCACCAAGAAGCTTCTCGCTGATTACATCGAGTCTGAACAGCCCGCGACGATGGCCGAACTGCACCGCAGTCTCGCCTGGTACATGGAGGAGGACTGGGACTCGAACGAGGAGAAGCTCGTATTCCGGAATCGGCTCCTAGTTGTAGTTCCCGGGGTTAGTGAGACATCTCGGGTCATGCCGCCATGAGCTCCATGAGCCAACCGTGCAGGTGCTCCAGACTCGGGACGCGCTCGAAGCCGCGAGCGGTGAAGGGCGTG
>JBOGZC010000096.1:0-12130 GCA_050697075.1 Solirubrobacterales bacterium | reverse complement strand
CCCTTCGGCGAGGACGGCACGGTGCAGGGCATGCTCGAGTGCCTGGACGTCCCATACGTCGGGCCGAGCGTCCTGGCGGCTTCACTGGCGATCGACAAGCTCGTCTTCAAGCGCCTCCTCGGCTTCCATGGGATCCCGCAGGTGGACTTCTGCGAGGCGGGCGCCGACGGCTGGCGGGAGCGAGCGGCCGCGATGGGCGTGCCGCTATGGGTGAAGCCCGCCCGGCTGGGGTCGAGCGTGGGGATCTCAAAGGTGACGAGCCCGGAACGGGGACTGGAGGAGGCCGTTGAGCTGGCGGCGCGGCACGACCCTCGGGTGATCGTGGAGGCGGACGGCGGCGGCCGCGAGGTCGAGTGCTCGGTGCTCGGCAACGCCGAGCCGATCGTCTCGCCCCCCGGCGAGATCGTGGCCCACGGGGACTGGTACGACTACGAGTCCAAGTACTCCGACGGGGGCATGGAGCTGGTCGTCCCGGCACGAATCGGAGAGGCTCAGGTCGAGCGGGTGCGCGAGCTGGCTGCCAGGGTGTTCGCGGCGATCGGCGGGGCGGGCCTGGCGCGTTGCGACTTTTTCGTCCGCGAAAACGGCGACGTGCTGGTGAACGAGATCAACACGATTCCCGGCTTCACCTCCACCAGCGTGTTCGCGAAGCTATTCGCGGCCGCCGGGATCCCCTATCCGGAGCTCTGCGACCGCCTGGTCCGCCTCGCCCTGGAGCGGTACGAGGCCGAGCGTGCATACCGGTTCTAGCCGGCGCACGCAACTCCGCCATCCGCTCGCCAGGCCTCCCACTCAGCCCTGTTCCAGCGCACTAGGTGTTCAGCGTCACGTTGTCGATCTCGAGGCTGTAGCCGTCGTTGAAGGTCGGTGAGACCTTGGTGATCCAGATCAGGAAGTAGCGCGCCTTGGCCGCGCTGAGCTGAATCGTGTGGTCGGCGTTGGCGGCGCTGACGGAGCCGATCTCCTGGCCGACGGGCTCGCCCGTCGACGGATCGACCGTGGGCGGCTCGGGCGACGCGTAGATGCGGCCGTCCCATCCACCACTCGCAGCCTGGACCGTCATCGTGCGGGCGGTTACCGGCTTCTTGGTGGCGACCACCAGCCCGACCCCGGGCTTGCCCGCCGCGTCCGACATCACCGGGCTGCTGGTGTAGGTCTCGGTCGTCCACCCGGTAGCGGGGTCGGCGTCGATCGCAAGAGAGGCCTCGTCGTTGTGCTCCTCGTTGTCGCCGTCGGGATCGAACGCCTCGGCGCTTTGAAGCGGGATCGGTGCGCCCGAGGCCACCGCATTGGGCGTGTGCTTGCCGCCGCCCCCGGTGAACGCTGCGATCAGAAGCGCGGCGGTTACCCCGGCCAGCACGAGGCCGATGCCGGCCGCGGAGACGCGCCGCGCCGTGAGCAGCCGCCGCCCCGACGGCACCGCGTCGAGCACGTTGGTCGCCTCGCCGTAGCTCGTGCCCGAGCGGGCGACCTCGACCTCGAGCGCGCCCTCGAGGTCGCCGAGGAAGGCGGCCATGTCGTCGTAGCGCTTCTTCGGGTCCTTGGACGTCGCCCGCTCGATCACCGCGGCGAGCGCCGAGGAGATCTCCGGCCGCCGCTGCTGCACGTCGGGCATGTCCTCGTTGACGTGCTTCATCGCCACGCCGACAACCGTTTCGGCGCGGAAGGGGACCTCGCCGGTGAGCATCTCGTACAGCAACACCCCGAGCGAGTAGATGTCCGAGCGCGAGTCCACACCCTGGCCCATCGCCTGCTCCGGCGCCACGTAGTCGGTCGTGCCGAGCACCCGGCCGGTTTTGGTCAGTCCGTCCGACTCGAGCGTGCGGGCGATGCCGAAGTCGGTGACCTTGGCCCTGCCCTCGGTGTCGATCAGGACGTTCTGCGGCTTGACGTCGCGATGGACCATGCGGCGTGCGTGGGCGGCGGCGAGCCCTCGCCCGATCTCGATCGCGTATGCGACCGCCTCGTCGACCGGCAGGCGGCCCAGGCGGTCGATCCGCTGCTTGAGGGTCTCTCCCTCGACGTACTCGAGAACGATGTATGGATAGCCGCCGTCCTCGCCGGCGTCGATCACCGCGACGACGTTGGGGTGTGAGAGCTGCGCCACGGCGCGCGCCTCGCGCCGGAAGCGCTCGATCTGGTCGGGCTGGTCGGAGATCTCGCGGTGCATGACCTTGATCGCGACCCACCGCTCCAGGGTCTCGTCCCGAGCCAGGAAGACGGTCGACATCCCGCCGCTGCCAAGCTTCGATTCGAGCCGATACCGACCGGAGAGAACCCTCCCGATCAGGCTGCTCGCAAGCCCGGTTGTCGCTTCCTCGGCCATCCGACGAGTATTTTCGACACTCACCCTAAGCCCCGGCTCGCCGGGTGGCTTCGTGCATGCCCATGCCCGTAGAGGTTCGCTACTACACCGATCCAGCCTGCCCGTGGTCCTGGGGCTTTGAGCCGATGCTGCGCCGGTTGATATGGGAATTCGGCGATCAGTTGCGCTTCGTCTGGGTGATGGGAGGACTGGCCAGAAAGTATGGCCCCGATTATCGTGACGAGGAGGGCGGCATCGGTTCCGGCTCCGACTGCTTCTCGGACCTGATGGCCCACTGGCTGGACGTTGGCGCCGAGACGGGGATGCCCATCGACGCCAGGCTGTGGACGAAGAGCCCGATTGACTCCACGTACCCGGCCTGTCAGGCCGTCAAGGCGGCGGCGGAGCAGGGACCCGAGGCCGCTTACCGATACCTGCGTCGCCTGCGAGAGGGGCTGATGGTAGAGCGCAAGAAGCTCGACCATCCGGAGGCGCTGGTCGGCGAGGCAGCCGCCGCCGGGCTCGACACCGGGCGGTTTCGGATCGACCTCGCCTCGAACGCGATCACCGAGGCGTTCGCCGCGGATCTCGACGAGGTTCGAAGCCCGCCGCCGGAGGCACGTGAGGCGGGCCAGGTGAGAAGGACGGACCGGTACGAGCGCGTGAGCTTCCCCTCGGCGCTGTTCGTGGCCGACGACGGGTCCCGGCACGGCGTCTGGGGGTGGCAGCCGTACGACGTCTATCGCGAGGCGGCGATCGCCACCGGCGCGGCGGCCGGACAGGACCGCGCCGAGCCACTCGAGGCGGTCGGGCGTTTCGGCCGCTGCGCGACGCGCGAGCTCAAGGAGGTCAGCGGAAAGCCGCGGCCGGTGCTCGAGGCAGAGCTCTGGGCCCTCGCCCGGGACTGGCAGCTGAGGGCGGTGCCGGTGCTCGGCGGGACGCTCTGGGAGCTGGCGTAGCCTCGCTCAGTGGTGCCGGCGCCGCGGGCGCAATATGAGGACGGCCGCCGCCGTGAGGGCGACCCTCGACTGCCTTTCAACTCCGGTCACGACGGTCCCTCCTCAACAGCTCGCACCAGCTCGATCACGTTTGGATGCGCCTTGGCCGGGGAGCCCGAGTCGAATGGGGGCTGCGGGTCGTATTCGATCCCGAGCTGGATCGCGTGCGCGACCTCCTCGCCGGCGATTCGCGCGGCGAGCCCCAACGCCATGTCGATCCCGGCCGAGACCCCTGCCGCGGTGATCACCTTGCCGTCCTCGACCACCCGCTCCGAAACGGGTTCGGCACCGAGCTCGCCGAGTCGATCGAGGTACGCCCAGTGGGTGGTCGCCCGTTTGCCCTGAAGGAGCCCGGCCGCGCCGAGCACCAGCGAGCCCGTGCAGACGGAGGTCGTCCACGTGGAGGTTTCGTGCGCCGACCGGACCCAGTCAAGGACCACGGCGTCGCTCATCAGCGGACGGCTGCCGGCCCCGCCCGGGACCACGACGACGTCTGGGTCGGTGAGCTCCGAGAGCGCCAGGTCGGCCTCCAGGCCGAGGGCGCCTGTGTCCGTGCGCTTGACCCCGGTCTCCTTGCCGACCAGGCGAAGCTCCACCCCCGGCAGACGAGAGAGGACCTCATAGGGCCCAACGGCATCGAGGGCGGTGAGCCGGTCGAAGACGAGGAGCGCGATCCGCACGGCGGGGACGCTACCAGCGCCCCTATGCGCGAACGACCTCGCCGTCGCGGTCGGTGGCGCGTCCGATGCGCCTGGCGTCTGGATAGTGCCGGCGCAGCAGCTCCAGCGCGGAGTCCTCGTCCCCGGCGCCGACGACGCAGCAGAACCCGCAGCCCATGTTGAAGACCTCGTGCATCTCGTCCTCCGAGACGTTCCCCAGCTCCTGGATCAGGCCGAACACCGGCGGCACGGGAAGCGGATCGTCGATCTCGTAGCCGACCGAGGCGGCGAGCCGCAGCAGGTTCTTGAGGCCGTCCCCGGTGATGTGGACGAGCCCGCGCACGTCGATCGCCGAATGCAGCAGCTCGAGGACCGGGCGCACGTAGATCTCGGTGGGCTCGAGCAGCAGGTCGCCCAGCGGCCTTCCGAGGCGCTCGTCGGTGAGCGGCACGCCCGAGAGCGCCCGGCGCGCGAGCGTGTAGCCGTTCGAGTGGAGGCCCGAGGAAGGCAGTCCGATCACGGGGTCTCCCGGCTCGATCGCGGCACCCGTGACCACCACCTCGAGGTCCACGAGCCCGACGCAGGTTCCGCCGAGCTCGTGACCCGAGACGATGTCGCCGACCTGCGCGATCTCGCCCCCGGGGATCTCGATGCCCGCCAGCTCCGCACCCCGCGCAAGCCCCACGCCGAGCTGCGCGCAGACCTCTGCGTCCGCCCGCTCGGTGAGCACGAAGTCGAGCATCGCGATGGGCTCCGCGCCCACACAGATCACATCGTTGGCGTTCATCGCTACGCAGTCGATGCCGATCGTGTCGTAGCGGCCGAGGCTCTGGGCGACGACCATCTTGGTTCCCACGGTGTCGGTGGACATGGCCAGGCCAGTGCGATCGTCCACCCGGAGCACGCTGGCGTAGTGGCCCGGAAGGGAAACCACCCGCGATGGCTTGCCGGTGTCGATCTCGCGGAGGCTGCTGACCAGCGCCTCGACCGCGGCGTCCGCAGCCGTCTGGCTGACGCCGGCACGCGTGTAAGCGTCGGTCATCTCGGGGCCTGCGCGCCTGAAGCCGTCAAGGGGCGGATTCAACCACCCTGCGGCGCGCGGCTCCGTTCTCGGAGAAGGCGGTGGGAGCGGGGTCTCCCAGCGCCGCGCCTCTCCGCCGGTCTCGGCGAAGCTTCCCGAGCACCGCGACCGCCAAGCCAACCCGGTACGCGGCATACGGCCAAAGCGCGCGATCACGCTCGACGAGCGTGATCAGCTTCTGGGAGGCGAGCGTCGAGACGAAGGACGCCGCCACACCCGTAGCCATCGCCCCGCCGAGGCCCGGCTCGACGCCGCGGCGGCGAAGCCGGATGCCCTTGAGCAGCGTCGCCCCCACGATCACGGGCAGGGCGACGGTGCGGGAGAGAAGGTTGGCGTGCTCCCGGTCGAAGCCCCGCCACCGCGCCGCCGCGAGCGTGGCACCGTTTCGAGACACGCCGGGCGCGAGCGCCGCGGCCTGGCCGAGCCCCAGGGCGAGGCCGTCGATCGGGGTCGCCTCACCGCGGCCGCGGCGCTGGGGACGGCGGTCGGCAACCGTCATCGCGAGGGCCCCGGCGATCAAGCCGAAGGCCGTTGCCCGCGGGCCGCCAAGGTGGCCCTCGATCTGGCGCTCGAACCGGTAGCCGACCAGCGCTGGAGGGACGAACGAGAGGGCCACGACGGCCGCACGGCGGGCGTCGAACTGCCTCAGCTCGTCGGCGATCACGAGTCGCTGCCCGATCAGCAGCGCCGCCGCCGCCCCGGCGTGGAGCGCCACCTCGAAGCTCTTTCGCGACTCCGCGTCGAGGTCACTCCAGCGCCAGCCGGCCAGCCATGGCAGCAGCGACAGGTGGGCCGAGCTCGAAACGGGCAGGAGCTCCGCCGGCCCCTGTACCAGGCCGAGCATCGCCGCCCTGCCCCGGGTGAGCCCGTCGGGCGGCGAGTCAGGTGTCAGGCCGGTGGCGTCGTCTCCCACTTGGCGCTCCCGCGGCGCCGGCGCACGAGCAGGTAGACGATCGCGACCGCGATCCCGGCGATCACCGCGTAGTCGAGGTAATGCAGGTAGTCCTTCCACTGATCCCAGCGGTCGCCGACCTCCCTCCCGATGATCGCCAGGCCAAGCACCCAGGGAATGCACCCGGCCAGGGTGTAGACGATGAACTTGGCGAGTGGCATCCGCGCGATTCCGGCCGGGAGCGAGATGAAGGTCCTGATGATCGGCAGCATCCGGGTGAAGAACACCGTCGCCGGCCCGTGGCGCTCGAACCACCGGTCCGCCGCATCGAGGTGGCGCCGATTTATGTGGATCAGCCGATTTCGGTCCAGGAGCTCGATCCGGCCGTAGTAGCCGACCGCGTAGGCGATCAGCGAGCCGACCAGATTGCCCAGCACCCCCGCCGCGACGATGCCGAACAGGGTCAGGTTGCCCTCCGAGACGTTGAAGCCCGCGAACAGCATCGTCGCCTCGCTGGGGATCGGCACGCACGCGCTCTCCAGGACCATCAGGCCGAACACGCCGGCGAGCCCGGTCGCGTCGATCACGTCCGTGGCTGCGCGAACAAGTGGTTCGAGAATGTCACCGGTCATGGGACGGCAGCATTACACTCGCCCCAATGTCCCGCCTTCGCGCCGCGCGAGATCCGGTGTACGGGCGCCGGGCGCTTCAGTTCGCCGCCGATGCCGTGCTCGCGGCCGTCGCCTTCGCCCTGGCCTTCCAGCTTCGCTTCCTCGACGCCACCGGAGGCATCCCGGACCGCTACTGGACCATGCTCACCGGAACGATCGTCTTCGTCGCAGTGGGGAAGGCGATCGTGTTCAGCGTCCTCGGACTGCACGGCAAATGGTGGCGTTACTTCCAGCTCCCCGACCTGTGGCCGGTCGTCCGGGCCGCCGCGGTCGCCAGCGGCCTCCTGGTCGCCGTGTTCACCCTCGCGAAGCCGTACGCGTACAACCTGCCGCGCTCGGTGGTCGTATTCGACTTCCTGCTCACGGTTTTCCTGCTCGGTGGAGCGCGGCTCGCGCGGAGGATGCTCGCCGAGCGCCCGAACCGGGCGACGCGACGCGGCCGCATCCGGGGGGTGCTGATCGTCGGCGCGGGCTCGGGCGGCCAGATGGTCGTCCGCGAGCTGCGCCTGAATCCGAACCTCGGAGCCAGGGCGATCGGATTCGTGGACGACGACCCGCGCAAGCGAGGAATGACGGCCGCGGGCGTCAAGGTGCTCGGCGCCACGGATGAGATCGGCGAGGTCTTGGACCGGAGGGCCCCCGACGAGGTGATCATCGCCATCCCCTCCGCTCCCGGTGTCCTGCGCGCGAAGGTGGTCGCGGCGTGCAGGGAGCGCGACATCCCGGTGCGCACGCTGCCCACCGTGTTCGAGCTCTTGCGGGGGGGCGTCCAGCTGACGCGCCAGCTCAGGGAGGTGCGAGTCGAGGACGTGCTCGGCCGCGATCCCGTGGTGATGGAGCTCGATCGCGTGGGGGCCTACCTCGAGGACAAGATCGTTCTGGTGACCGGGGCGGGCGGCTCGATCGGCGCCGAGCTCAGCCGTCAGGTTGCCCGCGTGAGGCCGAAGCTGCTGGTGCTGCTCGACCACGCGGAGGAGAACCTGTTCCGGATCGACCGCGAGCTGGTGGACGAGTGGCACTTCACGAGGGTCGAGGCGGTGCTGGCCGATTGCCGCGAGCCGGAGCGAATGTTGGAGGTCATGCAGCGGTTCAAGCCGGAGGTCGTGTTCCACGCCGCCGCCTATAAGCACGTGGCGCTGATCGAGGCGAACCCGCTCGAGGCTGTACGCAACAACGCGATCGCGACGCGGGTGACGGCCGAGACGGCAGCGGTGGCCGGCACGGAGCGCTTCGTCCTGATCTCCACCGACAAGGCCGTGAACCCCGCCACCGTCATGGGGGCGTCCAAGGCGATGGCGGAGTGGATCGTCGAGGCGGCCGGGCAGCGTCACGCCCGGACGCGCTTCTTGATCGTGCGGTTCGGCAACGTGCTGGCCTCGTCCGGAAGCGTCGTCCCGATCTTCCGCGACCAGATCTCCCGTGGCGGGCCGGTCACCGTCACCCACCCCGAGATGACCCGGTACTTCATGACGATCCCGGAGGCGGTGCAGCTGGTCATCCAGTCGGGCGACCTCGGGGGCAGCTCGGGCGACGTCTTCGTCTTGGAGATGGGCGAGCCGGTGCGGATTCTCGACCTGGCGCGGAACATGATCACCCTCGCTGGGTTCGAGCCCGAGGTCGATGTCGCGATCGACTTCGTCGGCCCGCGCCCCGGCGAGAAGATCCACGAGGAGCTCTTCAACAGGGACGAGCGCGCCCAGCCGACAACCGCCGATCGCATCGTGCGCGCGGTGCGGACGCGCCGCCTCGATCCGGACTGGGTGGAGAGCTCGGTCGAGCGGCTCGAGGCCCTGGTGGCGGCGGGAGACGAGGCCGGACTCGCGGAGCGGGTGGTCGAGGTCGTCACCGAGCGCCTGGAACATGCCCCCGTCGACCTCTGAACGGACGCGCCAACCCGGCTGAAGTCCCCAGCAAGCACCCCGAAACCGGTGGGGGAGCCGTTGGCTGGCGCCCGTAAGATGCGCCCGCGTCGATGCACGTGATCGACTCCATCGGGCCTCTCCTCGGCATCGCGGCCTTCCTCGGGCTGGCGCTCCTTGCGTTCCTGCTCTTCCAGCAATCGCGAGACATACGTCGTCTGCGGGAGTGGGCCGGCCGCGCGCCGGAGCGCGCCGAGGAGGCCGCCGAGGCGGTGCTGGCCGCGGGCGAGGCCTCCCGTGCCGATGCCGCCGAGGTTGCCCCATCCGAGGCGTCCGAGGGCCCTCTCGCACCGGTGCGAGCCGCGTTGGGCCGCGCCACGGGGCGCCTCGGCGAGTGGCTCAGGGCGGTCGACCGCCGCCTGCCGGTGGACGGGCGCTACCTGCTGGCGCTCGCCGCCGTGATCATCGCGGTGGCCGCCGTGCTCACGAGTGGGTTCGGTCTGGTGGGGGGTGGCGGCGGGGACCAGCACAAAAAGCACGGCTCCGGCAAGCCCGCGGTCGCGGTCTTGAACGGGACGTCGGTGACGGGCCTCGCGGACCTCGTGGACAGCAAGGTGGTCAAGCCCGCCGGTTATAAGTCGGACACCGTCGCAAACGCCGGAGCAAGCTTCGCGAACACCGTGGTGATGTACCTCCCCGGGGGCCGGCCCCAAGCGAAGAAGCTGGCGAGCGCGATCAAGCCGAAGCTGGGCGACACGCCGGTGCAGGAGATGACCGCCGACGTCAAGTCCCGGTCGGGCAAGGCGCCTCTGGCGCTGGCCGTGGGGTTGGACGACGCGGGGTTCGGGAGCGCATAGGGCATTGGTTGGGGCGACCAACATCTACCACGCGGTCCGCACGCTGCCGGACTATGTCTCCCTCGCGGCGATCGTGGGGTTCGGGCTGCTCCTCGTCCTCTATGTCTCCCAGCGCCGGGACCTCGAACGCCTCAGGATCTGGATGGAGCGGACGCCTTCTCACGCGGCTGAGGACCTGACCGCCAGCGAGGCGCTCCTCGACCGGGCCGAGGCTGAGCTCGAGGCAGTGCTCGGAACCGGTGAGCAGGACGACGCCTGGGACGCGGGCCATCACGCGCCGGCGTCGGAGCCGACGCTGGTTGCTCCTCCCACGCCGGCGCCCGCCACGCCGGTGCCCCCGGACCGATCGCACGCCGCCCGGGTGACCAGCGAGCGCCCGGCGCTCGAGCGGATCACGACAGAGCGGGCCGCCCTCCAGCCGCACCCCCGCTGGCACAGGCTCCTGCGCCGGATCGGCCAGCCCAGGGTGCTCGGGCTGGTCGCGCTGCTAGCCGTCGTCCTCGGCATCGCCGCGATCTTCGGATCGGAGCGGCTGATCCAAAACGGTGGGGATTCCGGGCCCCGCGCGAAGCCGGGGGCCATCGTGCCGGGCGACGTGGAGGTCGCCGTCCTGAACGGAACCTCGGTCCCGGGCCTGGCCGGAAAGGTCGGAGACGATGTCCAGGTGAACGGCTTCAAGCTCGGCACGATCAGTAACAGCAGGACGCGGTTCGATCAGACGGTCGTCATGTACGAGCCCGGCCAGCGGCGCGCCGCCAAGCGGGTCGCGCACGACCTCGGAGCACAGCCGGTCCAGAAGATCGACCGCCAGACCGAGCAGGCTGCCGGGGGCGCGGACGTGGTGGTGATCGCCGGGGCGGATCGCGCGAAGCCGTGAACCGGGTCGGCGCCGCCCTGTTCGCCGCGCTGCTGGTCGCAACCGTGGTCACGGCGGCGATCGTGGTCCACGCCCGGACCCCGGACCTGGAGCTCCAGGTGACGCACCTCACCCACAAGATCTCGCCGCGCGGAGGGGGCCAGTACCGGGTGGCGCACATTCGCTTCTTCGTCCGTGAGGGCGATCCCAACGCCACGATGCAGGTGGTGGGCCCCAACGTGAAGGTGGTCCGCACCCTCTACCGCGGGCCGTTGAAGGCGGATCAGCCCGTCGCGCTCACATGGAATGGGCGAAACGAGCAGGGCCAGGTTCCAAATCTCAACCACCGCTACCGGCTCCGGGTGATCCTGCCGAGTCGGGATCGCGACATGGTCTACCCGCGGCGAATCGACATCGTCGAGCCCGCAGGCTCGTGACGGCCTCGGCGCTCCAGCTGCTGGGGATGCTGGTTGCCTGCGGGAGCGCCGCCGTCTCCCTCCTCGCGCGCGATCCCCGGGTTCGGTACGGGGCCGCGGCCATCGCGCTGATCGCCGCCCCGCTGCTGGTGGCGGGCGACGTCTGGCACTCGTCGCGCCTGGTCGAGCTCCGCCATCATCCCGCGAAGCTGGCGGCCGCCATCGCACTGGCCGCCGCCGCGGTGGCCGCCGCCGCGGCCCTGTTCCGGCGCTTCGAGTGGGCGTTTCCCGTCGGCGTCTTCGCGACCCTGCCCCTCCGCGCTCCCGTGCAGCTCGGCGGCGAGACTTCCCACCTCCTGGTCCCGTTGTACCTGGTGATCGCCGGCGGACTGGTCTGCTTCGCGTTCGAGGCGTTGGCGGGAGCCCGCGCGAGCCGCCGCGACCGGCCCGGGCCTGCCAACTCCTCGCCGGGGAGCCTGGCCGATTGGCCCGCCGCCACGTGGCTCTACCGAGCGCTCGCAGCGACCCTGGTGCTGTACGCGATCCAGACCGCGTACTCGGAGGACGTCTCCAACGCGATCGAGAACGCCTCCTTCTTCCTGGTCCCGTTCGCGGTGATGCTGATGCTGCTCGGCGAGGTGCGCTGGACGAGGCGAATCCTGGGGTGGGTCCTCGTCGCGGTGTCAGGGATGGCCCTGATCTTCGCGGGGGTTGCGTTCGCCGAGTACGCGGTGCGAGACCTGCTCCTGAGCCGCGGGAATCTGCTCGAATCGAACCAGCTGCACCTCTACTTCCGGGTCAACTCCCTCTTCTACGATCCCAACATCTTTGGACGTGATCTGGCGCTCGTGCTCGTGGCGCTCGGCGCGTACCTGGCGTGGTCGCGCGGGACCCGCCTGGCGATCGGGGCGGCCGTCGTCTCCGGCGTCCTGCTCGTGGCGCTCGCGTTCAGCTACTCGATCACCAGCTTCGCGGCCCTGTTCGCCGGGCTCCTCGTGGTGGCCGGGCTTCGGTGGAGCGTCAGGTGGGCTGCGGCCGGCGGAGCGCTCGCGCTCGTCTGCGGGGCGCTGGTGCTGCTGGTGATCGGGACGGCGCACAGCGACACGCGGGTCACGGAGAGCGGCAGCGAGGCCGCTCGCGGCCAGGTGGACCTTGTCAAGGGGGGAGTGAGGCTCGCGGGCCGCCGCCCCGTCTGGGGCTGGGGCTCGGGCTCCTTCGGCGCTGCCTTCTCCAGACATATCGAGAGGGCGAAGACGACCGTCTCCCACACAGAGCCGATCACCGTGGCCGCCGAGCAGGGCGCGATCGGCCTGGTCGTCTACCTGGCGGTCGTGGTGTTGGCCCTGATCGTGATGTTCAGAGGCGCCGCGGCGAGCGCCGCGACGGCAGCGTGCGCCGCCTGCTTCGTGGCGATGGTGGTTCACAGCCTGGGGTACGCCGCGTTCACGATCGATCCGGCGACCTGGGCCTTGCTGGGCCTCGGGGTCGCGCTACGGCGCGCGGGGCCCGCGGTCGGTGACGCGGCCGTCGGCGCCG
>JBOGZC010000095.1:0-12342 GCA_050697075.1 Solirubrobacterales bacterium | reverse complement strand
CGGCGCGAGTGAAAGTGGCCACCTCGGCCGATCACGGTCGCCACTGGAGCCGCCACGCGGTCGCGGGACCGTTCAATCTGCTCACGACGGGGAGCAAGGCTCGTGCCTGCTGCTTCCTCGGCGACTTTGAGGGCATCGATGGACTGCCTCACGGCATGGCGGCCGCGTATTCGATGGGGAAGCCGACGAAGCACCACGTGGACGACTACCTCAGCCGCATCACCACGTCGGGAGGGAGGTAGTCGCGCCCCATGAAGGCGGCTGTCATCTACGAGAACGGCGACCCGGACGTCCCGCGCTACGAGGATGTCCCCGATCCCGACTGCCCGGACGGCTGCGTGGTCATCGATGTCGAGGCGATCAGCATCGAGGGCGGGGACCTGCTGGCCCGAGCCTCCTCGCCGCCGCCGTCGGTCCCGCATATCGTGGGGTATCTCGCCGCCGCGATGGCTACCGGCCGCGTCGCAGGCGTTAAGGCCACGATCTACAACCCGGCGCTCGATCCCGCCGGGAGCGCCGGCGCCGCGCCGACCGGAGCGCTCGCTTGCGGGCTCGGCGGCGGCGCCCCCGGCCTTCGACCGTGACCGCGTAGCGGTGCACGCGCATCAATTGCCTCGGCACGGTCGGCGATTGATCGGCGCCGCAGCAACGAGTGTCGCTCACCCGTGACATGAGTAGCGTCGCGACGCCGCCCCGACGCTCGCTGTGGACGAGGGGGAGAAGTCTGCGCGCCGCTCGCCCTCGCAAAGCGCGAGAAGGGAAAGCGCCCATCACATCGCTGCGGACTGATCGCATTCCGTGGCCGGCTCGGTCGTTCGAGGGCGCCTTGTTGCTTTCCCTCTACGCCGCCTACGTCGCTGCGGCAGTGATCGTTGCCGTATGACCAAAGTGGACCCGGGGCGAACCGCCGCAGTCGTGCTCGCCTAAACCAAGGCGCACCAGGCGCGCCCGCTTCGTGGAGGATGCGAACATCAGAACTGGTGTCAGTGACAAGGCGGTAGCTCCTCGAGCTCGTCCGAAGCGGGCATCTCACGCATCCGAGCCGAGACGCTCGCTCGTTCGCCCAAGGCGAAACGCACAGACGACTACATGGCTAAGCCGGCGGGGCCATCGGGCTAGCCAGGCGTCGAGCGGCTTACATGCTGGCCCGCCAGCGCGCCCGCGTGAAGCGGGCACGCCGGCGGCCCGTTGCGACTTCGCTCACGGCAACAGGTGGACCGTGTCCTTCGATCCCTGGCCGCCGCTGACGTCCATCTCGGTGACGCTCCCTCGCGCTCCCTCGTATGCGCCGGTGCCACCGGTGACGGCCACCGTGTTCAGTTTCTGATCGCGAATGATGCCGTCGATCGTCAGTTGGTCGTCACCGAACTTGGCCACTCCATCAACGTGGATGACGGCGTTCGCGAAACGGTTGCCATTAACGATTGCGCCCTCGGCGTAGAGCGTCCCGATCCGGGTCCCGCCTCGATGGTCGAGAAGCGGGGTTCTGACCACGAGTTGGTCTCCGACCGAAAGGCGAAACCGTCTCGACCCTGGGTTCGGACTTGGCGACTTCGGGGGGTTGTCGATCAGGGTGTCCGACTCGTGGCTCGCATCTCCGAAGAATGTGAGCGTCTGCCCGACCGACGCACCGGCGTGCCCGCCGTCAGCCAGCGCGATTGAGAGAACCGCCGCCGTTGCAGCGATCCCGATTGTTATTGCTCTCCTCATCTCGACTCCTTGCTCGCGGCGGTGATCTCCCGCTGCGCTTTGATTGCGGGGACTACGCTAGGTTCGCGACACCTCGGTGTCGTCAGCCCCAGTTGCGATCTCGCAGTGGCCTAGGGACCGATCTCTGAAAGGCATCCGTCCTCCTGGGGGACGACCGCGGATCGGCAACGAGAAGGACGCCGCGGCGCCGATTCGGCGCTACGGTGGCCGCATGGGGAGAGGCATACGGCCAGCGGAGCGGTTCCGGCGGCTGGATCCCAGGACGTTCGACCGCCTCGTGGCGCTCGGCTTCATGGTGGCGGCTGAGGTCGAGATCTTCGTCAACGCCGGCTTCGACCCCGCCAACGTTCCAACCCAGCTCTCAGTCTTGGCGCTGGGCCTGCCGCTCGCCTGGCGGCGCCGGGCGCCGGTGGCTGCGACCGCCGTGGTGATGTCTGGCGTCTTGCTCGAGTCCGCGGTGGCGAACGATCCGATGGGGACGGCGATCGTGGCCGGGCTGGTTGCCGTCTGGTCGGCTGCTCGCCACAATGAGCGCCCTACGGCCGCGACAAGCCTTGGGATCGCACTAGTGGGCTTCTGGATCGCCGCGCTACTACCTCCGACCTCGGGAGCCCAGTACGTCGTCGGCGACGGAGCTTGGGCGAGCGGCCTCACCCTGGGGACCTGGGCCCTCGGCCGCGCCCTGCGCAACAGGAGGCTACTCGCGGTCTCGCTCGCGGAGCGAGCCGATCATCTGGAGCGCGAGGAGGGGGAGCGGGCTCGGCTTGCGGTCGTCGACGAGCGCTCTCGGATCGCCCGAGAGCTGCACGACATCGTCGCCCACAACGTCAGCACGATGGTCATTCAGGCCGGGGCCGGTAGCCGCGTTGCGCAGCGTGATCCGGCTCGTGCCCGTGAGGCCTTCGCCTCGATCGAGAATGCGGGACGCCAAGCACTCGCCGAGATGCGGCGGCTGCTTGGGATCCTGAGAACTGACCGCGAGGGGCTGGCGCTTGCCCCTCAGCCCAGCCTCGGCCACCTCGATGACCTAATCGACCGGGTTCGCGAGACCGGTTTGCCCGTCGAGCTGACCGTCGTTGGAGAGCCTCGTCAACTGCCGGCGGGGATCGACGTCTCCGCCTATCGGATCATCCAGGAGGGGCTCACCAACACGATCAAGCATGCCGGGCAAGCTCAGGCGCAGGTGGTCGTCCGTTACGGAGAGTGTGACCTGAGCCTCGAGGTCCTCGATGACGGCCGGGGCCCCGGTGGAGCGACCAACGGCGGGGGAGGGGGCCATGGCCTCGTCGGCATGCGCGAGCGTGTGACGCTCTACGGCGGCAACCTGGAGGTCGGATCGCGGCAAGATGGCGGCTACGCCGTACGCGCGCGACTGCCTGTCGACCCGAGCGAATCGTGAGCATCCGCGTCCTCCTTGCCGACGACCAAGAGCTCGTACGGACGGGCTTTCGGCTCATCCTCGACGAGGAGGCTGACATCGCCGTGGTCGGAGAGGCGGCCGACGGCCGGGAAGCGGTCGAGCAGACGTGTCTGCGGAGCCCCGACGTCGTGTTGATGGACGTGAGGATGCCGAATGTGGATGGGCTCGAGGCAACGCGGCGGATCGTCGATTCGAAGCGACCGGGAGGGCCCCGAGTGCTGATCCTGACCACCTTCGATCTCGATGAGTACGTCTATGAGGCACTGCGCGCCGGCGCGAGCGGCTTTCTCCTTAAGGATGCGCCCGCGGATCAGCTGGCCAACGCGATCCGAGTGGTGGCCGCGGGGGAATCCCTCCTCGCGCCGGCGGTCACCCGGCGGCTGATCGAGGAGCTGGTCAGCCGACCCCGTCCCGGCGATTTGCCGAGCGAGCTCGGCGAACTGACGGCCCGGGAGCTCGAGGTCTTGATGCTGATCGCGCGCGGCCTGTCCAACGCCGAGATCGCCGAGCAGCTTGTGGTCGAGCAAACCACAGTGAAGACCCACGTCGCACGGGTACTGATGAAGCTCGGCCTACGGGACAGGGTGCAGGCCATCGTCTTCGCCTACGAGTGGGGGGTGGTGCAGCCGGGCACGCACCATCGTGGCTGACGGCGTTTTTAACTCACGGGGCAAGTTCGAGCCTCTCGCTAAACCCCGTCGGATTTAGCAAGACAAGACCTGTCTCCAAACGCCCTGGTCGTCGCCTTGGGTCAGGAGCAAACAAGGGTTGGCCTGTCGAAAGAGACCGACACGCCCTGGGCATTGACCGTGTAGTGGACGAGCTCGGTGACCATAAGGAACGAGCCATCCGTGCCCTTGATGCGAACGCGCTCCCGCGAGGTCGTCGTGAAGGCCCGGGTGGTGCTGGCCTCCGCGATCGTGAACGTCTCGTGACCGGCGTAACTCGGCTGAGAGGAATCGTCGGGCTCGAAGGCGACCTGCACGGTGCTGTGCCCGGTGAAGCGGTAGGTGCCGTCGTCGAGCTCAGTGATGTGAAAGACGTCCTGCTCGTTATCCGTGACCGTTCCCGTGGATCCGTTACAAGGGTTCTCCTGGCCTGGGTTGACGTCAACCTGGCGAGAGCGCTCGGTCATCGTGGTGGCGCCACCCGCAACGGAACCAGGTGGGTTGGCCGGAATGGACCACAGCTCTCGCGGTGCGTCGTGGACGAACATATGTTCGCATGGGCTCATGCTCGTAGGGGCATCGGACGGACTCGGAGCGGCTCGCTTGCCGTGGCGTCGAAGGAGGACGATGCGCTGGATCGAGCGAAGTGCGATGTCCCTCGCCGAAGCTCCAAAGTCAAAATTGTGAAAGCCCCCAAGCGTCTCTCATAACGCTCAAAACCACGGAATCGCAACCCGGATCGCACAAGTCCAGGAACCCTCATTCAGGTACTTCGACAGGGCGACGGCGAAGCGCCCGACTCCACAGCCAAGGTCGAGCACGCGGTGATCGGGCCTCAGTCCGTGGTCGATGGCAGTTGACCGGAAGCGCGCCCCAACGAACCTGAAGTTCGGTCCGCGTGCGTAGGCGGGTAGCGCATCAGGAGGGGGAATGAGTTCCTTGACGGTCGGCACTCGCGGGATCTCCTGGTCGTCCGGGAGGTAACCGGTCCTGCTTCCGCTGCAGCGCCCCGTGCGCAGGCATAGCCGACCGAGAACGTTGTCGAAGCTGTGATTCTCTTGATAGACGACGACCACGTGCTTGATCGGCGTCGCTCGAGCCGGGGCGTCGGCCACCCCCAGCCCAAATGACGCGACCAGGATCGCCGGGAGGCCAACCCATCCTCTACCGCGCATGGTCATGTGATCCCGTCCGCTGTCTCGAGGTGCAACAAGCTAATCCGCTCGCGATCGCTGACGTCGTAGCGCTCAAAGGCAGACATAACCTCGGGCGTTGTCGGGATGTGCGGCCAGGACAAACCGCGCATCGTGAGCACTGACCCGCGGCAATTGTCGCTCGGCTCGGCTACGGCGTCGGGTCCGGTTGATAGACGCGACAGCTGGCGCCGGCGCAGTTCTTCAGCTTGTGGAGCCGGGTCGCCAGCGTTGCCTTGACCGAGTTGTAGGTGGGGTCGTTCTGGAGGTTCTGTAGCTCATAGGGATCGTTCTGCAGGTCATAGAGCTCCCGCTCTCCGTCGTTGTACTCGACGTAGACGTATCGCTGGGTGCGAATCGCCTTGTACGTGGGCTCCTCCACCAGGAGGTCGCGGTTCTTGTCGGTCAACGGGTGCCTGACGATCGGAAGCAGCGAAGTCCCGTCCATGGTGAGGCCCGGGCGGGCGTTAGCCGCGTCAACGATCGTCGGCGCGAGATCGGCGTTCACGACCAGCGGGTTGATCGTCACCCCCTGCGGAATCCCGGGACCACGCATCAAAAGCGGGACCCGGATCGACTCCTCATAGACGCGCTGCTTGTCGTCTGGGATTCGATGCTCGCCGTAGAAGTAACCGTTGTCGGAGGTGTAGATGATCAGCGTGTTGTCGAGCGCGCCCTTGGCCTTCAGCGCGTTGATGATCTTCTTTACACCCTCGTCCACGGCCAAAAGGGATTCGAGCGCGCAGCGGTACTTGCGCCGGATGGTGGCGATCTGGGTGGAGCTAAGGAGCGGCAGCTGGCGGATCGCCTTCGGCTTGTCGGAGACATCGGCCTCGTTGAAGTTCGGCGGCCTCGGCAGCGGGGCGTTGGCGAACGCGTCGGCGTAGCGCGGCGGCGGCTTGGCGGCGTCCGTGCAGTCCTGGGGAGGGTTTCGCGTCGGCGGGCCGCCGACGTGGGGGGCGGTGTAGGTGAGCCAGAGGAAGAAGGGGTTTGGCTGGGTTGCTCGGCGGTTGACGAAGTCGAGCGCGAATCGGGTGAACACGTCGTCCTTGAAGTCGCTCGGATCGGCTCCCTTGTGGACGACGGTGCCGTTGTTGTTGAGCAGGTAGTTGTAGACCCGCTGCTCATAGGGGGCGCCCGCGTGCCACTCCGACCAGCCGGGTGGGATCGGGGGCTGGTTGTCGTAGTTGTTCAGGTACTTGCCGATCATCCCCGTGAAGTAGCCGGCGCGATGTAGCCAGACGGCCAGGTTGTTGGTCCCGTGCAGGGGCTCGAACTTCTGGAACCCGCCGTTGGGCTGGTGGTTTGACCACACGCCGTGGTTGTGGACGTACTGGCCGGTGAGGAACGTGGTCCGCGACGGGCAGCAGAGCGAGAAGTTGAGCAGGCTGTTGGCGAACGTCGCCCCTTGGTCACCGATCATCGAGTTGACGTTCTTCATCACCTTCATCATCCCGACCGTCTGGTCGTCGGTCTCGACGACGATGATGTTCGGCCGCGACGCCGCGGCCGCCTGGTCCAGCGTCGGCGCGCTGCTGCTCGAGACGGCGACGCCCACCAGTGCGGTGATTCCAAGGGTCGCCAGCACGACTATCAGGAGACTCCCCCGCCTGCCCATAGCTCGGGCGAGGGTAACAGGTGGCGAGAGCCCCTCGCCGGCCGCGGCGAAAGCTCGCCACGCCAGTTGCCTGGTCAACGCCTCGGGAGTGCAGCGCTACGCTTGGCGAGGTGGGAAACGTCGGCCCCCTCGAAGTGGTTGTGGTCGTGATCATCGCCCTGGTGATCTTCGGGCCAAAGCGCGTCCCCGAGCTCGGCAAGTCGCTGGGCAAGGGGATCCGGGAGTTCCAGGCGGGGCTCGCAGGCCATGGCGGCGAGGAGGAACAAGCGCACGAGGCCCAGGCGTCGCAGCCCGCCGGCACCAGCGAGCCGCCCGAGGCCGGCACCGCGAGCGACGCGGACGACCCGTTGGTCGAGGACCGAAGCTAGCGCCGAGCCCCCTGCGCAAGGCCCAGTTCCCCGTCAAGCCGGCCGGCGAACATCATTGCGGCGCCGAGACTCCGCCGGGTGGGTTCGGAACTATGCTCCTCGCCGGCAGGACCCGATGAGGAAGGCAGCCCGCGATGCGTGAAGAGCGCAACCGAGCCCTGGATGGTCTGCGCGGCCTGGCCGCGCTGTCGGTCCTCACCTTCCACGTCTGGGACTACGCGCGCCCCGTTCCCCACGTCGTCTTCGGCTCTCCGGCCGACTACGCGCTGAACGAGGGCCGCCTCGGCCTGATCCTCTTCTTCGTCCTCTCCGGCTTCCTCCTCTACGGGCCGTGGGCGAGGGCGGCCCTGTCCGGGGCCGATCCTCCCGAGCTCCGGGACTACCTGACTCGGCGCCTGGCGCGGATCGCCCCCGCCTACTACCTCGCCCTCCTCGGCTCGGTTGCCCTCCTCTGGGGCGCCTCGGGGACCCCCGGCGTGCACCTGCCTCCAGCCTCCGAGCTGCCGCTGTTCGCCGTCTTCTGCCAGAACTACTCGTCCTCGACGGTCCTGAGCCTCGACCCGCCGACCTGGACGCTCGCCGTCGAGGCGAGCTTCTACCTCGCCCTGCCCGCGATCGGGGTCGCCGCGGTGGCGCTCGGGCGCTCGCGCGGGCGCCAATTGCTTCTCCCGGTGGTCGTGATCTGCGCGGGGCTGGTGTGGAACGCGTTCACCGGCCCCGCGTCGGTGCTGGAGAAGGCTTTGCCCGCCGCGCTTCCCTATTTCGGCTTCGGGATGCTCGCCGCGGCCTGGCTCCACGGCCGGCGTCTTCGCGGGCGCGGGGCGATGTGGCTGATGCTCGCGGGGATCGCCGCCGTGATCGTCGACGCCGGCATTCACTCGGGCCTCTGTCCCACCGCGATCGAGCCGCTCGTCTCGCAGACCCTTCGCGACCTCCCGGCGGCCGCCGGCTTCGCCGCGATCGTCGCCGCGGCCCAGGGCGCCGGACCGCGCTCGCTCCTGGGCTGGCGTCCGCTGGTCGCCCTGGGGACGGTCTCCTACGGTGTCTACCTGTGGCACCTGCCGCTGCTCTTGGCATTGCGATCGGCGGGAGCGCTTCCGCTTGGGCTCGTCCCCGCGCTTGCGGTGGTCCTGCCCGCGAGCGTGGCGGTCGCGACGCTGAGTTGGTTCGGCGTCGAGAGGCCGGCGCTGCGCTGGGCGCGGCTGGCATGTCGTCGGCGCCGGGCGCTGCCGCAGGCAGCCCAACGTCGGCCGAGCACGGGTCGTGCGCTCGGATAGCCGAGGCTGGCCGAGCCTCGGCCGGCGCCTCAGAAGCTCAGATGGTCACGCCAGTCGTCGGTTCTTCGGTCAAGCAGGCCGCTGAGACCCTCCCGAACCTCGGCGCAGTCCGCGGCGAGGAAAGCGAACCGGCCGCCGCCGTTTGCCGGCTCGTGGCCGATTCCGGTCTCGTCCGTGATCAGGTCGAGGATCTCGCGTCCGCGATCCTCATCGCCCACGACCTCGATTCGAAGCTCGCAGCCCATGGCGCTGGCCAGCCTAGCCAACCTGGGCCTACACGGTGTGCCACGAGACCCAGGCTATGCCCGCGATGATGAGCGCGATGTCGATCACCATCTGAACAGGGACGGCTGAAGCGGATGCCTGGTCTCACCAGCAGGCGCGTGATCTTCGTCCCAGCGGCGGGTTGTAGTGATGGCCGTGCTGTCCGATCGACAGTTCTGGCTGGGACTTGAGCAAGGTGCCCAGGCCAACTTAGCCAACCCGAGTAGCCGCCAAACGTGGGGCGGACCGATCGCAGCGCGCACCAACGCGCTCGCTTAGAACCGGCGCGGGTAATACCGCTTGGAGGGCAGCGGCAGGTCGAGCTTGTACTCGAGCCTGAGCCTGTACTCGCACTCGGCCTGGCCGTCGTGGCCTGGCCCGCCGTTGCAGGTGTCGTGGCCGGGACCGCCGACCAGATGGTCGTTGGCGCCGGCGCCGCCGATGAAGTCGTGGGCACCGCCCGAGGTCTCGCCCTTGGGATCTGCGGCGTAGTTGTCGCCGTAGGCGGTGTCCGGCCCCGGACGGGCGTGGATCTGATCGCGGCCCGAGCCCTTGGCCAAGCCCGTGATCGTGTAGCTGTCGCCGACCAGGAAGTCAGCCTGCGGTCCACCGTTGAGCTCGTCCTTGCCGCCCCCAACCGCCTTGCCGTAGGGGGAGTAGCTGTCGCCGACCTCGAAGTCATCGTCCGAGGCCCCGGTGAAGTGGTCGTTGCCGCCTCCGCGAGCGGTGCCGTAGCCGGTCACGGCGCTGTCGCCGATCAGGGTGTCATCGCCCTTTTGGCCGTCGATCTTGTCGTGGACGCCGCCCTTGGCGTCGAAGTGCGAGTAGTTGTCGCCGACCACGTAGTCGTTTCCGAACTCGCCCTCGAGGGTGTCCTTGCCGACATGGCCGATCGCGTCGTCGGTGAGGTTGGCGTTGTCGCCGACGATGAAGTCGTCGGCAAAGCTGCCGTCGATGTAGTCGTTGCCCGGGCCGCCGATCAGGATCGTCGGCTTGTCGCGCTTGAGGCTTTGGTGGGGGGAGTTTCCACCGATGATCCGGTCGTCTCCGGAGCCACCGCAGATGATGTCGCGCCCCCCGTTGCCGATGATCGTGTCGCTGCCTCCCAGGCCGACGATCACGTCGGCGTGGTGGGTGCCCTTGATGCGGTCGTGGTGGTTCGTTCCGACGATCGTCGCCGGCTTGCCGAAACAGGTCGGGCGCCGCGCCGAGGCCGAAGCGGCGGCGAGGAGGGCGACGAGGCCCACCAACGCGAGCAACGGGACGCGAAGCTGAAATGGGGCTTGCCGGTGTGAACTCCGCATACCAGATTCCAGGTATAACACCCTCGCGCGAGTGTCGGGTAGTTGTGTCGGCCGTCTGGCCGCCTACACGAGCAATCCTGGCCGCCGCCGCGGCGGAATGTAGACGCTTGTCCGGGCGCGCCGAGGCGCCAGGGGAGGGGCCTCCTCAGCCGTTGCGCAGCAGCAGAAGGAGAACGGCGCAGAACATCGCCGCAGCCGGGATCGCGCTCACGCGCAGCAGGACGTGACGCTTCGGCTCGATCAGGAGGTAGCCGATGCTCGAGACGAACGAGATCCCCGCGGCCAACGACCAGACCGCGCTCAAGAGGAGTGGCGGTGGGCCGCCACTGCCGCGGTGAGCTAGCGCCACCGCTACGAGCGCGAGGCCAATCGCAAGCGCTAGCCCGGACAGCGTCGCGATCAGGGCGGCGCTCACCGCCTGGCGCGCGGGGCTCGGCCACCAGTCGGTGACGCGGGCTTGGGCGCGCCTCGGGATGTTCGTAGCGCGACCACCCGCGGGGCGCGCTAGGGCGTGGTCTATGCCCTCGCCGGCTTCCACGATCGCAGCCTAGTCTCCGACGCTAAAGCCGGCTGAAACCGGTGCCGTTATCCCCTGAGCCACCGCCGCTCGCTGATCTTCGGCACCCCGGGAGCGGGCCCCATGCTCCCGGGTCGTGGTCGGCTTGGGGACGTCTTTGCCGCCTATACACTCGGCCGCCCGACCGTTTCAGCAGGAGGGATGTCCCCAACCGCCGCACTCACCCGTTTGCGCTCCGGCGACGCAGCTCGACAAGGCGCCGCCCGCGCTCGCCTCATGTCGGGGGCGCTCGCGCTGATCGCCCTTGCCGCGCTCCTTCCGGGCCATGCCGCAGCCCAGGGGCCGCGATGCCTCGGAGAAGAGGCCACGATGGTCGGGCCCTCGCACCCCAACCGTCTCGGCCCGGGACACCGAACCGTGATCGTCGGCACCCACCACAAGGACGTCATCGTCGGCACATCGCACCGCGACTGGATCGTCAGCAACGGGGGGCCCGACGTCATCTGCGGCGGCGGCGGTGCCGACTACATCATCGGCGGCAGCAATCCCAGGACCATGAAGAAGGACGACCCGAGCAAGCTGGTTGGCGGCGGCGGGCGCGACCACATCGTCGGCGGCTTTGCCGACGACTTCATCGTCGGGGACTACGCGAACGTCGATGGCGACGCAACGAAAGCTTCCGCCAAGGACGTGATCGACGGTGAATTCGGCGACGACTTCATCGTTGGCGACAACTACGCCTCGCGTGATGCCATCGGAGGGACCCGTGACGTCATTCACGCTCAAAACGGTGACGACACAGTGATCGGCGACAGCGCGGTCACCGGCGCCGGCGTGGCGAGGGGCGGCGGCAACGACCTTATCGCGGCATCCTCGGGCAGGGACCTGCTGATCGGCGATAGTTACTCGCCCTACGGGCGAGCGATCGGCGGCGGCGACGATGAGCTGAGCGCCGGGCCGGCCAAGGACCTGCTCGTGGGAGACAGCTACACCGTCCGCGGCAAGGCGGAGGGCTCCGGGAATGATCAGCTGCACGGACTGGCCGGCAACGACATCGCCTACGGCGACAACTACGCGTCGAGCGGTGGGTCGACCAGCGGTGGGGGCAACGACGTCGTGGGCGGCTTCACCGGCGACGATCAGCTATTCGGCGGCCCGGGATACGATCGGTGCCACGGCGGTCGCGGGCATGACACGGCCACGGACTGCGAGCACACCTGGAGCATCCCGTAGGCGGCGGCGCGCCGCGATCAGTCTGTCCGCGCTGCGCCCCGTCGTTTCGCCAGGTCGGCAATCACGTCGCTGCGCCGGAGCCGCTCGGGAATGGATCGCTGGCGAACTCGAGACCAATAGACAAGCCAAAGGCCCGTACAACGCAAAGCGCCCCGGAAGGAAGGGAGACGATTCCGGGGCGCCTGCGGCTTGAGTCAATCATCCGCCGGTGGAGCCGCAGCCGGGCATCATCCGGCGCTCGCCCCGACCCTAGCACCGGAAACGCAAAGCGCCCCGAGAAAGCAGCGACTCGGGGCGCTTGCGCCTTTTTGAGCACTGGGCTCAGTAAGGGAGGCACAGCAACCCTACACGGAAGTAAAAGCGCCCCGCCCTGGCCCCGGGCGCCGCGTCTTCGGGCGGGCCCGGGGGAGGGGCTAGGCGCCTCGGTTGATCCCAAAGGCGAAGAAGGGCCGCTGCGCCACCCGCACCGGTTGGGCTCTGTGGCCCGTATTCGGCGCTGCCAGGCGAAGCCGAGGAGCGACACGGCGCTCGCTCGCCGGATCGGCGCTGGGCGCACCGCGACCAAGTCAACTCTGACTTCCAATCGAGGCCGATTAGAGCTAGATGTGTCAGCGTGCCTGGTTCCCCTCGCCCGCGCCGTCGCGCCGAGGGGATCGTCCTCCGCCACGCCCGCCGCTGCGCATCCGGTCGCGGCCAAAGCTGCGACTGCCGCCCCGGCTACCAAGCCCAGGTCTTCTCCGCCCGCGATCGAAAGACGATCCGAAAAACCT
>JBOGZC010000094.1:0-12685 GCA_050697075.1 Solirubrobacterales bacterium | reverse complement strand
AATCAGTCTGCCGGCTGGCCCCGCCGGCCCGGGCGATCCTCTTCCCGCAATTTGCGGCCGGCTCCGCCGGTTAGCTGCTCCCTGCCTCACGCCGCCCCTTGACAGGGCGGGGAAGAACTAGTCGCTTGCGGCGGCGGCGTGTCCTTGAGGCTCGCGAATCAGCGCGTAGCTGAGCGCGAGCGCGGCGACCACGAAGGTGATGATCGGGATGAATCCGCCGAGTAGCCCACTGGCCGCGAAAGCCCCGCTGTCGGTGACCGCTACCCCGTAAGCGAGCGGCTGCGTGATCGCGGCCAACGCCGAGAGCCCGGCGACGGGCGCCGGCACGGCCCGGTGGCGATAGCCGACGATCGCCGTCGCCGCGAACAGCGCGGTGAATCCGGCCGCACCCGGGCCCCCGGCGACGACGCCGAGGTCGTTCAGTGCGCGAGTGGTGTTGGGATCCAGGTCCTCGGGCCGAAGCGCCGCCACGGCGCCCGCGCTCGCTGCGATCAGCAGGCTGGCGACGGCGACGATGCCGCCGCCAAAGGCGACCGAAGCGAGCCGCCCCTCGCCACCCTCCGCCCTCGCCAGGGCGCTGCGCAGGCTGCCGAGGAACCAGATGAAGAAGAACAGCCCCACCCCGAGGACGATCACGCCGACTTGGATCCTGCTCTGATGGGCCGTGAAGTAGGTGGCCCAGTCTGTGCCGGGGGCGTCGAGGTCGGGGGCATTCGGCAGGATGAAACCCACGAAGGCGCCCGCGGTCAGCAGGACCGCCAGGATGCCCGAGGCGGCTCCGTAGCGTGCGAATCGGTCGTCGCTCATCGCTCTCTCCCTTCAGACGGCGTTCGCGCCCGAAATCATTGCGGCGCGATACTCCTGCACCGCCCGGACGCCTAGATTAGGCTGGGCAGATGCCCTCCCTGCTCGCGCCGGGCGAAGCTCCGATGGTGCCGCTTCGTGGTGAGCTGCGCTATGGCCTCGAGCTCGCGCGCCTGCTTGTCGATCGCGACTTCCTGCGTCCTTCCCGCCCGATTGACCCTTCCACGATCTTGCTCGTGCCTGGGTTCATGACGGGGGATCCGTCGCTGGGTGTTCTCGCGGGCTGGCTCCGTAGGCGCGGCTCGCGCACGGCGCGAGCGGGCATCCTGCTCAACACCGATTGTGCCGAGCGCGCCGTTGGCCAGCTCGAGTCGCGTCTTGAGCGGCTCGCCGAGCGCATCAATGATCGTGTCGTGCTGATCGGACAGAGCCGGGGTGGCGAGCTGGCACGCGTTGCGGCCGTTCGCAACCCCGATCTGGTCAGCACGCTCATGACGCTCGGCTCGCCGGTGCTGAACCCACTCAGCGTCGCTCCGGCCGTGCTTCGGACGGTGCGCTCGGTGGCCCGGCTCGGGGACCTCGGCGTGCCCTGGATGCTCTCCCGCGAATGCGGCGACGGTCCGTGCTGTGCCGCGTTCCGCGAGGACCTCCAGGCTCCCATTCCGGATGCCGTGCGCGCGGTCTCGATCTACTCGCGGAGCGATGGAATCGTCTCGTGGGAGGCATGTCTTGACCGCTCTGCAGAGCACGTCGAGGTCGAGTCGAGCCACGCTGGCATGTCGGTCAACGCGGAGGTTTACCGGGTGCTCGCTGGGGTCCTTGATCAGAAGGAGGCTCGATGGACTGGATGAGCCCGATGGATGCCTCGTTCCTCCATCTCGAGGGTCCGACGAACCCGATGCACATCGGCGGGGTCAGCATTTTCGAGGGGCCGGCCCCACCGTTCGAGCGGCTCGAGGAGATGGTGGCGGGCAAGCTGGGCCTGGTCCCCCGCTATCGCCAGAAGGTTCGCTTCATACCGCTCGGCCTGGGCCGCCCGGTGTGGGTAGACGATCCCCACTTCAACCTCTCCTACCACCTACGGCACAGTGCTCTCCCACCGCCCGGAAGCGATGAGCAACTGCGCCGCACGGCCGCGCGCATCTTCGCCCAGCCCCTCGACCGCACCAAGCCGCTCTGGGAGATCTGGATGCTGGAAGGCCTGGCCGAGAGCCGCTGGGCGCTGCTGTCGAAGGTCCACCACTGCATGGTCGATGGAGTCTCGGCGACCGACCTGATGGCGGTCATGTTCGGGGGCGATGACACTCAGGCGGAGGCAGATCCGTGGGTGCCGGCCCCTGAGCCGAGCGGCCCTGAGCTGGTGCTGCGCACGATCACGCACCGGACCCTGAACCCGTCCGAGCAGCTACGCACCCTTCGCGCCGCGGCGCGGGCACCCCGCGCGTCGCTCAACCAGGCAAGAGATCTGCTTCGTGGCATGACCTCGGCCGCGCGGATCGTGCGGCCGGTGGGCGGGTCCTCTTTGACCGGGCCGGTCGGACCCCATCGGACGTGGAGTTGGGGGCACGTTCGCCTGAGCGACGTCAAGTCGGTGCGGACTGCGCTCGGCGGAACCGTCAACGATGTCGTGCTGACGATCGTCTCTGGTGGACTGCGCGACTTGCTCGAAGCGCGGGGGGAGCCCCTCGCGAATCGCACCATCCGCACGCTGGTCCCGGTGTCGGTCCGCCGACCCGGCGAGCGCGGTGACTACAACAACCGTGTCTCAGCGATGTTCGCCGAGCTGCCGGTTGGCGTCGCCGACCCGGCGGCGCGACTCGAGGCCGTGAGTGCGCAGATGGACGGACTCAAGCAATCGAAGCAGGCGGTCGCGGGAGACGTGCTCACCTCGCTCTCGGGCTTCGCCCCGCCGATGCTGTTGGCGCTCGGCGCCCGCCTTGCGGCCCGGTCTTCGTCCTTCGGCCTGCAGACCGGCATCACGAACGTGCCGGGACCCCAACAGCCTCTGTACACGCTGGGACGACGATTGCTTGAGTCGTTCCCCTATGTCCCAGTGATCGGCCAGGCGCGAATCTCGATCGCGATCTTCTCCTATGACGGCGGCCTCTACCTCGGGGTGACTGGCGACTACGACAGCTCGAGCGACATCGACGTGCTCACCACCGGCGCGGAGCGGTCCATGGCGGAGCTTCTGGAGCTTGTTACCCCGTCGCCGACGACCCGAGCGCCGCCCCGCCCGGCGAAGGCGACTGTCGAGAGCGAAGAGCCGCGAGCGTGAGCGCGACCCGGACGTCGGGCTTGCGCCTCCTACCCCTCTAGGGCAACCGATTCGATCAGCGACAGCTGGCCGGGGTTGAGCGCGCGTGACCCTCGCGCCAGGGCTCGCGAGCGCTGACGTTCCAGCGCGTCCGCGTAGGCGCCGTGATAGCTGCCGCTCACCTTTACCCCGTGAATCCCGTATCCCTCGCGCATTGCCTGGCGCATCGTCGCCTTGAACTCGCGGCCATGCCAGCGGCGTGTGTCGCGAGAGGCGCCGACGATGAGGTGGACCAGCTCGTGAACGAGCGTCTCCTCGGCGTCGCCACGGCGCTGCCCCGGAAAGGCCGTCACCGAGATCCGCCACTCGTCCGGGATCGCGAATCCGACTCGACTGCGGGGCCGCCTCGAGGCCCGGCGAATCGTCAGTGTCGGCGGGCGCTGCACGAGCGGCCCGCCTTCGCCTCCGAAGGTCGCAAGCGAGGCCAATCGGTTCATCTCGGCGCGAAGGTCTACACCGGCCACCCGGTAGTAGCTCGCCGGACGCCGTACGTTTGCCCGCTGTGCCGGTCGTGCTCGTCCCATCGAACGCGCATGTTCCAGGTGGCGACGGACCCTTTGCGCAAATAGGGTCTTGCCGAACCGCCGGGCTATGGGCGAGGGGGCGGTTATTGGGCAATCCGAGTGGCCTCGCACAACAGCGGCGACGAGCCTCAAGGTGCGACCTTCGAAAGCCGATGGGGTCCCGGCGCGGTCTCCCGACGCGCTAACCACCCAAGACCAGGAGGAAGCCCCCATGAGAAGGATGGATCGTCGAGTCGCCCATGCCGGACGTTGGATCGTCGCCGCGGGGTCAGTGATGGCCGTCGGTGGAGCGGCGGTCGCGCTCGGCGCCAGCTCGAACCAGGCCACGACGACGGTCGCGCCGTCGAGTTCGGGCTCGGCGACCGCGAAGTGCAAGGACGGAGAGGTGGCGCTGGCCGGAGGATTCGCAGCCCCGGGATGGGACCCCGGCACCGCGAACGGAGGCCCGGTTGCTCGCTTTGACTCGGTGCCCGCGCCCAACCAGCGCGGAATCAAGACAGCCGGGTTCAACTTCAACGACAACCAGGCGCAGGACCTGAAGTCGTTCGCGTACTGCGGCAAGCGGGCCCGCCCGCCCGCGGTGCGGTCGATGAGCGTTCAAATCCAACCCAACACCTTCGATTCCGTGAAGGCCGAGTGTCCCGATGGCAGCCGGGCGATCGGCGGTGGTTTCGGAACGGATGGCTCAGTGATCACGCTGACCTCCAAGCGCTCCGGCGGAAGGGGCTGGAAGGTCGGCGGAGTGAATATCGAGAACCTCGGGGGCTCCAGCGGCCCCGCGTCGCTGACCGCCTACGCCTACTGCAAGTCGCCTGGGCCGAAGCTCGTCACGGCGTCCAAGGACACCACGGTGAGCTCGGACTTCCTGGCCACGACCGTTCGATGCCCGAACGGAGGCAGGGCGCTGTCTGGCGGCTTCGACGGCCACGCCACCGCAGTGAACAACCAGCTGAACGCGGCGGGAGCACTTGACTCCAAGCGCGCCGACCGCGGGCACGCATGGACCACCAAGGCCCTGAGTGTCTCGTCCCCGAACGAGGCGACGATCACCACCTACGCCTACTGTCGTCCTTGATCGCCGACTAACTAGGCCTCGTCGAGAGGCCGTCTCGCCTGGGTCAGGGAGTCGTCGGCTGGTTCACGTAGGGCTGGTAGGTCCGGCACGGCTCGCCCCGCAGGCCGGGGCACGGCGGCAGCCCGGTCGGCACGTTCACTCCCGACACCGCCGGGAGGATGAGACTCGACGGCATGCTCTTCGAGTGGGCAATCGAAACCGTCGCGTGCCCCTTCGGCAGGGTCTCGCCGAACGACCAGATGGGCTGGTCGCCGTTCGGGGCCGTGATCGTCACCCGGATGCGTGAGCCGGCGCGATAGGTGTGCCCCTCGTAGTAGAGCGGGATCGTGACCGGCACATAGCGGTCGCTCGGCATGAGCGACACGTCGGAGGCCCGCAGGCTCAGGACGGGCTCGAGCAGCGTGCTCTTGGAGGCGTCGAGCTTGCGCTCGTTGCCCCGGACCCAGCCGTTTTGAACGAAGGTCTCCTTGCCGTCGGGGCGGACCTCGGTCACCGTGGCCTGGAGGTCCACGTTGGGGGTCGAGGAGCGGACCCAGGCGTGCACCGCCCCGGCGCCGATGACGGTCGCGTTCTGGCTCAGCGGCTTGGTCACGTACGACGCCGCGCTGCCGGCCGGCGGGCGAACCCATTGGTAGGGCGGCGTCGCCGTCCACAGGCCATTCGTGCCGGAGGCGGTATCGCCGGTGAAGTCGGTCAGCGGGCGAGCGTGGGCGTTCCAGGTGAACGAGTCCGCCCCGGCCTGAGGCGGGCGCGAGCCGCGGAGGCCGCCGCCATTGGTGAAGTACCAGAAGCGCGCGCTGGTGTTCGGGATCGGGAACTTCGAGAACGACTGCTCGAAGCCGGGCTTCGGCTGCCCGGGCTGGGTCCCGCCGGCACCGTTGTCGAAGAGGACGCGGATGGGCTTCAGTTGGTCGAACGCGGCCTTCGCCGACGCGTAGGTCGGCTGCGCCTGAATCGGATCGGGCGGCATCGTTACCCCGGGGATTCCCATGGCCTCCTGGTAGATCACGGGCCCGGCCGCGTGAATGAGCGCGGCGTTCGTGATCGGCGCCTGTTTGGCCACGTAGAGCTGTAAGAAGTCGTACCAGCGGTTGAAGGTCTCGGGATCGAGCGAGTCCACGTGGGTGCCGTTGGTGAACGTGAACCACTTCCGATTGGTGCCGGTCATGTGCTCTGCCAGAGTCGGGCAGTGGCCGCCCGTCTGCTCGTCCGTCCACTGGCAGGCCATGTACACGGGCACGTGGATGTTCTTGACGAAGGTGATCGGAGCCAGGGGGTCCGCGACCTTCGGCACGTAGTGGTTGTTGGCCCGGATCTTCGCGAGCAGGTCCGCCGCCTCGCCGTGCAGAGCCTGGTTGGCCTTGCAGGTCTGGTCGCCGTCCTGGATCTTCTGATACGCCCAGGGCTGCCCGGAGTTGGGCCCGGCCGGCTTTGCGTCGTGGACTCGCTCCTCGGCCCAGTTCACGGCGAACCCCGTGTTCAGGATGCCGCCGGGATAGAGGGTCGTCTGCGTGGCGTCGAGCACCGAGAGCGGCGAGATCGCCGCCAGGCTCGGCGGGTTGGTCTGCGCCGTGAACAGCTGGCTGATCCCACCGTAGGAGATGCCCATCATCCCGACCTTGTGGTGCAGTACCCAAGGCTGGCGCGCGACGGTCTCGATCACGTCGTACCCGTCGAGGCTCTGGAGCGGCTCGAAGAAGTCGAACGCCCCGCCCGAGCAGCCGGTGCCGCGCATGTTGACGTCAACCACCGTGAAGCCCATGAGGTTTGCGAGGATCGCGATCCCGCTCTGCGGACCCGCCGGGTCCGCGTACCCGTAGCCCGAGTACTCAATCAGGGTCGGCGTGGAACCTGGCGGCGCAGCGGGAGGATCGACGCCCGGTGCGGCGTTCGATACGTCCGATGGTGGGTGGACGTTGATGGCCAGCTTGGTTCCGTCACGGGTGGTCAGGTACCCGTAGCCATCCGTGGGAAGGGTCTGGTTGTAGACGTTGGTGTTCGGTGGCGCGGGACGTGTCGAGAGCACCGTCAGGGGCCCCGACTTCGGCCCTCCGCTCGTGAGACGGACGCGGTACCCGCTTCCGGGCGCGACGTTTCGAAACAGCAGGCCGCCCTGCGCATCGGCGCGCTTCGTGGCGACCGTTTTGCCCGCTTGATTGAGGAGCGACATCTTCGCCCCCGCGCCCAGATGGGTCACGTAGACCTGCTCGACGCTGCCGTGCGCGCTGAACGACGCCTCGGCGATACCGGCTCCTGCCGTGAACATGGTCGCCAGAGCGGCAACACCCACCAGAACGCGAACTCTCCACCACCCCATGCTCCGGGTACTAAATCATGCCTTGCCGATCGCCGTCGCGGTGCCACGCCCCGGGACTACATCGCGAGGCCTGAAGGTCGCCTCCTCCATCGACGCGAAAGTCTTCGGTATCCGAGCCAAACGCGTCGCGCGTCCGGCGTGGATTCGGTGGCAACATGCCGAGCGTGGACTTCGTGATCCGACGGGGACGCGCGGACGAGATCGACCGGCTGGCGCCGCTCTGGCGGGCCCTGCGAGACCATCACGCGACGCTCCCGGCGATGCCCCCGGTGCGCTCCCACGAGGACTCCTGGGAGCACCGCAGGGGCCAGTACCTCGACTGGCTGAGCGAGGACGGCTACACCTTGCTGGTCGCCGAGCGCAACGGTCAGCTCATTGGCTACGCGATGGTGTCGGTCGACGAAGGCGCGGCAACCTGGGACGTCGGTGAGCGAGCCGCCGAGATCGAGACGCTGTCGGTGCTCGAGTCCGAGCGCGGGCGCGGCGTCGGCCGCGCCCTGACCGAGGCGGCCGCGGAGGTTGCGACGGAGGCCGGAGCGAGCGCGGTGGCCGTCGGCGTTGCGCACACGAACGCGGATGCGATCCGGTTCTATGAACGCGAGGGCTTTGAGCCGTTCTACGTCCTGATGCTTAGCGAGCGCCCTCGATCAACACGGTCGACCGTTCGTTCAGGATCCGATGGCCGCTCACGTCCTGCGGCTGCACCCGGATCGGGCGTCGAGCCCTGAAGCGCGAAAGCGTGCAGCAGGGCGCGAGCCCCCGTCGTTCGATCAGTTGAAAGCCCCCCCGGGGAGGCGAGACCGCCCCGGTCGTGCTGAGCACGTCGATCTCCCTGACCCGTGCGGCGCGAAAGCGCGGCGGCCTGAACTCTTTCGCGTCCCGGTAGTAGGCGATCGGCTCGTTCCCGTTGCGGGGCACGACCAGGACTCGCGGACCGGAGGGGCGCCCCATGGCCGCCGCGGCGTCGCGCCAGTTCGGTCGCTGCATCTGGCCGCTCGCATAGACCCCGCCGAGCACGGCGACGAAGAGCAGGATCGCCGCGCCCGCGCTCGCGAGGCCAATTCGTCCCGCTCGAGCGCAGCCGAAGCCGATCCCGGCCGCGACCAGCAGCGGCACGAGCGCGCCGATCAGGTTCCGCGGGTCCACGAAATCGGGACCCGCCGCGGCGAGGGCGAACGGGACGATCAGCGCGGCTCCGGCGATGGCAGCGACCGTCAAGCCACCCCGTCGTTCCCGCGGGGTTGACCGACGCAGAAGCAGGACTAGCGCGACCCCCGCCAGGATCACTCCGCCCAGGGCCATCGCGCCGCGAAAGTAGCGAACCGACTGGGTCCCAACCAGGCCGCCCGGCTCAGGGCTGGCAATGAACTCGAAGACCGTCCCTGCCGCGCGATGAACGAATGGGACGGTGGCGAAGTGATTCCTCCTCCCCGACCCCTCTTGGACGATCGCGAGTGGGAGGAGCGCTAGGCCGGCGACCGCGGTTGCACCGAGGGCGACGACCGGCCCCCGGCGCGGCCAGCCACGGACGATGAGCCACGCCCCCTCGGCCGCGATCGGGAAGACGGCGAAATAGTGCGAGCAGAGGGCCAGCGCGGAGGCCGCGGCCCACAGTCCGAGATTGCGGCGCGACGGATCCTTGAGGCAGCGCGCGAAGAAGTAGAGACCCCACGCGACGAACAGAACGAGGAGGGCGTAGGAACGCGCCTCCTGCGCGTACCAGACCAGATAGGGGTTGAAGGCCACCAGCGCTGCCGCGATGAGCCCGGCACGTCCGGAGGCAAGCTCGCGGGCGGCGAGGTAGGCGGCAGGAACCGTCAGGACGCCGGTCACGGCCGACAGCGACCGGAGGCCCACCTCGCCGGTCCCGAACAGCTGCGCCCACACCCACGCGAGCAGGTAGTAGAGCGGGGGGCTCCGCTCTGAGCTAGCCACGGCGTTGAGGGTTCCGCCGAGTCCGCCGCGCAGAACCCGCCATGCGCTCACCGCTTCGTCGTGGTCGTAGCTCTGATGGCCGAGGGTCGCGAACCGGACGATGACCGCCGCCGCGATGATGCCGGTCAGCACGACCATCTCACGATTGGCCGCGAGCGCCACTCTCCGTGAGGGCTGCAGGCGCCAGGTTCCGGGGGCGGCCATGCCTTAGGCCGCCCACGTCCAGGAGACGAACAGGGCGGACCACAGCGCCACCAGGGGCGCACAGACGGCGATCACTGCCCGGGTTCGTCTTCGCTGCGTCGCCCATTCAGCCAGGGCGATCCAGAGCGGGAAGATCACGATCGTGAATCGGGGCAGCGAGCGCAGGGGCTCTCCCGCGGTCGGGGCGGAGACCGCGAGCCCAAGCGCCGCCGCTGCATAGCAGGTGTAAGCGATCGGAAGCCGCTTCCAGCTACGCCACAGTAGCCAGGCTGAGAGGACGAGGAAGGCAAGCTCGACCAGCTTTCGCACATCGCCCATTGCGACGGCCGGCGGGATCCCGGGGACCGCCGCAACCAGGCTCTTGAGTCCCAGCCAGATCCCCATCGGAACGCCGTAGAGCGGGTCGAAGCTGCGATGCCAGTGGCTCTCCTCCTGGAAGGGCGTCAGGGCGTGTCCGAGACTGAGCTTCAGGTAGGCGAGGTACGCGAGCAGTCCGAGCGGGACGGCGGCGATCCACAGGAGGTCCGAGCGCAGCCGGTAGCGCGGCTTGACGCCTTCGGCTGGGTAGTCGGGCGACCGGTCCGTCCGGGGCCCGTACAGGTAGAGGATCAGCAACGGCAGCACGAGCACGACGCCGCCGTTTCGCGTCGCGGCGGCCAGCGCCCCGAGCAGTCCGGCCATCCACAAGCGTCCCGTGCGGCCCGCGTAGAACGAGCCCACCGTGAGCAGGAGGAAGAGCGCCTCCGTGTACACGGCGGAGAGGAACAGCGCGGGTGGAAGCCAGGCATAGATCCAGACCGCGCTGCGCGCTGTGTCCTCCCCGAGCTCGAGCGCCGTCAGCTTGTAGAGCACGCACAGAGCACCCAGGGCGCACCCGAAAGAGAGGGCGATCCCAGCCACGAGGTTCGCCGCGCTCCCGCCCCCGAGCACGGTCCCTGCGCTGGCGACGGCGGCCGGATACACCGGAAAGAACACCGTCTGGTCGGCCCGGTGATAGCCGGCGTGGGCGATGCCGAGGAACCAGACCGAGTCCCACCTCGTGGCCGGCGCTGCGAGCAGGTTGGCGAGGGTGCTGTGAAAGGGCGTCGCCAACTGGTGGTGGTTGAAGCTGTTGGCGGCGAGCTTGCCCGGGCCGGCGATCAATGCGGTGTAGACGCCGGCCGCCCAGATCAGCGCGCGCGAAGACAACAGCGCCGATCCCGATTCGCGCAGCGCCGCCGGCATGAAGGCAAGTTGACAACGGTTAGATGAATTCCGCCTGAAAGCTCGTCGTGGGCCGGATCAGCCCGCCTGGCGTGGCTGTCGGTCAGGCGACTGGGACGCGCGCGACGAAGACGGCACCCCCCGCATTTCGCGCGCACTCGACCTCGCCGCCGATGGCGCGCGCCAGTCTTCGGGCCAGCGGGAGTCCCAGCCCAGCCCCATCACCGGACCCGTTTCCAGCAGCGACACCGCGCAACCCGGGTTCGAAGATCCTGTCTCGCTCGCTCGGGTCCACTCCGGGTCCGTCGTCAGCGACTCGGAACTCGACCGAGCCGGCGCCGCCGGTCACCGTGAGCGAGACGTCCCGGCACCCATAGCGGCAGGCGTTCTCCAGCAAGGGGGTGAGCACCCGTTCCACGGCGTCGGCATTCGCGCCGGCGCGGAGCGGGACCCGGGGCTGGGCCAGCGTGATGGCGATCCCCCGCTCACGGGCGAGCACGTCGCAGGACTCCTTCGCCCGTTCGGCCACCTGCATAGCATCCGCGGTGCCCGGTGTCGCGCCCGACTCCGCGCGCGCCGCGGCCATCAGCGCTTCCAGCGTGCGCTCCAGTTGCTTCGCCCTCGTGCGGATCACCCCGAGGGCCTCGCGGTACTCACCACCTTGGCGCTCACGGCCCAGCGCCAGTTCGGCCTCCGCGCTGATCGCCGCAAGGGGGGTGCGAAGCTCGTGCGAGAGCTCGGCCGAGAAGCGCTGCTCGCGTCGAAGGCTTGAGGCCAGGCGATCGAGCATGTGGTCGAACGTGCTTGCCAGCCGGGTCAGCTCATCGTGCGGCTCACCGACCTTGAATCTGTGATCGAGGTCGCTCTCACTCCAGGTGGCTGCCTCGGCCGTCATGCGATCCACGGGGTGCAGCGCCCTGCGGACGATCCAGACGGCCACCGCGATGATCAGCATCAGAGTCGCCCCGGCGAAGATGAGGGAAGCGACGAGTGTTTGCGACGCGCTCCGCTCGTACGGCTCGAGCGACAGGGCCGCCACAACCGTGCCCACCCGGCGACCGGCTCGCTTGATCGGCGTCGCGTACAGACGGGTGTCCGTCGTGGGATCGTCGGTGTAGGTCGTCGCGCCTCCGACGAGCCCGTTGGCGAGGGCTTGCACAGTCCGCGGCGCCCGAGGGCGCTCGATCGCGCGTCGACCCGAGTAGATCCACGCCTGGGCGTCGACCGAGCCCTGGTCGGGCGCCTCCTGCGAGCGAACCTTGCCGTTTCGAACAGCCACGGTGCCGAGCGCCGCCGCCGCCCGTGCCGAGACCACCTTGTCAGCGTCCTGCTGGAGGCTCGAGTGAAGCGCCAGGTTGAAGACGAGGGTAAGCGCCCCGATCGCCAGTGCCGCTCCGAGAGAGACGACGAACGTGAGCCTCCCTCGGAGCCCGAGGCGCCTCATCGAAGCCGGTAGCCGACGCCGTAAACGGTGGAGATCGCGATCGTGGCGCCCATGCGGGTGAGCTTTCGCCGGAGCCTGGCGATGTAGACGTCGAGAGTGTTGTCGTGGACGATTGCACCGTCGGGCCAGGCCGCTCGGATCAGCTCGTGACGTCGCACCGCCTCGCCGACCCGGGTGGCGAGGGTGGCGAGCAGCCGGAACTCGGTCGGCGTGAGCGCGACGCTCTCGCGACCGCACTCGGCAACGTGGGCGACGGGATCCAGCCGGAGATCGCCAACGGTGGTCGCGGTGTCCAGGCCTCCCCGTTTGAGCAGCGCGCGCACCCGCGCCACCAACTCAGCCAGCGCGAACGGCTTGGTGACGTAGTCGTCGCCGCCGGCGCTGAAACCCGAAAGCCGGTCCGTGACCGCATCCCGCGCGGTCAGGAAGAGAATCGGAGCGTCGACCCCGCGCGCGCGCAAAGCCTGACATACGTCGCGTCCGTCGGCGTCCGGCAGGCCGATGTCGACCACCAGCAGGTCCGGGGGATCGTCAGTTGCCGCGGCGACCGCGTCGGCTCCTCGGGCGACAGGAACAACCTCGAAGCCCTCCTCTCCGAGGCCCTTCCGCAGCTGACGGCGAAGATCACCATCGTCCTCAACCACCAGTATGCGAGGCATTGGCATGCCCCAAGTATGGCTCGCGAAGAATGCCGAGCGAAGGACGAATGTCGCTCGCCGCGCCAGCTTTCATGCGGTGTTCAGGTTCGGCTGTCAGCCTGCCCGGTCGATGGGTCGGCCCTTGCTGGTGGTGCTGTCGGCACTTGTGCCGGCGCTTGCGATGGGCTGCGGCGGCGGGGGTTCCGGCGGGAGCTCCGCGCCCG
>JBOGZC010000093.1:0-12687 GCA_050697075.1 Solirubrobacterales bacterium | reverse complement strand
GCTCGACCGCGGCGCCGCGGCGCCAGCGCGGGCGGCGACTGCTTCGTCGGCGAGAAGAGCCTCGTAGCGTGATCGCCAGCCGGTCCTTCCTGGTCGACGTCCACATCCTCGGCAACGATCGGTAGCGGGCATGACGGGCCGTGACGGGCCGGGCGCGCCGGCTGGCGCATGGCTGGAGGCGGAGGTCAAGCCTCCCTGGCCCTTCCGACTGCCGAGAGGCGGGGGAGGCGACGCGGTGATGCGTGTGCGGCGGGGCGTCGTCATCCGCCTTCTGCACGTCGGCGGCGAGCCGGTCCTGGTACGGGCCTGGCAGCGGCTAGACGGGCAGATCGCGTTCCACGCCGTGGCGCTCGGGGCCGGCGATCGCGGGCACCTCGAGATCGCAATCGAGCGGATGCGCTTCGCCCTCGGCGTCGATGACGACTACCACGAGCTCTACGAGGCGTTTCGCTCCGACCGCCTCCTCGGGACGGCGATCCGTCGGAAGCGCTGGCACCGACCCCGGCGTCGGCCCTGGCCCTGGGAGGCGCTCGCCTGGTCGATCGTCAAGCAGCTGATCGAATCCTCGCGCGCGGCCGAGATCCAACGCCGGATGGTCCTGCGATGGGGAGCGCGATACGAGGGGGTGGACGCCGCCACGCTGCGCGACGTTCCGACCCCGGAGCTGATCGCGGACAGGGCCCCGGCGGAGCTGGCCGCGTGCGATCTTGCGCCGGCGCGGGCTCTGGCCCTCATCCACGCCGCACGCGAAGTGTCCGCCGCCCGCGCGGACCCAGCCGACCCGGCCCACGACAACCGGCTGCTCGCGATCCGGGAGATCGGCCCCTGGACGATCCAGTGCCTCGGCCTCTACGGCCGGGGCGAGCCCGACTCACTGCCGGCTGGCGACCTCGCCTACATCAAGCTGGTGGGCCGGCTCGCGGGCCTCGGGCGCCGCGCGACCGTCGAGGAGGTGGAGGCGTTCTTCGCTCCCTATGCCCCGTATCGCGGCCTGGCGGGCGAGTTCGTCCTCGCGGCCCACCACCGCGCGCTGGCGGCGGGCCCGCCGCTGCGCTACGCGGCCTGAGCCGGCTACGGGATCCCATTCGGCAGGTAGGCGTTCGTCAGCACGTCGCCGGCGGCGGGGAGCTCCTTGATCACACCGTGATCGGCGAAGAAGTGGGCGAAGCGGGTCCACTGCTTCGGGTCCATATAGCCGTACGGGTGCTTGCTCGCCGGGTAGAGCAGCGGGAGGGTCTTCCTCACCTCTGCGGCCGTGGTTCGAGGATTCAGGCCTTTGCCGGCGGCGAGGATCGCCTTCGTCGCCCCAGCAGGATCGGCGACGGCGGCCTTGGTGCCGCGCTGCAGCGCGGCGAGGAACAGCCCGATCTCCCTCGAGGAATCCGCGAGCTTGTCCGAGTTCGCGACGACGACGAGCTCGTCGTACGTGGGGATGCCGAGCCTGTCAACCGGGATCACCGTCGGATCCTTGCCTCGCAGCTTCAGGTCCACCCCCTCCACGTTGAGGAACCCCCCGAGCATGGCGTTGGCCTTCCCCGAGAGGATCGCTGGAAGCAGGCCCTGCTGGACGTCGACGGTGTTCACGTCGCTCGCGCTGAGCCCGGCGCGGTCCAGGATCGTGCTCAGATACGCGGCCTGGTACGGAATCCCGGCGGTGGCGATCGTCTTTCCGCGAAGGCCCTTGACATCGACAATCCCCGAGTCCTTGAGCCAGATCAGCGAGGTGAGGGGCGTGGGCACCAGCGCTGCGACCGCCTTGACGGGCAGCCCCTGGTCGTGGGCGATCAAGACCTCGGGCTCGTACGAGATGGCCAGGTCGGCGCGTCCCGCCGCCACCTCCCTGATCGGCGCCGAGGGGTCCGAGGGAGCCTGCGGGTGGACGTCGAGCCCGGCCTGCCGGAAGTACCCGCGATCGAGGGCCTCGAAGATCCCGGCGTGGTCGGGATTGACGTAGAAGTCGAGCGCCAGATCGAGTGGCTGGCCCTGCGGGGAGGTCGTGCTCTCGGACTTCTCGCCGCAGCCCGCGGCGAGCGTTGCCGCGCACACCACGAGCGCGACCGCCACGGTTCCGAGCGAGATTCCAGGCCGCTTCGTCAAGTTTCCTCCTTGGTTGGCTCAGGTTCCCGGATCCTGCGACCCCCACCACGCGACCCGCCGCTCGATCACCGAGAGCAGCGCAAAGAGAAGGATCGCGAGGGCGGAGAGCACGGTAACGGCCGCGAACGTTCTGGCGGTCTCGAGCTGGGCCGACGCCTCCTGGATCAGGTGACCGAGACCGGAGCTGGACCCGGCCCACTCGCCGAACACCGCGCCGATGACGGCGACGGCGACGGCGATCTTGGCGCCGCTGAAGAAGTAGGGGAGGGCGGTTGGCGCTTCGACCCGCCGGAGCGTCTGCCAACGGCTCGCGTCCAGCGTGCGGACCATCTTCACCAGGTCCAAGTCGACCGAGCCGAGCCCGTCAAGCGTGTTGACGGTGATCGGAAAGAAGCAGATCAGGGCGATGATCACGAGCTTCGGCCCAATCCCGAACCCGAGCCACACCACGAGGATCGGGGCGATGACCACGATCGGCACGGTCTGCGACGCCACCAGCAGCGGATAGAAGGCTCGCCGCATGGTGGGCGACAGGTGGAGCGCGACGGCGAACGTCACTCCGACGACCACGGACAACGCGAACCCCCCGAGCACCTCCTTGAGCGTGACCCAGCCGTTGTCCGCGAGCAGCGTGCGGTCGCTCCACAGCGATTTCGCGATCTCGCTGGGCGCCGGGACCAGGAACGGCTCGATGTGGAGGCCATGGGCGAGCACATCGAGCCGAGCCGCCAGCTCCCAGGCGCCCAGCAGCGCGACGACGATTGCCAACGGCGCGATCCAGCGCCTCATCGCTTGCCCCTGGTCAGGGCGGCGAGCGCTCGCTCGCGTGCGGTCGTGAAGCTCGGCGAGGTGACCGTGGTGACGCGGGGCAGGGCCCGCGGCGACGGCGCGTGCAGCTCGGCGACGGCGCGTGCCGGCCGGTCAGAGAGCACCGCCACGCGGTCGGACAGGTACAGCGCCTCCTCGACATCGTGCGTGACGAGGATCGTGGTGCGCGACTCAGCGGCGAGCGCCTCGGCCAGCCACTCCTGCATCTCCGCTCGCGTGATCGCGTCGAGCGACGCGAAGGGCTCGTCGAGCAGCAGCACCGGCTTTCCGGCGAGCAGGGTGCGAAGGAACGCGATCCGCTGCCTCATGCCCCCGGACAGCTCGGAGGGTCGCGAGCGCTCGAACCCGGCGAGCCCGAAGCGCTCGAACAGTGGATGCGCGGCGCGGCGAGCCTCGGCGCGTGAGGCGCCGCGGTTCCGAGGCGCCAGGGCCGCGTTGTCGATCGCGGTCAGCCAGGGCAGGAGCAGGTCGCGCTGGGGCATGTAGGCGCACCGAGCGAGGCGGCCCTTCGGGGAGCTGGTTTCGCCGACCGCGATCTCGCCGGCGGTTGGCTGGCGCAGGCCGCTGACCAGCTCGAGCAGGGTCGACTTCCCGCACCCCGATGGGCCCACGATGCCCAGCACCTCGCCCGGCTCGACGACCAGCTCGAGCCGGGCGATCACCGGCAGCTCGCCGAAGGCGTGCGCCACGCCCTGGACCTCGACCGCTGTGGCGGTACCGGCGAAGCCGGCCTCCGCGGGAGCATCGCTCCCGCCTGCCGCCCGGGCGGCGGCCCTGTTAACCGGTTGAGGCTCCGCCACGGGAACCTCGGGAGTCGATCTCATGCTCCCTCCGCGCGCATTACCGCGACAGGTTCTAAGGGTCGGCGCCGGGTGGCAGTTGCCAGAGGCGCTATCTCAGCCCGCTAGCCCGCGAGCACCCCTGTTCTTCGACACAAGTCTACGAAAACGAGCGCGAGGGGGAATGAGTTACCCGATCATGCCTCGACCGAGGGCGTGCCGCCGGCGACCACGTTCACGAACTCCTCGAGGTGGTGTGTGGTCCAGCACTCGAACGCGGCCGTGCAGTGGGGCTCGTAGGCAGCCATCACCGAGTCCCCGTAGTTCCAGTAGAGGCGCGGCTCGGGGTTGAGCCAGAAGGTACGGCCCGCGCGCTCGGCGACGTGCGCGAAGACCTCCGCGTGGGGCTCGCGGCCGTTGGTGCGGGCATCGCCGAGGACGATCACCGTCGACCGCGGCCCGAGGTCTTCGACGATCTCCTCGAGGAACTCGAGCCAGACCCGGCCGTAGTCGGTGTAGCCCGACACGTCGGCGACCCCGCCCTCTCGGCTGATCCGCTCGGAGCTCGCGCGGAAGTCCCGCTCCTGCTCGAGCACCTCGGTGACCTCGGAGATCCGCTCGATGAACACGAAGCTCCGCAGCTTCCGGAAGGAGTCGTGGAGAGCGTGCAGCACCGAGAGGAAGAAGACGCTGGCCGACGTCACCGAAGTGGAGACGTCGCACAGCACATAGATCTCCGGCCGGCGGGGGTGCTTGGGTCGATACTTGAGGCGAAGCGGCACGCCGCCGGTGTCAAGCGATGCACGCATGGTTCGGCGCACGTCGACGATCGCTCCCCGGCGACGCCCGCGATGCTCGTGGCCGACCGTGGCGAGGCGGCGCTTGAGCTGCGCCACGGCACGGTGGACGGCGGCCAGATCCTGCGCCGGGCTGGTGGGCAGCGCGCGGTCGAGCTCGGCGAGCGGCCGCGACGGCGGCAGCTTCTCGGTGCGCTCGATGAGCGCCCGCTCGAGCTCGCGCCGCAGATGGCGCTCGAAGCGGTTGATCTGATCGCGGTCGAGGGCGGGCTCGTCCGGGGTGCCCGCCTGTGCCTGCAGGCCGAGGGTGCGGCGGATGCGCTGCACGTCGACCCCGATCACCCCGGATCCCTCGCCACGGCGGCCAAATGCCGCGATTGCGAGGCGGGCCAGGTCACGCATCTCGCCGTCGCGGCCCTCGGCGATCGCCTGCCGCACGGCCTCGCGGAGCGCGTCGAGGTCGAGGCGGTCCCCGCCGTCGTAACGGCGGTCCTCGCCGACGCCCCGCTCGAGCGCCTCGGCTTCACTCGCGCGGAAGAAGAAGCGATCGAAGAGCAGCTCGAAAACGCGGCGATCCTCCTGCGACTTCGCAATCGTTGCCGCGAGCGCCTCGCGGAAGTCCTCCTGCTGCCTCCAGGGCACCGTCTCCAGCGCCGCGAACGCATCGAGGATCTCCGAGCTGCCCACGGCGACCCCCTCGCCGCGGAGCTCCTCACAGAAGGCGAGCAGCCGCGGCGCGAGCCCGGGTTGGAGTGGGGTCATGGATGCGGTCCGACGCGAACGGCGGGGATCATCCCGCCGCTTCCGCCCCGAGACCCTCGACGCCGCCGAGCTTCAACCCCACCCGCTCCGCCACCAGATCCATGTCGGAGCGGTGCTTGACGATGATGCTCATCGTGCGCTCGAAGACCGATCGGTCCAGGTCATCCGCCCCCAGCAGGAGCAGGGCGCGCGCCCAGTCGATCGACTCCGCGATTGAGGGCGGCTTCTTGAGGTCGAGCTGGCGGACCATGTGCACCACCTCGACCAGGCGCCGCGCGAGCTGCTCGTCCAGGTCCGGGGAGTGCAGGCGGACGATCTCCATCTCGCGCTCCATCTCCGGGTAGTCGAGCCAGAGGTAGAGGCAGCGCCGCTTGAGGGCCTCCGTCAGCTCGCGCGAGTTGTTCGAGGTGAGGACGACGATGGGGTGGGTGCGTGCCACGATCACCCCAAGCTCCGGGATCGAGATCTGAAAGTCCGACAGGACCTCCAGCAGCATCGCCTCGAACTCCTGGTCGGTCTTGTCGATCTCGTCGATCAGGAGTACGACCGGCTCGGCCGAGGCGATCGCCGCCAGGAGGGGCCGGGTGAGCAGGAACTCCTCGCTGAAGATCTCATCCCAGCCCTTGGCTCCCTCCGCCTCCTCGCCAGGCGGCCCAGAGGGCCCCGAATCGGGCTCGGCCTCCTTGGCCACCTGGATCCGCAGGAGCTGCTTCCGGTAGTTCCACTCATAGAGCGCCTTCGCCTCGTCCAACCCCTCGTAGCACTGGAGGCGGATCAGCGGCCGCTCGGTGGCGCGGGAGATCGCCTTGGCCAGCTCCGTCTTGCCGACCCCGGCTGGGCCTTCCACCAGGATCGGCTTGCCGAGCCGCTGGGCGAGGTAGGAGACGAGCGCGGCCGGCTCGTCGGCCAGGTACCCGACCCTCCCGAGCGCCTCCCTGACCTCCGCAGCGGACTCCGGGGTCGAGGCCAGCGGCTCCCGCGCTGCAGGCGTGGAGGCGGGGGGCTCTGCGTCTTCGGCCATCCGCCGATGATAATGACGCGATGCCGGTCGCTGGGATCCTTCCGCACTCCACCGGTCCCTACGTGGCCCTCATGATCCTCGGCTTCGCGATCGGCATCCTGGGCCATCTCAGCCGCTCCAGGTGGCTCGTGACGGCGGGGATCATCATCATCTTCCTCGCGGCGCTGGCCTTCCCGCTGGTCCTGAACCTCCAGGGCAACAAGCCAGAGCCCCCGGGGCCGTTGCCACGCCCCTACTGACCTGAGAGGATCGCGGTCGTGGGGCGCCTCGACGACTTGGATCTGTCGAAGTCGCTCACGCGCAAGGAGGAGTCGCGCGAGCTGGATCGCGCGTGGGAGCGACTGACACAGCTGCGCCTGACACTGGGCGGGTTGATCGGAACCCATGAGCTCGGCCCTCCGGTGTGCGTCCTGTTCGAGGGCTGGGACGCCTCGGGAAAGGGCGGCGCGATCAAGCGCCTGGTGGCCCAGATGGACCCGAGGCACGTTCGCGTGGTGCAGTTCTCCGGGCCGACCGCCAACGACAAGCGCCACCACTTCCTGTGGCGGTTCTTCCCGCTGCTCCCGGGTTGGGGCGGGATGGCGGTCTTCGACCGCTCCTGGTACGGGCGAGTGCTGGTCGAGCGGGTCGAGGGCTTCGCCACTCGCGAACAGTGGCTTCGAGCCTACGACGAGATCAACAGCTTCGAGCAGTCGCTCGCCAAAGAGGGCATGGTCCTGATCAAGTTCTGGCTCCACATCTCGGACGAGGAGCAGCTGAAGCGCTTCAAGCGGCGCCAGAAGGACCCGTTGAAGGTCTGGAAGCTGACCGACGAGGATTGGCGTAACCGCGAGAAGCGCGCCGAGTACGAACAGGCGGTCGAGGACATGGTCGCCCGCACCGACCAGCCGAGCGCGCCGTGGCACCTGATCGAAGCGGACTCCAAGCGCTACGCGAGGGTCAGAGTGATCCGGACCGCGATCGAGCGCATCGAGCGCGGCATGGCCCAGTGGGGGATGGAGCCCCCGCCGCCGCTGGGCAGCGACGAATCCGGGTAGCCGCCGGCACGCGTCGGCGCGTTTCCTTGCGCCTAGAGGATTGGGAGGTAGCGCTCGAGCTCCCACTCGGTGACCTGGACGCGGTACTCCTCCCACTCCTCGCGCTTGAGGTCGATGTAGCGGTCGAAGATGTGGTCTCCGAGCGCCTTGCGCATCAGGTCTGAGCCGGCGAGCTCCTCGATCGCCTCGCCGAGCGTCTCCGGCAGCTGCTCGATCCCGCGGGCCAAACGCTCGTCGTGCGTGAGCTCGTAGAGGTTGCGCTCCATCGGCTCAGGGCATTCGTAGCCCTGCTCGATCCCATCCAACCCCGCGTGCAGCATCGCCGCGAAGGTCAGGTAGGGGTTGCACGACGGGTCGGGGCAGCGGAGCTCGCAGCGCGTCGCCTGCTCCTTGCCGGGGTGGTAGACGGGCACGCGGACCAGCGCCGAGCGGTTGCGCTGGGACCACGCGCAATAGACGGGGGCCTCGAAGCCGGGCACGAGGCGCTTGTAGCTGTTCACGTTGGGAGCGAACAGGGCCGCGATCTCGCGCGCGTGGCGCAGCAACCCGGCGATGTAGCTCTTCGCCGTGCTCGACAGATGGTGTGGGTCGTCGGCGTCGAAGAACGCGTTGGAGCCGTCCGAGAACAGCGACTGGTGGGTGTGCATCCCGGAGCCGTTCTCGCCGAACAGCGGCTTGGGCATGAAGGTCGCGTAGACGCCGTGCTGGTTCGCGATCTCCTTGACCACGATCCGGTAGGTCATGGCGTTGTCGGACATCCGCAGCCCCTCGGCGTAGCGCATATCGATCTCGTGCTGAGAAGGCCCGACCTCGTGGTGCGTGTACTCGACCGGGATCCCGACGGTCTTCAGGGCGTTCACCGTGTCGCGGCGTAGGTCCGAGGCGGCGTCCAGCGTCGTCAGGTCGAAGTAGCCGCCCTTGTCGAGGATCGTCGGCACTCCGTTCTCGCCGACCTCGTCGCTGCCGAAGTAGAAGAACTCGAGCTCCGGCCCGATGTTGTAGGTGTCGAAGCCCAGCTCCTCCGCGCGGGCGAGGGCCCGGCGCATCACGAACCGCGGATCCCCCTCATACGGCTCGCCGCCCGGCTTCAGCACGTCGCAGAAGAGCCGCGCCACGTTCCCCTTGTGGCCGTCGGTGCGCCAGGGGAGGACGGCGTAGGTCTCCGGATCGGGCATCGCGATCATGTCCGACTCCTCGATCCGGTTGAAGCCAGTGATCGACGAGCCGTCGAATCCCATGCCTTCGGCGAGGGCTCCCTCGAGCTCCTCACGACCGACCGCAAAGCTCTTCAGCTGGCCGTTGATGTCGGTGAACCAGAAGCGAATGAACTCGACGCCGTCCTCCTCGACCTGCCGCAGGATGTCGTCGGGGTCAGTGCGCGGCTTGGTGACCGTTGCCATCTGTGGTGCTTCTCCTTTTCCCGTGTCTTTGATTGGTCGCGGCTGTGCGCGTAGCGAGCATTCTCGCCCCTTGCGGGCGCGGTTTCAAAGTGGATCCGAAAGTATGTCCGGGGATGCGGGAAGTCCTTGGCCCACTGTCGAGACTTTGGCCCTGATCCTTGTACCGATTGTCGAAGCGGGGACCGGGGATCCTCTAAGCCGTGATCCCGGCTGTGCTCGCGGCGGGGGTGACCTCGAGCTCGCCGCTCTCCATCGCCATCTCGACGAGGGCAGGATCGCCGCCGAGGCTCTCCCACCGCTCGCGCGCGGCTCCGCTGAGGCGGTCGAGGAAGTCGTCGGAGTGCAGCGGGTCGTGGTGGAAGAGGAGCACCCGCCGCGCGCCGACCCGTGAGGCGAAAGTGAGCGCGTCGCTCATGCCGGAGTGCCCCCAGCCGACGTGGTCCGGGTACTCCTCGTCGGTGTATTGGCAGTCGTGGATCAAGAGGTCCGCGTCGCGGGCCAGGTCGAAGCCCGAGATCCAGTCCGGATCGACGCTCGCGAGCTCCGTCCCGAGGACCGGCTCGTGATCCGGGATGTAGCAAACGGTCGTGTCACCCTCGGTGACCCGGAAGCCGAGCGTGGGCCCGCGGTGGTTGACCGCCTCGCAGACGATGGTCGCCGACCCGATTCGCCACTGGCTCGGTGGCGTGTCGCGAAACGAGACGGAGCAGGGCAGCTCGCGGACCTCGACCGGCGAAAGCGGCGCCGAGATGTAGCGGGCGATCCGATCCTCGAGGAGCGCCTCGGGCGACGCCGGCCCCCAGATCGTGATCTCGGCGTCGGAGTGGAAGCACGGCGGGAAGAACATCAGGCCCTGGATGTGGTCGAGATGGAGATGGGTGAGCAGGATGTTGACCCGCGGCGACGCGGCAAGGCCCAGCCCCAGGTTCCGGATCCCGGTTCCTGAGTCGAGCAGCAGCTGCTCGCCGCTGTCCAGCAGCAGCTGGACGGATGACGTGTTGCCGCCGTAGCGATTCATCTCGGGCCCCGGGGCCGGAACCGAGCCGCGCGCTCCCCAGACCCTTACCTTCACTCGTCCCCTCCGTCCGACTGCTCCTCCGTGGGCCAGAACATGATCATCGCTCCGGAGGAACCCTCCTCGGAAGCGACGATCGGAAAGGCGCTGGAGGCGATCTCTCGCTCGCCACCGTTCGCCGTGCGGATCCGGAAGGTCGTGTGGGCCGGCCGTCCGTCGCGGATCGCCCGCGTGGTGGGCAGGTCGTCGAGCGCCATCGGCTTACCGTCGTCGCCGAACGGGCCGTGGGTCGCGATCCACTCGTCGGGGCCCATCCGACCCACGTCCTCGAATGGGCGGCCCAGGAGAGCCCCGGCGGCCTCGTTGTAGAAGACGAGCGCGGCGTGCTCGTCGACCAGGAAGGCAGGGGTGGAGAGGCTGGTCAAGAGGTTTCGGGCGAGGATCAGCTCCAGGGGCTTCTGTGAACGAGCCGCCATCGTTCGTCCATTGTCCCTTACTCAGCCGTTCACCGATGCCATTGCCGCTCAGCAAAGCGCTGACAGCTCCTCGAGCGACGCGTCGAGGGCGCTGGCGAGCTCGGCTACGCCGGGGACGGCGCCCGGATCGGTGCAGAAGCCGAACGCCATCCGGCCGGCGAGCGAGACCACCGAGGCGCGCAGCGCGTGGCGGTCGGCCGGCTCGGCCAGCGAGTAGAGCTCCGCGACGTCCGCACCCAGCAGGCGGACCGGGTCGCGCGGACCGGGAACGTTGGAGACCGACAGGGCGAACTCCCGAGGGCCGGATGCGGCGCTCGAAGCCAGCTTGTAGAGCGGGCGGATGTGAGAGAGGCTATGAAAGAACGAGTAGAGCTCGTCGGGATCGTGGTGCTCCTTGCGGCTACGCGTTTCGGCGTTGATCGCCGCCAGCCGCTTGCGGGGGTCGGGCTGGGAGATCGGCAGGTCGCAGAAGAGGAACGAGTCGCGGTTGCCGAGCGATGCCGGCTCCTCGTCTCGATGGTGCATGCTCACGGGGACCTGCACGCGCATCGCCTCGCCTGGCTCGTGGTGGGTGGCGAGCCAGCCGCGGATCGCGCCTGCGACCACGGCGAGGACCACGTCGTTGACGGTCACCCCGGTCCCAAACGAGTGCTCGATCCGCTTGAGGTCCTCGAGTGCGCACCCCGTGAACGCGACCTCGCGATCGCCTCCGATTCGGCGATCGAACGCCGTGTCCGCGCCCAGCGGCCAGAGCTCGCGGCGAAGCGTGCCCGGCAGCGCCGCGAGCTCCCGTCCCGCCTCGCGCCAGCGACGGGGCGAGGCGACCGAGCGCGCGCCCGCACCCAACGCCCCGCGGGTACCGCGGAGCCGGCTCGCCACGCCAGAGGCGAGCATGCGGGACCTCGCCGGTGTCGGCTTGGGCGTCCAGGGCTGGGGCGAGGAGGGCTCGCCGGCGTCGTCGCCGTCCCAGAGCAGCTGGGAGAGCATCCGCAGAGCCGTGACCCCGTCCGCGAGGCAGTGGTGGATCCGGATCACGAGCGCGGTGCGCCCGCCGTCGTCCGGGCCCACGACGTCCACGCACCAGAGCGGCCGCTCGTGGTCGAGTCGCTCGGCCATCACCTTGCCCACGAACCGGATCAGGGCCTCGCGGTCGTCGATCGGCTCCGACGCCAGGCGCACGTGGTTCCGGATGTCAAAGCTCTCGTCGTCGACCCACGCAGGCGCCGCGACGCGAAGGGGCGTGGGCGCGAGGCGCTGGCGCGCTCGCGGAAGGCCGCCGAGGCGCGCCTCGACCCGCTCCCTGAGTCGCTCCACGGTGACGGTCTGCCCGTCGGGCCCGGGCATGGCGATCGCGAGCTTCATGGTGTGTCCAGCGATCGCCTCGGACTCGAGGCGCAGGATGCGCGTGTCCTCCCCGCTGAGCCGGTCCATGCCCCCGCGTTTATGGCAGAAAAACGGCAGCGGGGTGCAGTGAGGTCGCCGATGTGCCCCTTCGGCCGAACCGCGTCCCCTCGTGTCCGTCCTCCGGACACCATGGGACGCGGTTCAATGGGCGAGCGTGAGATTGGCTAGGCAGAGCCTCCTACCCAGCCGATCCCAACCCGGCGGGCTACTGAACGGTGATCTCGCCCTTCATGCCGAGCTGCTTGTGGTTGGCGACCGGGCAGTAGAACTCGTACTTGCCCGGCTTCGAGAGGTCCATGCTGAGCACGCCCTTCTGTCCGGGCGACAAATCCGATTGGAGCTCCTGGTCGCCATTCGGCCCCTCGACCTCGAGGCTGTGCACGGTCTGGCCGTCGTTGGACACGTTGAAGGTGACCTGCCCGGACTTGACCTTCGGATCCGATGCGTTGAGCTTGAAGTCGGTTTCGCTGATGTCGACGTTCGAAGCGGCCCCGCCGGCTTGGGCCGCGGTGCTGGAAGAGCTCGCGGCGGTGCTGCTCGAGCTGTCGCTGCTCCCGCCGCAGCCGGCCGCGAACGCGGCCATCGCCGCGCCGGCCGCCACGGCGGTCGCGACGAGGCAGAGTCTCGGTCGCATCAGGTGTGCTCCTCCTTGTCGATCGCTGAACTGAGGGCGTTGCTGCCGCTAGCCGAGTCGGCTGGCAATGGCGCCACGAAGGTCTTCGAGCCGGCACGCAGGCCGATCTCGGTTGCGTCGCCCGGCGTCACCCCGGAGCTCAACCCAGCCTCGTCGCTCTCGCCGTCGTAGACGTAGCGGAACGAGCCGGCCGTGAGCTTGGTGCCGTTGGCGCGGCGCAGCCAAACCGTGCACAGGGTTCCCGGGCGAAAGCCGCGGACCCGGACGTTGACTGTGCTTCCCCACGGTCGGGGCTCGAGGGTGGCCTGCGCCGAGACGTCCCTGGGAAGTGCGCGGAAGGCCACGGTCTCCGAGGGCGTGCCCGAGGGCCCGGGCGCGACCACGGCGATCAGGACCGCCGCCGTGGCCGCGGCGACGGCCGCGCCCAGCCCCAGCCC
>JBOGZC010000092.1:0-12853 GCA_050697075.1 Solirubrobacterales bacterium | reverse complement strand
CGCCTGGAGCGTGTGAAAGAGCGCGAAGCGCACCGCCTGCTGGAGCTCCGCGTCGCCCCCGAGCTCAACGTCGCCGCGATCCCAGAAGTCGTCGAGGTAGTCGCGCTGGCCGGCGAGCAGCCCCTCCCAGCCGGTGTGGCGCGCCTCGGCGAGCGCGGCGGCGACCTGGTCGCGCAGCGCGGCCGTCGAACGCTTACTCGACCACCCGTAGGCAAGCAGCTTGACCACCCGCAACCGCTGACCGGGCGCCACGTCAGCCGCGATCGTCACTCGCCCGAGATCCGCGCTGCTCTCGGTCGCGATCTCGGTCCCCGGCGTCCCGTCGACGATGTGATCCATCGCGGCCGCCATCCTCAGCGCGCTGCGTCGCGTGATGTGCACCAATACGACCCGGGCGTCATGGTCTGCGAACTGCTCCGAGCGCAGCACTGTGCCCAGCTCCGCCGCCGCACGCGGATCGAGCGCGCCGGGTGGCATCGGCTCGTTCGCCACGAGCTCTGACTGCACGACCAGCCGCGCCGGCGCGTCTAGCGGCTCGACTTCGTATAACACGGCGGCGACCGCCCGTTGCACCAAGGAGACGAGCCGCACCGATGAGACGCGCACCTGCTTGCCGACCGGCGAGCGCCACTCGGCTTGGCGCCGCAGGACTCCCGCCCTGAAGTCGAGCGTCCGCTCGTGGCTGCGCAGCTCCCCGAAGCGCAGGTCAAACGGTTCGTCGTCTACCAGCAGGCGGATTACCTTGCCGTTGGTGACGTTGACAACGGTTTGACCGGCCTCGGGGTAGCCGTACCCGGCCTCGGCGTAGGGCAGCGGGCGTTGCTCGTAGAAACCGTTGAGGTAGGTGCCCGGCAAGCCTGGTGGCTCCCCCTCGTCGAGGTTTCCACGCAGCCCGATGTGCCCGTTGCCCAGCGCGAACACCGATCCCGACTGCTCGAGTACGCCCAGGTCGAGCTCGGTCTCGCACAGCGCCCACGGCTCGACAGAAAACGCGGGGTGCCCGATCATGTCGCTGCCAGCAGCTCGGCGAGATCCGATACGACGATGTCGGCGCCGTGCTCGCGAAGCGCATCGGCCTGGTCGGCGCGATCGACCCCCACCACGCAGGCGAACCCACCCGCTCGTCCCGCCGCCACGCCGGCCAGCGCATCCTCGAACACGGCCGCCTGCCCCGGCGTGACGTCCAGCGCTCGCGCGCCCGCCAGGAACGTGTCCGGCGCCGGCTTACCCTTCAGCTGCTCGCGCTCGGCGACCACGCCGTCGATCCGCTGCTCGAACAGATCCTCGATGCCTGCCCCGATGAGTACGTCTCGGCAGTTCGTGCTGGAGGAGACCACCGCGCGCGCCAATCCAGCGTCGCGGGCTGCGCGAACGTACCGCACCGACCCTTCATAGGCCTGGACGCCCTGCTCTCGGATCATCCGCAAGACGATCTCGTTCTTGCGGTTGCCCAGCCCAACGATCGTCTCCGCGTCCGAAACATCGCTCGGGTCGTCCTGCGGGAGGTCGATGCCACGCGAGTCCAAGAACGAGTGCACGCCTTCATAGCGAGGCTTTCCGTCGACGTACTCGTCGTAGTCGCCAATCGGGTCGAACGCGACGAACGCCTCGCCGGTCCGCGCCGCGCGCGCCCGCAGGTAAGCGTCGAACATCTCCTTCCACGCCGCGGCGTGGACCTTGGCGGTCTGCGTCAGCACGCCATCGAGATCGAACAGGCCCGCCCTCACCGCATCCGGCAACCCGAGCATGCACAGACCCTACGCCGAGCCACCGCTCGCCGGCAACGACGGATCCGACGATGCATGGGACGCGATCCCGGCGTCCCAGAGGCGCAGGGCCCGATGGAGCAGCACAAATGCGGGGACTCCAAGGAGCGCCGGAAGGCCGAGCTGCATCGCTTGGAAGAGGAGAACGGGGCGGCGACGGCTGGTCCGGTCGATGCTCCGTAGAGGACGAACGTGGCGTTAAGCACCCCAGCGGTGGCGACGATTCCGCCCGGAACCGCTCGCGCCACTCGACTAGCCGCGGGGAGCGGAGGCAGCGGACGATCTGGCTCTCGAGGATGAGAGCGACGTGATCCGCCGACAGTACGGCGACGCACGCCCGGCGCCTCGTTACGATCGCCCGGCGATGGACGCCAGGCCGATCTCCCAATCCAGCTCCGTCCTCGTCAAGTGGATGGACCTCAGCGACGCGAATTCCGCCGGCTTCGTCCACGGTGGGGTCGTGATGAAGCTCTGCGACGAGGCCGCGGGGATCGCCGCCATTCGTCATTGCCGGGGTCGCGTCGTCACCGCGGCAATCGATCGGATGACGTTCATCCTCCCCGTCAACGTCGGCGAGCTCCTCACCTGCTCCGCGAGCGTCAACGCCGCCTGGCGGACGTCGATGGAGGTGGGCGTCCGGGTCGAGGCCGAGAGCCCGCGCACCGGGGAGCGCCGCCACACCTCCACCGCCTACCTGACGATGGTGGCCGTCGACGACGAGGGCACGCCGACTCCCGTGCCGCCGCTGACGGCCAAGTCGGACACGGAGCGCCGCCGCCAGCGTGAGGCAGAGCTGAGACGGCGCAATCGCCTCGCGGAGCGCGAGCAGATCCTCGCCGATCGCCCGATCAGCCAATCGCCCTCGCCACAAGGTCGATAGCCGAGCGAGCCCGGCGATCGCCAGCGATTGGCCTCGCGCGGAGGATCGCCCCGTTCTTACGTCACCGCCGGGAGCGTCATGGGCTAGGTTGCCCGCCGATGCTCAACGTCGTCGTTTGGGGCCGCGGCGAACGCGTCGTCTGCGTCCACGGCAGCCTGTCGTGGGGCACCTTCGCGTTCCGTGCACAGCGCCCCTTGGCCACCTCGCATGCACTGGTGCTCCCCGACCGGCGTGGGTACGGCGGGAGCGCCGCCACCGGTCGGGCCGACTTCTCGGTCGATGCCGACGACGTCGCTGCGCTGTTGGGCGAGGGCGCTCATCTCGTCGGGCACTCCTACGGCGCGGTCGTCGCGCTGTTGGTCGCCGCGCGCCGGCCGGAAGCCGTGCGCACATTGACCGCGGTGGAACCCGCCGCGTTGTCCGCCGTGCGCGGCGATGAGGCCGTCGAGGAGCTGATCGGCGCTCTGACGGACGTCTACGCAGCGCCGTCGAGCCTGGGCGCGGCCGAGTTCGTCGTGAGGTTTCACGAGGCTCTCGGGTACCGGCGCGGTGTCGACACGCCCGAGCACCCCAAGCTGACCCAAGAGGGAATCCGCGCAGCGGCGACGACGATGTCAGAGCGTCCCCCGTGGGAAGCGGAGATCCCCCTCGATGAGCTGGCGCGCGCGGGTTGTCCCACATTGATCGTTTCGGGCCGGTGGGACAACCTCGCCGCCGGCGACCAGGCCTTGGGACGCCGCGCCTTCGGGGCGGTCTGCGACACGCTGACGCGGTCGCTCGACGCGAGGCGGTTGATCATCGACGGCTGGGCACACGGTTGCCAGTACTCCGGCGAGCCTTTCAACGGCGCGCTGCGATCGTTCTGGGAGTCCGCCGCATCCGCGACGTCGCCCAGGGCGTGAAGCGGCTTCGCGGGGCGGCGGGCGCTTGGGGTCGCGGTTGCGGCGCCAGCCATCCCGGATGACCTAGGGGCTGTAGTTCTTGACGTAGCCGGCGCTCGGGTAAGAAGGCTCCCTCGCGTGACGCCAATGAATCATGAGCGATCGGACGAAGACGGCCTTCGTTCTCTCCGGCGGCGCGAGCCTCGGCGCGATCCAGGTCGGGATGATCCGCGCGCTCTATGAGCGCGACGTGACTCCTGGTCTGATCGTTGGGACCTCGGTCGGTGCGCTCAACGGAGCTTTTATCGCCTCCCGTCCACCGAGCCCGGCCACGGCAGAAGAGCTGGCTGAGGTCTGGCGCGGCCTCGGCCGCGGGCAGGTCTTCCCGCTCAACCCGCTGACCGGGTTCCTCGGTTTCTTCGGAGCCCGCGATCACCTGATCTCCGACCAGCGCCTGCGCGAGTTGGTCACGGACAACATCGAGTTCGCCCGGCTCGAGGAGGCACCCATCCCATTCCACGTGATCGCCACCGATCTCCTGAGCGGACGAGAGCTTCGCCTCTCGCGCGGTGACGCGTTCGATGCGGTCTTGGCGAGTGCTGCGATTCCGGGTGTCTTCGCGCCGGTCGACTGGGAAGGGCGGAAGCTGATCGATGGCGGGGTTTCCAACAACGCGCCGATCGCCGACGCGATCGAGCTCGGCGCCGAGCGGATCTATGTGCTCCCGACCGGGAACGCCTGCGATCTGCCCAGACCTCCACGCGGCGCGGTGGCAATGCTTCTCCACGCGATGAGCCTGCTGGTCATGCGCCGGCTCCTCGTCGAAATCGAAGCTTTGCGCGAGCGCGCCGAGCTGATCGTTCTGCCGCCGCCGTGCCCGCAGCCGATCACGCCGATCGACTTCTCGCACGCCGATGAGTTGATCCGCCGAGGCTACGACGGCAGTCGCGATTACCTCGATGCTGTCGCCGCTGGCCAAGCCCCGGTGCCGCTGTCGATGGCCATGCACGACCATCGACCGCCGGCGCCCGTCGGAGCCTGAGGTAAGAACCGCCCGCCCCGGGTCGCCAACCGAGCATGTGGACGAGAGCAACAAGCGGACGATCCGCCCCGGGTACGGCTGCGACCCCCCGCGGCGAGCTGACCAACTGGCGAATGGGTCAGCTCGAACGCGCCGGCTTCGAGGCCGAGTTGGCGGCAGCGGTCGCCGCGGATCGCGCGATGGATCTGCATGCTCTGATCGAACTGGTGGAACGCGGGTGTCCGCCGAGGCTCGCCGCGCGCATCCTTGCGCCGCTCGAGCGAGAGGAGAAGTTGTATTGAGTGCGCCTCAAGGCACCGCTGTTAGGGTCGCAGTCCCGGTGGGGCCTCCCCCGGTCACTGCAATGCCCTCGCTCAACGAAGCCCCGCTCACGCCCGGCCCCGACGCCGAGTCCCGGACGTGGCTTTTGGAGCTCCGCGCCGACGGCGGGCGCGGTGAGGATGCCCGATGCCGCTTGCACGAACTCCTACTGAGAGCCGCACGCTTTGAGATCGGCCGGCGGCGCGGAGCGCTACCACACCTGCGCGGGGGCGATTTCGACGATCTGGCACACCAGGCCGCCAACGATGCGATGCTGGCGATCCTCGGCAAGCTCGACAGCTACCGCGGCGAGAGCCGCTTCACCACCTGGGCATACAAGTTCGCCCTTCTGGAGGCGGCGGTGAAACTGCGGCGTCGTGCCTGGCAGGGACGTGAGATCCCACTCGAGCCAGGGGACTGGTCTCGCTTCGCCGACCCGGGTGGTTCCCCGGCGTTGCGCGCGGAGAGCCACGAGGTCATGGGTTCGATCCGCCGTGCGCTCCAGAGCGAGCTTTCGAGGCATCAGCGTGAGGTATTGATTGCGGTAGCGGTGAATGGCGTTCCCATCGACGTGCTGGCAGAGCGGCTGAACACGAGCCGCGGTGCCCTCTACAAGACGATCCATGACGCGCGCAAGAAGCTCCGAGCCCACCTGGCCGATGCCGGGCTACGATTTGTTCCAGAACGCGAGACGGCGGGGCCGAGATGACGGGCAAAGACCGAGACCCGAGCCAAGACAGTGTGCTCAAAAGGCTGCTCGGATCACAGGGGCCCGAGCTGAGCTGTGAGGAATGCTTCGAGGAGCTCGATCGCTATGTCGAGCTGGAGCTGGGGGAGGCGGACGCCGACGCCAGCATCCCGGGCATGCGCGAGCATCTCGATGGGTGTTCGGCTTGTGCCGAGGACCACCGCAGCCTGCGAGCCCTGGTTGAGAGGGACATCGGCTCCCGGGCGCCCCTACGCGGCGACTGACAGTTGCCGCCCGGACAGCCTCGGGCCGACAGCGGGCGGCGAGAGCAAGCGTAAGAGATGGCGATTTCTCGACGCCAACGGAGCAGTGACACAGAAGAGATAGCCATCGACCAAGGAGGTCAACGTGTCGACTGCCACCCTCACCGGCCGAGCACCCGCCATCAGCGTGGGCTCGGTAGTGGATCGCGTCAAGGGCGATCCGGCGTATCAGGCGTTCCTGCTGCTGCGAATCGGGTTCGCGGCCCTTCCGATCCTGTTCGGCTTGGACAAGTTCTTCGACGTCTTCGTCAATTGGGAGGCCTACCTGGCGCCCTGGATCAACGACATCGTTCCCGGCAACGCGACTGATGCCATGCACATCGTCGGCGTGGTGGAGATCGTGGCCGGCATCGCTGTCCTCGCCAAGCCTCGATACGGCGCCTATCTGGTCGCTGCCTGGTTGGCCGGCATCGTCATCAACCTCTTGACCCTGTCCGGCTACTACGACATCGCGCTCCGGGACTTCGGTCTCATGCTCGGTGCTCTGACGCTGGCCAGGCTGGCGAGCAGGTACGACCCGCCGGGCTTCGTCTTCCGCGTCTGAGGAAGACCGGCGCAGAGCCCGCCGGCGGCGCGAGAAGCGCTTCCGGCGGGCGCTCGGCGCGGCTGGTTTCGAACCAGCGACCATTCTGGCTTCCACGAGGGACGCGGCCACCGCTCCAGTGGGCGCGGCTGGTTTCGAACCAGCGACCTCTCGCGTGTGAAATGTGCCAGAGGGCTGCCGTGTTCTGCGGTCTGCTGCCTTACGCCTAGAAACCCCCGATTCGTGGCCTGAGCGGCTGCGATCCGCCGCGTGCTGCTGCGATCCGCTGTTTCCAGCGCGTTTCCAGACCTACGACGCTGGGCGTCGCTACTCCTACAGCCCGGCGGCTTCGAGGGCCTCGCCTCGTTCTCGAAAGTTCTCGATGCGGATCACCTTGTTGCCGCGAAAAGACCAGACGGTGAAGTAGCGAAGCTCGACGGGGACGCCGCTCACCCATAGCGCCCGCGACTCGAATCAAGCGGCAAGGCTCCCGTCTCCCAGCAGGTGGGAGCATTCCTTCCTCCGCTCCCTTGCCGTCTGCGTTGTCAGGCGTAGACTGGCGGCCGAACGCTGCCGGATGAAATGGAGTTGACCATGGCTGTTAGCAAGGCGCCGGCTGAAATCACGCTGCGGTCGCCGGAGCCCGATGACATGCAGGAGCTGGCGCGAATCTGCTTCGAGGCCTTCGGCGGGATCCAGGATCACCACCGCTTTACGCGCGACTTTCCTTCGGTCGAGTTCGCCGAGCAGATCATCGGGAACTGGATCTCCCACCCCAATATCTGGGGGGTGCTGGCCGAGCGCGACGGCCACCTCCTCGGCTCGAATTTTCTCGACGAGCGCGACCCGATCCGGGGCCTCGGGCCGATCACCGTCGACCCCGAAGGCCAGAACGCGGGCGTGGGCCACCGGCTGATGCAGGCCGCGATCGAGCGCAGAGAAGGCGCGCCCGGGATTCGCCTGCTCCAGGATGCCTTCCACATGCGCTCGCTTTGCCTCTACCAATCGCTTGGATTCGACGTGAAGGAGCCTGTCGCGGTGATGACCGGCAAGCCCCGGAGCGGCCCGGTCGGCGGAGTCGACGTGCGGCCGGTGAAGGAGAACGACCTCGACGAGTGCGAGACGCTCTGCAAGAAGGTGCACGGCTTCGAGCGCACGAACGAGTTGCGCGACGCGACGCACGCGTTCGCTCCGGTCGTCGCTGAACGTGACGGCCGTATCGTCGCCTACGCGACGACGGTCAGTTTCTGGCCGATGGGCCACGGGGTCGCCGAGACCGAGGAGGACATGAAGGCGTTGCTGCTCGGCGGTGCGGCGATCGGGGACGACCCGCTCGCGTTCCTCGTTCCTCTGCGCTCGGGCGTGTTCCCGTGGGGGTTGAGCGAGGGGCTGCGCCTCGTCAAGCCGATGAACATAATGACGATGGGCGAATACCGGGAGCCACAGGGCGGATGGTTCCCCAACGTCCTGTACTGAGCTAACAACAGGAGGGGGCTGTCGATGGGCGCGGCTGGTTTCGAACCAGCGACCTCTCGCGTGTGAAGCGAAAGCGCAAGCGGCGCCGGAGCCCGCCGAAATCCGCATGACCATGCGGTTCTCCGGGCCTCGCTGAGCCTTTGCGACCGCCGCACAGATTGCCGTAAATTGCAGAGAGTCACCGGCTATTTGGGCAGAATTCGGCGATTTCTGCCCAATCGATCCGGTGGCTCGGTGGAGTGGCAAGGCGCGTGCAGGCCTGACTCCGCAGCCACACCTCAGAGCGGCAGGAAGGCACGGTTCGCGAGGGGGCGGCACGGCGAGAGCGGCACCGTCTCCGGTTGCCGATGACCTCGATCGACGTCGAGCTCTTCCTGGTGGCCGTCGTCGCCATGTCTGCTCGCGATCTATCTGCTGGCCGCTCGACGGCGCTCTTGATATTGGTTGTTTGACGCTCTCCCGGCGTTTCGGCCGGCGATGCCGACCCGCCCGGGCCAACTCACCGGCAGTCGGTCGACCGCCCTATGCGCCCTGCTTCCCGTGATCAAGAGTGCGAACGGCCACTCGCGATACCCCGTGGTCTCGGGCCAAGTGCTCGCGTTGCTGACCGGCTGTGGCGTAGCGTTACCTCAGGCGAGCACCCCGGCCTCGGCCGGAGTGCCGTGGCAGCGCTTCCACTTGGGTCCTGAGCCGCAAGTGCAGGGGTCGTTGCGCCCGCGCTTCGCATCTTCGGCGGCGTAGAGCGCCATGATCTCCGCGGGGGCCTTGTTCGCCCCGAGGAGCCCGGCCATCGTTCGCATCGGCCCGTCGACGTGGTGGAAGAAGTGCTTGAAGCCTGGGCAGAGGTAGTTGAGCCCGGGATCGCCGTCGGGGGTGGAGATGAAGCGGTCCTTGGGGCAGCCTCCGTGGCAGGCGAAGCGAACGTCGCATTCGAGGCAGTACTTGGGCAGGGTTTCACGCTTGTCGAGCCCGAATTGCCGCTGCTGATCCGATGACACGAGCTCGAGCAGGTGCGTCTCCTGGATGTTGCCGAGCTTGTGGCGGGGCTCGACGAAGTGGTCACAGGAGTAGACGTCGCCCGTGTGCTCGAGCGCGAGCGCGAGCCCGCAGGTCTCCGAATGAATGCACAGGCTCGGAGTCTCTCCGACCCAGTTCTCGAGCGCCACGTCGAACATCTGCACATAGACGGTGCCGACGTCCCGGCGCACCCATTCCTCGAACACGTCGACGAGGAAGCGGCCGTACTGCTCGCCGCCGATCGAGCGGCCCGTGACCACGTCTCCTTCCTGGACGTACAGGGGGCGATCGCGCCAAGACGTCCACGGCACGGTCCCATCGGCGTCCGCCTCCGCCACCCGCTCGATGATCGGGATGAACTGCATGAAGCGGGCGTCGCACTGGTCGCGCAGGAAGCAGTAGACCTCGCGGCCATGCTCGCCGTTTGCCGCGTGCACGGTGGTCAACACGTTCCACGCGGCGCCGGCCTCACGGAGGAAGCTGAGGCCCTTCATGACGCGGTCGAATGAGCCCTTGCCGCCCTTGTCGACCCTGTAGGCGTCGTGGAGATCGCGCGGGCCGTCGATCGAGATCCCGACCAGGAAGTCGTGCTCGCGGAAGAACTCCGCCCACTCGTCGTCGAGCTTCGTCCCGTTGGTCTGGATCGTGTAGGCGGCCCGCTGTCCGGGGCGCAGGTAGCCCTGCACGAGCTCGACCGAGCGGCGAAAGAAGTCGAGGCCCATCAGGGTCGGCTCGCCGCCCTGCCAGGCGATCGTTACCTCCGGGGCCTGCGCATGCGACTCGATCAGCTGCCGGAGGTACGTCTCGAGCAGCTCGTCGGCCATCCGGAACCGACTGCCGGGGTAGAGCATCTCCTTCGAGAGAAAGAAGCAGTAATCGCAGTCGAGGTTGCAGATCGCCCCGGTGGGCTTGGTCATCATGTGGAACGCCCGTGGGGCGTCCGCGATCATCGGCAGCTCGGCCGGCACGGCAGGAGAGCCCATCAGCGGACGCGCGGGCCGGCTCGGCCCTGCCGCTCCTTACGCGTCGCGGGCACAGCGGAAGCCGACGTTCCCGGCCGAGCTGTCGGGCGTCAAGCCCTGGCGCGCGGCGGCCCGGTAGCGCCGACAGTAGGAGTGATGGCAGAGGTACGAGCCGCCCTTCTGGACCTTGCGCGTTCCCTCCGTCGGGCCCTGGGGATCGTGCCCTCGGTCGCGCTGGCGAAATGTTGGATCGAACCAGTCGGTGGCCCACTCCCAGACGTTACCGGTCACGTTGTGGAGGCCATAGCCGTTGGGGGGGAACGCATCAACGGGACAGGTGCCGTAGTACCCGTCCGCCGTGGTGTTCTCCCTCGGGAAGGTGCCCTGCCAGACATTCATGCGATGCTCACCGCCCGGCTCACGCTCGTCGCCCCAGGGGAATGCCTTGGCCTCCAGTCCGCCCCGGGCTGCGAACTCCCATTCGGCCTCGGTCGGCAGGCGCTTGCCCGACCACGCACAGTAAGCCTGGGCGTCGTTCCAGGAGGCGTGCAGGACGGGATGGTCGCTGCGTCCGTCGGTCGACGACTGCGGGCCCTCCGGGTGCCGCCAGTCCGCTCGCTCCACCCTCCGCCACCAGGGTGTCTGGGCCACGGACTCCGTCGCGGGAAAGTCATCCGGCAGCAGTCCTTCGAACACGAACGACCAGCCAAAGCGCTCGGCCTCGGTCACGTAGGCGGTCGCCTCGACAAAGGCGGCGAATGAGGCGTTGGAGACGGCATCGCGGTCGATCCAGAAGGACTCAAGCGAGACTTCTCGCACCGGACCCTCACCGTCGGCGGGGTAGGCCCAACGGTCCTCGTTGCCCATCGCGAAGGGGCGACCAAACAGTGAGACCATCCCATCGGTCGAGCCGGGCTCCGCCCGGGTGTCAATCTCGACGGTCGGCTCGGCTGGTCCCGCGTGCTTGGCGTCGGGGGCGCAACACGGCGGCTTCTCCGAAGTGCCCCCACGGGGTTCCCGAGCGTCGTCCTTCACCGGTCCCAGCCTACCCTCAAGGCGAACGCTTGATGGGCTACCCAACGGCCCGTTTCCCTCGATGGGGCGGGATGTGGCTCACCCGCTAGGCAGTCCGGCCTGAGCCTCTTCCAGCGCCGCCTTCAGCGCCTTCGGGCCGTGCCCGTCGACACTCGCGGCGGAGGCAAACAACGGGTTCCTCACGGCCAGCGCGACCGAGTCAGCGCCTGCGTGCTCGTAGACGGCGATCATCATCCCCGAGCCGGGGGAAAGCTTCTTGCCCAGCTTCTCGCCCAGCTTCTCCTCGATCTTGCCTTTCCCCTTGTGTTCCACCTTGTCTTTGACGGCTCTCACCTTGTCTTTGACCTTGCCCACCCCTTTCTCTGGGCCAGCCTCTGGGCCATCGCCGAATGGCGTCGCGCCGGCCTCCTGCACCTGCGTCGCCTCGCCCATGACATCCTGCGTGGCGAGGAGGACGCCCTTCGCCGTCTTCGCCTCCACAAGGTCCACGATCGCATCGTAATCGCTCTCGGCGAGACCGCCCATCGCGTACACGGCGATCATCACGTCGAGCTGTTTGTCATCGGCCATCGGTCCTCGCTCTCATTCGGCGCGGTCCAGCTCAAAGCCGTCCCAATTGGGGAGCTGATCCAGCAGCTCGAGCGGATCGAAGGGGAGCTTCGAGAAGTCCACCCGCGGCTTGCCCGCAGCCTCGGTCTCCGGGCGGGCGTTGTCGATGCCGGTGAGCGGCCAGGCGCGGGTCGAATCCTCGTTCGGATACTTCTCTATGAACAATTGGTGACGCACCTTCATCATGCTGAACATGCTCTTGGTCGACAACATCGGGACCAATTGGCCGCTCATCTCGCGCGGGTCGGTGTACAGGTCGTAGAAGTTGGCCCCGGAGAGCCCCGGGTGGTGGTGGACCCAGCAGCGCTTGTAGCGGCCCTTCACAGTTGCGGCGAGGACGTCGCCGGTGTAGATGAACACGTAGTCGCGCCGACTGTGGGTGTCGCCGTTGAGGAGCAGGGCCGTCTGGTCCACGCCGTCTATCACCCGGTCGGTCGGGATGTGATCCGTCGCGCCGGCGACCCGGGCGAAGGTGGTGAACAGGTCCGTCTCGTGGATGATGTCGCCGGCGAGCTGTCCCGGCTCGATCGTGCCGGGCCACCACGCCATCGCCGGCACGCGCACGCCGCCCTCGAGGTAGTCGCCCTTGCCGCCGCGGAAGAGCGTCTCGATGAAGCCGCTGCCGGGGCTCGAGTCGTGAACCATCGGACCGTTGTCGGCCATCGCCACGAAGAGAGTGTTCTCGGCGATCCCGAGCTCCTTCAGCTTGTCCATCACCTGGCCGATGAAGACGTCGAGCCGGGCGATGGCCTCCGGGATCATGGCGCCATTGGGTGTGAGGCGCTCCGCCCCCCAGCCGCCGCCGAGGAAGGACAGCAGGGCCGGCCAGCAGGCGACGTAGAACGGCTTCTTCGCGGCCGCGTTCTTCTCGATGAACTCGAGGGTCCGCTTCTTGAACTCGGGATCGAGCTTCAGGTAGTCGGCCTGACTCGGCGCGCGGCCGAACTCCTTCACCGGGCCGCCCTTCGTTCCCTCCAGCGCGAACACGTATCCGTCCGGGCGCCAGCCCGGGTCCATGTCGTACGGGTCCTCGGGGTACAGCTCCGGCTGGAAGGTCGCCTGTCCGAGCGCCGCCAGCTGCCCCTGCGCGTTCCATAGGCTCGGCACCTGGTTGTAGGGCATCCACAGGGCCTCGTCGAAGCCGTGATTGGTGCAGTAGCTGGACTCCACGTCGCCGAGGTGCCACTTGCCGTAGAAGGCCGTGGCGTAGCCTGCGTCGGACAGCACCTCTGCCGTCGTCACCTCGCGGTCGGACATGCCGCCGTACTCGTAGGGGAAGCTGACGTTGTACATGCCGTTGCGAATGGGGTGGCGGCCGGTGATCACCGCCGCACGGCTGGGCGTGCAGGAT